>DATBRW010000001.1:0-13471 GCA_036560125.1 Candidatus Limnocylindria bacterium
GCCCGAAGAGTCCGAGCTGCATGAGGTACGCGACTACCTGGTCGGCGTCTTCCCACTCCGCTTCGAGACCACCGGCGGCGTGGCCATCGCAATGGAGCCGCTGGCCGTCTTTGGCCTGGCCGATGATTACTGGCAGACCTATCGCCAGCATCTGGAGGCGATGCAGGCCGATGACATCCTGTCGGCAGCGCGTGACCTGGTGATGCCCGATCAGTTCCTGATGCTGGCCGTGGGCGACGCCTCGAAGATCCGCTCCGCCCTGGAAGCGGCCAACCTGGGACCGATGGAGCTCGCCCAGGCCGACTGACGCGGGCTCCCGCTCTGCCTCAGCCGGCGGAGCCCAGCGCCTCGAGCAGCCGATCGTTCTCGGCCCGCGCCCGGACCGTGATGCGCAGCCAGTCGCGCAACGGTCCTTGCGGGTAGCTGCGCACCGCCAGTCCCTGGCGCAGCAGCGCGCCGGCGATGGCATGGGCATCCGGCGGCCGCAGCAGCAGGAAATTGGCGAGCGAGGGAAGCACGCGCCAACCCAGCACGCCGAAGGCGGATGCCATCCGTTCCCGCTGCGCAACGATCTCCGCCAGCCGGGCGCGCGCGGCAGGCGGATCGGACAGGGCGGCCAGCGCGGCCGCCTCGCTGGCGCCGCCGATGGCCAGTGGCAGCCGTGAGGCCTCGAAGCGGGCGGCGAGCCCATCGGGCACGACCAGGTAGCCCACCCGCGCGCCGGCCAGCCCGTAGGCCTTGGCCAGGGAGCGCAGGATGAGCAGGTTGGGACATCGTTCCTGCAGGTGGAGCAGGCTGGCGCCCTCCGGTGGCAGGCCCAGCGAGACCTCGGCCATCTCTTGGTAGACCGTGTCGACCACCACCAGGGCGGGCAGCCCATCCGCCAGCACTGCGATTTCGTCCGCGGTGTACCAATCGCCGGTCGGGTTGTTCGGGGAGCACAGCCAGACCAGCCTGGCGCCGGCTCGCTCCGCTGCCTGGCGGACGCGTTCGATCGGCTGACGCTCGCCTGGGTCGTCGCGGGACAGCTCCACCACGTCGGCCCCCGCCAGCCGCGCCTCGACGGCGTACATCGCGAAGGTCGGCGTCGGAATGACCACGCTGTCGCCCGGGCCGACCGCCATGCCGCTGACCAGGCGGATCAGCTCATCCGCGCCCGCTCCGGGGATGACGCGATGCTCCGGCGCGCCGGTCACGTCGTGGATCGCGCCCCGCAGACGGCGGTAAGCCTGGTCGCCGTACTCGACCAGACGGCCGGGGTCGAAGGAGCGCATCGCCTCGACCACTGCCGGCAACGGACCGCCGCCGAGGGTGTTCATGTCGAAGCGCACCACCCGCTCCGGCGGAAGGCCGAGCTCCTCGGCGAGCTGCTCGTCCGACGGTTCGGCTGGATACGGCTCGACGGCGTCGCGCAGCCGCAGCAGGTCGGTCGGCCGCGGCTCGGAGCGCGTCACGCGCTGATGGCCTCCGGCTCGACATCGCTGCCGTCGCCGGCCGCCGCGCCGCGGGGCCAGATCAGCACGAACGAGGCATGCGGCCGCCGCTCCTCCAGGCGCACGGTGCCCCCCTGCGCCTGCATGGCCGCGTTGACCAGGAAGAGGCCGAGGCCCAGCCCACGACCGGAGCCGACCCGCTCATGGAAGAGCACCTCCGCCACCTCGTCGGGGATGCCCGGCCCCGCATCGCGGACGCGCAGCAGGGGGGCGTCGCGACCGTCGATCTCGACGTCGACCGGTGAGTCGGGCTGCGAGTAGCGGTCCGCGTTGGTCAGCAGGTTGGTGATCGCCTGCTCAGTCAGGCCCCGATCGCCAAGCACCACCGGGTCGCCGTGGGCGGTGACGCGCACCTCGCGCTCGCTGCCCTGGGCCTGCAATCGCTCCACGCCGGCGTCCACCGCCTCGCGCAGGTCGAATGGTTCCTGGCTGGCGTCCAGGCGGCCGGCCTCCGCCCGCGAGAAGAGCTCCAGGCGCTCGAGGATGCCGATGGCCGCGTCGACCGATTCCAGCGCTCGCGCCCCATGGTCGACGCCGCGAACGGCTTCGCGGCCGCGGTTGGCGAGCTCCATCCTGGCCTTGGCCACCGCCAACGGGTTGCGCAGCTCGTGCGCCACGAAGCTGGCGAAGCGCGACAGGCGGCGCCGTTCGTCGACCTCCTTGCCCACGTCGCGCAGCAGCAGGACCGCACCACCGTCCGGCAGGGGCGTCCCCTCCACGTCCACGAGTAGGTCGCGCCCTGACATTGGCAGCCGCACCAATACCCGTTGCTGCAGGGGTCCCGATCGTGCCCGCAGCTGTGGCCACTCGTCGCGCGGCAGTGGCTTTCCCCGTTCGTCGCGGGGTTCCGCGACGCGCGCCCACTCATCCAGCGGCCGGTCATAGAAGCTCCGCCCGAAGACGCGCAGGGCGGCGGCGTTGGCGAAGGTGCCCAGCCCATCGGGACCGTAGACGATCAGAGGCTCCGGGATCGCCTGCGCCACCTCGACCAGCCGCGCCCGCTCGCGATCGACCTGCTCCAGGGCGTCGCGCACCTGTAGCCGCGCCGCATCGGCCGCCAGCCTGGCCTGGTCGGCGCCCTCCTCCGCGGCACTGCTCGCCCGCCGAGCGGCGCGATCCGCCCGCTGCTGCCACTCGGACCGAAGGCCCAGCACGATCACCACCGGCGAGCCGAAGGCGAAGACCATGAGACGCACCAGCTCGGGCTCGGTCATGGATTCGCCGGGCGGTGGCAGCGATGCCACCAGCAGGATCACCCCCGCGACCACGTAGGCGCTCAGCGCCGGGATGGCTCCCAGGCTCAGGCCGACCAGGGTGATGATCAGCACGACCAACACGACGTACGGCGCCGATTGGGCGGTGCTCGATGCCAGCCACAGCGACATTGCTGCCGCCACGCCTCCCAGCACGGCGCCCAGGACCGCGTTGCGAACGTCCCGCCCCGTCACCTCAGCGCGGCAGCCTAGCGCACGCCTGGGGCAACAACGTCAGCGTGCAGTGGCTCGTCGGTCGGACCCGCGTCCGGCAGCTTGCTGCGTCGGCCGGCCCTTTCCGTCGCCGCGGCCGCCCGCTCTCGCGCACGAACGAGCCGCCGACGGGCAGCGCCGATGCGTCGCACCGGGTCGCCGCCGATCCTGCGGCGGTCCAGCGCTTCCGGATGGTCGCCGCGCGCCAGCGCGGCCAGCAGCGACGAGGCGCGGTCCAGCTGGCCCGCCTCGGTCAGCAGCTGCACGATGCTGAACCAGCGCGCCGGCTCGGTGACCCGCTGGGACGCAACCCGCTCGACCACCTCCGCGGCACGCCCATAGTGGCCCGCGCGGCGCAGCGCCACGATCGTGGCGCGCACATCGGGGATGCCCGGCTCCATGTCCAGCGCCTCCAGGTAGTTGAGCAGCAGCTCGGCGGCCTCGGCCCGATCCTCCACCGTGCCGCGCCGCACCCGCTGGTCGCGAAACTCGCCCAGCAGCGCCCGCAGCTCACGGTCAACCCACCGGCGCTGGCTGCTGCTGGCGGGATACTTCTCAGCCACCTGGCGCAGGAAGCCGATGCCACGCAGATACATGCCAGTGCTGACGTAGGCGGCCCGCAGGTCCGCCTGGACCACCGTGTCGAAGGAATTCTCCAGCTCGACCAGGCGTTCCTGCGCCCCGATCCAATCCTCGATCCGGCCCCGATCCCGGTAGTAGCCGACCGCATAGCGCAGCCAATAGCGCTCGGTGTGCGTGCGCCAGTCCTCGCCGGTGATGTGGTTGGCGACGATCCACGCGTTCTGGACGCTGGGCCCGGCCATGAAGACGTCGGCCGGGACCCGGAAGCCCGCCACGTTGCGCCACTGGGGCTGGTGCCACCGGCTCGTCGGCTGCTCGGCCCGCGAGACGCGGCGGCGTCGAGCGGGGGCCGGCGTTTCGTCCGCCTCCAGCGGCCAGGCCAGGGTCGCCGCCGTGCCGCGCTCGAGGTCATGGTCGTAATGCAGGCGGCGCAGCGGATCGCGCAGCTCTCGCCACGCCCGGTTGAGGACGGCGGTGCGACGGGTGGCCAGCTGGCTGGCGGTGGCGCGGTCGGGATGGTGGCGCAGCACCGCATCGCGGAAGGCGGCGCGCAGCTCGGCGGACGTGGCGGATGGTTCGGCGCCCAGCACCTCGTAGTAGTCGCGCTCCTCGGTGGGTGCCTCGCGTTCGGCGGCCATCCGGCGAGGATACGACGGCCGACACCTCGCCGTCCGAGGGGCGCGACGGTAGACTGCGGCGCGACATGCTTCCCACCGAGCGGTCCGGCGGGCCACGCGCCGGGCACCTGCTGATCATCGGCGGCGCCGAGGACAAGCTGCGACAGCGCCAGATCCTGTCGCGCTTCGCCTCCCTGGCCGGCGGGGCCGATGCGCGCGTGGCGGTCATCTCGACGGCGTCCTCGCTGGGCGACGAGGCCACCGAGCTCTACCAGTCGCTGTTCCGCTCGCTGGGCATCCCCGAGGTACGCGGCCTGCGGCCATTGACGCGGGACGATGCCAACCAGCCGGCGGCCATCGAGGCGGTCCGCGACGCGACCGGCATCTTCATGACCGGCGGCAACCAGCTGCGCCTGTCGAGCGTCATCGGCGGGACCGGCCTGGGCAAGGCGATCATCGACCGCCACAAGCGCGGCGTGATCGTGGCCGGCACCAGCGCCGGCGCCTCGGCCATCAGCACCCACATGGTCTCGTTCGGCACCAGCGGTACCACCCCCAAGCAGCGGATGACTTCGATGAGCGCCGGCCTGGGCCTGCTGCCGGGCGTGATCATCGACCAGCACTTCGAGCAGCGGAACCGCATCGGACGGCTGCTGGCGCTGGTCGCCCAGTCCCCCGCCCTGCTGGGCATGGGCATCGACGAGGACACCGCCGCCCTGGTCACGCCGGCCGGGATGATGGAGGTGCTGGGCAAGGGGTCGGTCACCATCCTGGACCCCGCCAAGCTCCAGACCGACGCCTACGAGGTGAAGCGCCACAAGCCGATCATGGTCAGCGGCGTGATCCTCCACTCGCTCCCATCGGGCTATCGGTTCGACCTCCGCAAACGGCGCCTGCGGCCGCCCCTGCGCCCGGTGTCGGCCACCGACCGCGAGCTGGCCCGCATCGCCAGCGCCTCGAACGTCACCCGCCGCCTGATCCGCCGCATCGCAGCGGAGGGTGCCGATGACACCGCACCGGAGCGTGCGCGTCGCCGTCGGGCGGTCAGCGCGCGACGCGTGGACGAGGAGGCCAGCGAATGAGCGCCGCCGGCGCCAAGCGCCCGCTCGCATCGCGCTCGAAGGCGAAGGTGGAGCGCACCGCGGCCAGCCGCAAGAAGCTCAAGCCGGCCGCTGAGCTGAAGATCATCGAGACGCGGGTCTACCGTGGGCCGAACTACTGGAGCTACGAGCCCGCCATCAAGCTGGTGGTCGACCTGGGGGTGCTGGAGCAGTTCCCGTCGAGCACCATTCCCGGCTTCGTCGAGGGGCTGCTGGACATGCTGCCGGAGGTCGGCAGCCACTCCTGCGGCACGGGCCGCCCCGGCGGCTTCGCGGGGCGCCTGCGCGAGGGCACCTGGTTGGGCCACGTGGCCGAGCACATTGCGCTGCAGCTGCAGCGCGAGGCGGGCACCGAGGTCGGCCGCGGCAAGACCCGTAGCACCGGCGAGCCTGGGCAGTACCACGTCGTCTACTCGTTCGGCGAGGAGAGCGTGGGCCTGGCGGCCGGGCGCCTGGCAGTGCGGCTGGTCAACCACCTGGTCACGCCGGAGCCGGACTTCGACTTCCGCGTCGAATTCGAGAAGCTGGTCCTGCTGGCCGAGCGCGCGGCGTTCGGCCCGTCGACCCAGGCCATCCTGGACGAAGCCGCCCTGCGCGACATCCCGTCCATCCGCCTGAACGAACAGTCGCTCGTGCAGCTGGGCCACGGCGTCCACCAGCAACGCATCCGCGCCACCATGACCAGCCAGACCAGCTCGCTGGGCGTCGACATCGCGTCCGACAAGAAGTTGACCAACAAGCTGCTGGCGGCGACCGGCGTGCCGGTGCCCCGCTCCGAGGTGGTCCGCAACGAGCAGGAGGCGTCCGCTGCGGCCGCCACCATCGGCTACCCCGTGGCGGTGAAGCCGCTCGACGGCAACCATGGCCGGGGCGTCGTTCTCAACCTGGCCGATGACGCCGCCGTGCGGGCCGGCTACGCCGCCGCGCGGGCCGAGTCGCGGCATGGCGGGGTGGTGGTCGAGTCCTACCTCACCGGCAACGACTACCGCTGCCTCGTGATCGGCGGGGTGCTGCGGGCGGTGGCGCAGCGCGTGCCGGCTCACGTGGTCGGGGACGGCGAGCACGGCCTGGCCGAGCTGGTCGAGATCACCAACGCCGATCCGCGGCGCGGGATCGGGCACGAGAAGGTGCTGACCCGCATCAAGGTCGACGACGAGTCGACCACCTACGCCCGCGAGCAGGGCTTCGAGATGAGCGATGTCCCGCCCCGCGGCGTGCGGGTCTTCCTGAAGCGCACGGGCAACATGAGCACCGGTGGCATCAGCATCGACCGCACCGAGGAAGCGCACCCGGACAACGTCGAGATCGCAGAGCTGGCGGCGCGGGTGGTGGGCCTGGACATCGCCGGCATCGACTTCATCTGCCCCGACATCAGCGTGCCGGTGCGCGAGACCGGCGGCGGCATCGTGGAGGTCAACGCCGCGCCGGGCTTCCGGATGCACACGCACCCGACCGAGGGCGAGCCGCAGTACGTGGCCAAGCCCGTAATCGATGCGCTCTTCCCGCCCGGCAACCCGTCGCGGATCCCGATCCTGGCCGTGACCGGCAGCAACGGCAAGACGACCACCGCCCGGATGATCTCGCACATCATGAAGGGGATGGGTCGCAAGGTCGGGATGACCTCGACCGATGGCATCTTCGTCGACGGCCGGCTGGTACGGAAGGGCGACTCATCGGGCCCCCGATCGGCCTCCACCGTCCTCCAGAACCCGACGGTCGACTTCGCGGTGTTCGAGGTGGCGCGCGGCGGCATCCTGCGCGAGGGGCTGGGCTACCACCGGAACGACGTCGCGGTCGTGCTGAACGTGACCGGCGACCACCTTGGCCTGGCCGGCATCAACTCCATCCGCCAGCTGGCCAACGTCAAGCAGGTTGTGGTCGAGGCGGTGCCGCGCGACGGGACGGCTGTGCTGAACGCCGACGACCCCTTGGTCGCGGCCATGGGCCGCCACTGCTCCGGATCGGTCATCTACTTCAGCACGGATCCGGACCACGAGCTCATCAAGCGCCAGGCCTCGCGGGGCCGGCGAGCGGTGACGTTGGAACCGGGCCGCAACGGCGAGATGATCGTGCTGCGGCAAGGGCGCAAGTCGATGCCGCTGGTCTGGACCCACCTGCTGCCGTCGACCTTCGAGGGCCGGGCGCGGATGAACGTCCAGAACGCGCTGGCCGCGACAGGCGCCGCCTGGGCGGCGGGCGCGCACCTGCACGACATCCGGCAGGGGCTGCGGACCTTCACCACCAGCTACTTCATGGCACCGGGCCGATTGAACATGTTCGAGCTGGACGGCTACCGGGTGATCGTCGACTACGCCCACAACCCGCCGGCCGTGCGCTCACTCGGCGAGTTCGTCGACCAGCTGGCCGAGCCGTCCCCCAGCGGGCGGCGGCCGCTCGTCACCGGCCGCCGCATCGGCGTCATGGCGACCGCCGGCGACCGGCGCGATGAGGACATCGTGGAGCTGGGCCGCACCGCCGCCCGCTACTTCGACACGCTGATCCTGCGCGAGGACGCGAACAACCGCGGCCGGCCCCGCGGCGAGACGGCAGCCCTGATCGAGAAGGGCGTTCGGGCCGAGATGGCCAACGGCGGCCGGGTCCAGGAGGTCGAGACGGTGCTGGACGAGCTGGAGGCGACCCGGCGCGCCCTCGACCTGGGGAGCGACGGCGACGTGATCGTGGTCTGCGTCGACCACGCCAACGACGTGTGGAAGGAGCTGCAGCGCCGCCAGCACGGCGCCTCGAGCGGCGCCATCTCGGCGGTCACCTCCCTCGGCGGCGACGACGGGATCGAGGTCGAGGCCTAGCCCGCGGACAGCAGCTCCCGCAACCGGCTCAAGGGCACCGGCCGGTAGCCGGCCGACTTCAGCCAATCGGCGATCTCGCTGCGCTCGACGTGGGTCATCACCGCCACCACGTCCCCGCTCTTGGCGCGCTTTCCCAGCGCCTGCAGGGCGGTCAGCTCGCTCGGATGCGCTTCGACCTTGCCCGCGAATCCGCCCTCCTTCACCCCGGCGCGCAGGATCCGGTTCATCGCCCCCAGGTCGCGGCCGCGCAGGTAGTGGCGCTTCTCGCAGATGACGACATCGTCGGCGCGCGCGCCCGCCAGGCGGCCCAGGTTGCGCAGGATCTCATCGGTCCGGTCACCCGCCGTGCCCAGCGCCAGCCGAACCTTGCCGCGGCGGCCACCCGAGCGCGTAACCAGCTGATCCGACACGTCGAGCAGCCCCTGCAGGCCGGCCTCGTTGTGCGCGAAGTCGATCAGGACCAGCCGGCCGCGTCGCTCGTAGAGGTTGAGGCGTCCCGGGTTCGCCCCGGTGTCGAGGGTGAAGGAGCGTAGGCCGGCCGCGATTCGTCTGGCCGAGAATCCAAGCGCGTCGGCGGCAGCCGCCGCAGCCAGGGCATTGGCCACGTTATAGGTGGAAAGGCCGCCGAAGGTGACCGGCAGGTCGGCGACCGGTGCAATCGCCCGCGCGCGGCCTCCGGCGCGCAGCAGGGTCATCACGCCGTCACGCACGATCGCGGCCCGTCCGCCGCGCTCCAGCGCCTCGTGCACCCCCGGGCTGTCGGGCTCCAGGCTGAAGGCATACCAGCCAGCGCGCGTCTGGCGTCGCATGGCCCACACGCGCGGGTCGTCGGCATTGAGCACCGCCCAACCGCCGCGGCGGGTGATGCGCACGATCGTCGCCTTCACCTCCGCCAGCTCATCGACGGTGTCGATCCCCTGCAGGCCAAGGTGATCGGCGGAGACGTTGGTTACCACGGCCACGTCGTTGGCCGGATAGCCGATGCCGCGCAGCAGGATCCCGCCGCGGGCCGTTTCCAGCACGGCCAGCTGCAGGCCCGGCTCCGCCAGGACGCGGCCCGCGCCGCCGAAGCCGGTCCAGTCGCCCGGCTCCACCAGCTCATCGCGGACGTAGATGCCGTCCGAGTTGGTCATGCCCACCCGCTGACCGGCCTCGCGGGCGATGTGCGCGATCAGGCGCGTAGTAGTGCTCTTGCCGTTTGTGCCGGTGACGGCCACCAACGGCACCTTCGGCGAGGGCAGATGGGAGCGCGGACCCAGGGCGATGGCGCGCAGGGAGCGAAGCTCGCGACGCTCGGTGGTGATGCCGAGTGCCACCCGCGAGGCGGCGGTACCCACCGCCTGCGCGATGGCGCGACGGTGCCACGGGAAGGCGATCGCCGCCCGCAGGTGGTCATGCGAGTCGCGGGTCGTCAGCCGCGGCGGGCTGAGCTCCAGGCCGGCGTACAGGCGCCGAACCGACTCGCCGGCAGCGACCGCGACCTCGGCGGCCGCGCCGGGCTCATCGGCGCCGAACTCGAGCTTGACGGCCGGGCGGGTGAAGAACCGGTTGGGGCCGTCCAGCACGCGGAGCTCGAGCAGCTCGACCCCGTCGGCTCTGGCGGCCTGCGGCATGGCCGGCAGTATACTCACGCGCCATGCCGCCCCCGCCCAGCCTGCACGAGGCCGTCGAGGCACGCCTGTCGCGGTATCTGGCGGAGCTGGAAGCGCTCGTCAACATCGACTGCGGGTCGTTCACGCCGGCCGGCGTGAACCGAGTGGCCGACCTCGTCGCAGCCGCGCTGGCGGAGCTTGGCGCCACCGTCGAGCGCATCCTCCACGCCCCGGCCGCCGGTGAGCGGCAGCTCGGCGACCTAATCATCGGCCACCTGCCCGGCGACGGGCCGCGGCGCCTGCTGATCGGCCATATGGACACCGTCTTCGACGAGGGCACGGCGGCGGAGCGACCGTACAAGGTCGAAGCTGACCGCGCCATGGGCCCGGGTGCCAGCGACATGAAGGGCGGCCTGCTATCGGGCCTGCATGCGCTCGCCGCCCTGCACGCGACCGGCGAACGCCCGGCCGTGACCTTCGTAGCCAACCCGGACGAGGAGATCGGCTCCATCTTCAGCGGCGCGCACATCCGTCGCCTGGCTCCTGCGCATGACGTCAGCCTGGTGCTGGAGTGCGCCCGCGCCAGCGGCGCCATCGTCAGCGCGCGCAAGGGCATCGCCGATCTGGAGCTGACCTTCACCGGCCGCGCCGCGCACGCCGGCGTGGAGCCGGAGAAGGGCCGCTCCGCCATCCTGGCGGCCGCCCGGCAGGTGGTGGCACTGCACCAGCTCAATGGTCGCTGGCCCGATGTGACGCTGAATGCCGGCGTGATCGCCGGCGGCACGCGCCCGAACGTGGTGCCGGCTGAGTGCCGGGTCCAGCTGGACCTGCGCGCGGCCACCGCTGACGCCTTCGACGCGGCCCGGGCCGAGGTGCAGCGCCTGGCCGAGGACAGCCCGGTCGAGGGCGTGACCAGCAGCGTCCGCGAGCTGGCGAGCCATCGGCCGATGGAGAAGACGCCCGCCACAGCCCGCCTCGCCGAGCTGGCATTGACCATTGCCGGCGAGCTCGGCTTCGCGCTGACGGACGCCGCCACCGGCGGCGCCAGCGACGCCAACACCACCGCCGGGCTGGGGGTGCCGACCCTGGACGGCCTGGGCCCGATCGGTGGCGACGACCACTCGGCCGATGAATGGCTGGACCTGGCCAGCGTGGTGCCGCGCACGACGCTGCTGGCGTCGCTGATCGCTCGCGTCGGGGAGGCGCTGTAGAATCGGCCCTCCGTGACTGACGACTTCCGCCACCGCACGCGCGTCGAGGTGCGGTTCCGTGACATCGACGCCTTCGGGCACGTGAACAATGCCGTCGTCTCCACCTACATCGAGCTCGCCCGGATCCGCTATCTGGTCGATGTCCTGCAGGTGGAGCCGATTGGCATCATGCCGCTGATCCTGGCCAACATCTCGATCGACTACCGTTCGCCGATCCTGTTCGAAGACAGCGTGGAGGTTCGCTCGCGCGTTGACTGGCTTGGCACCACGAGCATTGGCATGTCGCATGAGCTGACCGCCGCCGCTGACAGTCGAGAGCTGGCCCGATCTTCATCGGTGCTGGTCACCTACGACTACGGGCAGGGCCGGCCGATGCCCGTTCCCGACGACTGGCGCCAGGCCCTGGCGGCGTATGAAGGGCACGCCCTCGACCGGTCGGTGGCCACCGCATGAGCGAGGCGATGCACTTCGACCTGCTGATCCTGGGCGGCGGGATGAGCTACGTGGGCGCCATCCGCGCTGCGCAGCTGGGCCTGAAGGTGGGCATCATCGAGCGCGACAGGCTGGGCGGCACATGCCTGAACCGCGGCTGCATTCCGTCGAAGGCGCTGCTCGAGACAGCCGACCTGCTCCATCGGGTCCACGAGCAGGGCGGCGAGTTCGGCCTCGCCGGTCATGAGGGGATCAGCCTTGACTATCCCGCGCTGGGTGCGCGGCGCGACGCGGTCGTCGACAAGCACGTCAAGGGCGTTGAGTTCCTGCTCAAGAAGAATGGCGTGACCGTCATCCAGGGCCATGGCACATTGACCGGCCCGACCAGCGTCCGCGTCTCCGGCGGGGAGTCCGGCGACGTGGAGGCCAGCGGCACGGACCTCATGCTGGCCACCGGGTCGGCGCCGCGCTCGCTGCCCGGCCTGGACATCGACGGTCATCGCATCATCACCTCCGACGAGGCGCTGCAGCGCGCCGAGGTCCCCCGCAGCGCGACGATCGTGGGCGCCGGGGCGGTCGGCGTGGAGTGGGCCAGCATGTACCGCGACTTCGGGGCGGAGGTGCACCTGATCGAGTTCCTGGACCGGCTGGTGCCACTCGAGGATGCCGACGTCAGCAAGGAGCTGGGCCGCGTCTTCCGCAAGCGCGACATCACCGCCCACCTGTCCTCGACCATCGACACCGAGAGCATCCAGCCCACTGATGACGGGCTGCGCTTTACGGTCGCTGCCCGTGAGGGCGACAAGCGCGCCGATGTCGAGTCCGACCTGATCCTGGTGGCGGTCGGACGCCGGCCGCTGACCGAGGACATCGGCCTGGAGGCCATCCCGCGCGTCGAGCTGGATCGCGGCTACGTAATGGTGGACGGCTGGATGCGGACCGGCGCCGAGCACATGTACGCGATCGGCGACATCGTGCCTGGCTTTGCGCTGGCCCATGTCGCCGCGCACGAGGCGGTGGTGGTGGCCGAGACGATCGCCGGCCACGACCCGGCTCCGGTGGAAATGGGCCTCATGCCGCGGGCCACCTTCTGCCGCCCGCAGATCGGCAGCGTGGGCATGACCGAGGCGGAGGCGCGCGAGGCCGGCCACGAGGTCAAGACCGGCTCGTTCCCGTTCCGCGCGCTGGGCAAGGCCACCATCGTGGGCGAGATCGACGGCTTCGCCAAGATCGTGGCCGATGCGGGGACCGGCCTGGTGCTGGGCGCCCACATCATCGGGCCCCACGCCGGGGACCTGCTGGCCGAGCCGACCCTGGCACGCCTCGTGGAGGGGACAGCCGGAGAGATCGCGATGAGCGTCCACGCCCACCCGACCCTGACCGAAGCGCTGGCCGAGGCCGCGCTGGCAGTGGACGGCGCACCTATCCACATCTGATGATCAACCGCACGCCGCAGGGAAGGTGATGGAGCAGGTGGCCCAGACCGAAGCACCGCCGAGGCATCACGACCTCGGACTCTCCGACGACGACGTGCTGGCCATGTACCGCCAGATGCTGGTGGCGCGTGCCGTGGACGAACGGATGTGGCTCATGCAGCGCGCCGGCAAGATCGCCTTCATCATCTCCGGCCAGGGGCACGAGGGCGCGCAGGTGGCCATCGCCTGGCCGATGCGCCGCAGCCACGATTGGATGGCCCCCTACTACCGCTCCATCGCCAGTGCCATCACCTTCGGCATGGACCCTGAGGACATCATCACCGCCCACCTGGCCAAGGGCGACGACGTCAGCTCCGGCGGGCGCCAGATGCCCGGCCACTACGGGGCGAAGCGCTACAACATCGTCTCGCTCAGCTCCCCGGTCGGGACGCAGGTGCTGCATGCGGTCGGGATCGCCATGGGCGCCTGGGTGCGTGGCGACGACGTGGTGGCGTTCACCAGCTTCGGCGAGGGGACGAGCAACCAGGGTGAGATCCACGAGGCGATGAACTTCGCCGGGGTCCACAACCTGCCGGTCATCTTCGTGTGCGAGAACAACGGCTACGCCATCAGCGTGCCGCTGGCCCAGCAGGTCGGCGGGCTGTCGGTGGCGGCCCGGGCGCAGGGCTACGGCTTCCCCGGGGTGACGGTCGACGGCGGCGACCCGCTGGCCTGCTATGCGGCCGCCAAGGGAGC
>DATBRW010000002.1:0-4491 GCA_036560125.1 Candidatus Limnocylindria bacterium
GGTGCCGATGCAGGCCACCCAGATCGACGCGCCATTCGACGACGCGGACTATTTCTTCGAGCCCTGGTGGCCCGGGGTTCGCGCCTTCGCACTGGTCGAACGCGGGCACCTGCGCCTGCAGGCCGATGGGCTGGCCGATGCCACCGCCACCTTTCCGGAGATGGCCGAGCTGCTCAGCCAGCTGGGCGAGGACGGCGTGGTGCTGGACGGCACGCTGCTGCTGCTCGATGACGACGGCCGGCCGGACGGCGGCCTGCTGCGGGCGCGGCTGGGCGGCGACACCGGGGCCGGCCGCCCCGCTTACGTCGCCAGCGACCTGCTGTGGGCCGGCGGGCAGCCGGTCACGCGGCGCACCTTCCGGGTCCGGCGCCGCTGGCTGGAGGCCCTGCTGGCGGCCGGCGACCGCGTCACGGTGGGGCATGGCTACGTCGGCGACGGGACGCTCGTGGCGGAGGCGCTCGCCACGCTCGGCATCGACGGGCTGTCGGCCCGTCAGCTGTCGGCGCGCTACCGTGGCGGGCCGGCCGGCCCGGCCTGGCTGCGGGCCTCCATCATCCCGCCCGAGCCGCGCGCCCGGCCGACGCTGGCCCTGATCCTGAGGCTGCCGCTGACCGACTAGCGGCGCTCAGCCGCCCGCCGGCGCCAATAGCGGCTCGATCACCCAGGGCCACGGCTGGTCGGGGACGAGCCGCTCCGCGCCGGTGACGAGGCCATCCCCGGGATAGGCGCGGAAGGTGGCGATGTCGTAGATCAGCGACGGCGGCCGGGACGGATCCGGCAGCCCCTGCCCGCGGGTGGCGTTGGCGACTCGCTCCAGACTCCCGTCATCGGTGCCGTAGTGGCGCCCGAGGAGGGCGGCCACCTCCCACATGGTGGTGGACGACGGGTCGCGGCGCAGGCCGCGGCGCACTTCCTCCTCGGCCGTCGCCTGGTCGCCGATCATTGCCGCCGCCAGCGAGCGCGCAATCGATCCGGCGTAGTCGTCCACGCGAATCGGCTCGCCGGTCAGGCGCCTCGCGACCAGCAGGTTCCGCTCCTCGATGTCGGCGGCGAGCTCGCTGCCCTGGTCGGGGCCGATGGTGATCGGGCGTGGCCACGGCTGGGTCAGGCCGGTCAGGTAGGTGGCCAGCATGGAGAGGCGGTAGGCGCGATCGGCGGCGGCGGTGTCGCCCAGCCACTCGTAGACGATCGCGGCGTTCACCAGTTCGCGGCCCTGTGGCGTGGCCGCGTCCACCGCGCGGTCGGCGGCATGACGGGCGCATGAACGGTCGCCCTGCTCGCGGCAGAGCAGCGCCAGGTTGATCCACGACGCGCCATCGCCGGGGGAGAGGCGCACCGCCCGCGTGGCGGCAGCCCGCGCTTCGTCGGTCAGGCCCAGCCGGTCAGCCGCGACGGCCAGTGCCTTCGGGGCGGCGGGGTTCCACGGGTCGAGGGCGGCGGCCTGGCGGAACTCGCTGTAAGCCGTGGGCCAGTGGCCTTCGCTGGCGGCATCGGTCCCGTTGCGATAGACGATGGCGCCTGCGTCGCCCACTGCCATGACCGCCACCAGGGCGACTCCGGCCACGCCGGCGACCACCGTGGCCGGCAGCCTGGCAGCGCGCGGGATCGGCTGCCAGCGCACCACGCCGGCGTCCAGCAGGGCAATGGCAACCAGCACGATCACCAGCAGGTTGAAGGCGGGAAGGAAGGTCAGGTCCTCGAACAGCATGCCGGCGGCGAAGCCCATGAGCACCGCAAAGGCCGCGCGGCCGGCGAGCGACCGCGTGCGCCACGGTCCGGCCACCACCACGAAGGTGACGAACAGGACCAGGGCGGCGGCCAGGCCGACCAGCCCGGCGTCGCCAAGGATCCCCAGCGCCACGTCGTGGGAGTGCGGCTGGCGCACCGGAAAGCTCAAGGGTGGCGCGGCGGCCTGGCGGGCGAGCGGCATGCTGCCCGGCCCAATGCCGAAAACCGGGTTCTGTGACCAGGCGGCCAGCGTGTCGCGCCACAGGTAGCCGCGAAACACCAGCGAGCGCACGTCGGTGAGCCGCGGCGCGATGAAGGCGACGGCAAGCGCGAGCACCGCCAGGCCGGCCACCGCCAGTCCGACGTCGCGTGGCGTCAGCCGCCGGGACCGGGCCACCAGCGCCAGCCAGGTCGGCCGCAGGCGCCGCACTGCGGCCGGCGCCACCAGCACCAGTCCGGCGACCGCCGCCGCCAACCACGCCGAGCGTGACCCGGAGAGGAGCGTCAGCGGCACCGCCACGACGGCCAGCCCGATCAGCATCGCCCGCCGCAGGCGGCGGTGGGGGATCAACAGCGCCACCGGCATTGCGCCGAGCACCACGAACGCCGGCACCGCGAGGGCGCCGAAGATGGTGCCCTCGTGATCGAGGCGCACGGGCGGCAGGCCGGTGCCGCCGGCCATCAGCCATTCGACCCGCCGCCAGGCCAGGACGGCCACCGCGTGGAACGAGAGCGCCAGGACCGGGACCGTCACCACCAGCGCAGTCCAGTCCGGGCGATGGCGCAATGCCAGCAGCGCCGCAGGCAGCATCAGGGCCATGGCCACGATCGCGGCCAGCGCCCGGGCCGAGAGGCCGGGGTTCCAGGCGGTCAGGCTGGCGATCCCGAAGGCAAGCAGCAGGACCAGGATCGGGATGTCCAGCGGCGTGCGCGGCAGGTCGCCGCCACGCCATGCGATCCACAGCAGGCCGCCGAAAACGGCCACCGCGGCCAGGTGCAGTCCAAGCTGGTAGCGCGGGTCCCACAGGGCTCCGTCCCAGCCGACGTAGAACAGCACCGCCAGGCCGATCCCCACCGCAGCCAGCTCGGCCAGTCGGCGAGGAGTGATGGTTCGGTCGATCTCGAGCGCCCTCAGCCCGCGTAGCGATCGGCGGCGCGTTGCACCATGCGTGCCACCGCCTCGCGCAGGGCCGGGGGCTCGACCACCTCCACTGCGTCGCCCCAGGACAGGATCCACGGCCGGATCTCGACGATGCCGGCCACCGTCACGGCCAGCTCGATCCGACCGTCGTCAAGCTCGGTCAGCTTCTGCGAGCGGTGCCAGACCGACTCGCGCACCCGTTGCGCAGCGGACGGGTCGAAGCGCAGCACGACCTCCTCGACGCCGCTCTCGGCGGACCAGATCCCCCACGAGTGGGCGAGCCACGCATCCGGGTCGAAGTCGTCGGGGATCTCATAGCGATCGGCGGTGACGGTCGAAGTCCTGATCCGCTCCACCTTGTAGGTGCGCATGGCATCGACCGTCTCATCGAACCCGATGAGGTAGACGTTGTGGCTGGCCGCATCGGGCTCCAGGAAGTACGGGCGCACGCGGGCGTGGCGGGCGTCGCCGTCGGACGGCTCGTAGTCGAATTCGACCACCCGTCCATCGGCCCAGGCCTGGGCCACGTGAGCGAAGTTCCTGGTGAACGGCTCGTTGGGGCCGGCGCGGCCCACGGTCAGCATGGTGGCGGCCACGTGCCGGGCGATCGGCTGGGGCAGCAGGTCGGCCAGCTTGGTGAAGGCGCTGACCACGGCCTGGTCGTACTCGTCCGACCAGCGGGCGATCAGGCGCGTGGCCAGGAACAGCACGATCGCCTCCGGCAGCGAGAGCGGCAGCGGCGGCAGGAATGACTTCTTCTCGATCCCGTAGCGCCCGCGGCCGGCGGTGAAGATCGGCATGCCCAGCTCTTCGTCGAGCGCCTTGATGTCGCGGTAGACGGTGCGCGTGGTCATGCCGGTCAGCTCGGCGATCTCGGTCACGGCCACGCCGTTCTCGCCCGAGCCACGGGTGTAGAGGATGGAGGCGACGCTCAGCAGGCGTGCCAGTCGGTCGCGCTTGCGCGACCATCGGTCCTCACGCCCATCGTCATCCCAGTCCTCGGCAGGCACGGGCCCGATGATAGACCGAGGCTGCCCGGATCCTGTCAGCGGCGGCTAGGGCGTGACGAAGAAGAAGGCGATCGCCAGGATCGCGTACACGCTCATGAGCTGCAGCCCTTCCACCCAGTTCGATCGCCCGTCCAGGGCGATGTACGAGGCGATCAGGGTGCCCACCGCGACGGCCACCACCTCCAGTGGGGTGAAGACCAGCGTCAGCTCGTTGCCGACCAGCAGGCCAAAGAGGACCAGCACCGGCGCGGCGAACAGGGCAATCTGGGTAGCCGAGCCGAGCGAGGTGACCAGGCTGAAGTCCATCTTGTTCTTGTAGGCCAGGGTCACGCCCACCACGTGCTCGGCGAGGTTCCCGATGAGCGGGATGAGGATGATGCCGATGAAGAACTCGCTGATCCCGAGCGATGCCACGGCCGGCTCGAGGGTGTGGACCAGCACCTCCGAGGCGAATGTCAACGCCGCGGCGGCCGCCAGCAGGACCGTGAGGGCGACCTTCCAGCTCCACTCGGGCACCTCGTCGGGGGCGTGCTCCGCCGTGGGTGATTCCGGCGAGCGGAGGAAGAACCAGGTCTGGGCGGCGTAGGTGATGAGCAGGACCACGGCGACCCC
>DATBRW010000003.1:0-6010 GCA_036560125.1 Candidatus Limnocylindria bacterium
CTGGCTGCCGTCTGAGCGCCCAGGCCAGCGCCAGGACGGCCAGGCCACAGCCAATGGTGGCCACCGTGAACATGCCCTCCAGCCCCAGCCAGCCGGCCAGCTGTCCACCGATGCCGGGGCCGAGAATGGCGGCCACGCCGAACACCGTGGCGCCCAGCACGCCCTGGGCGGTGGCGGCCAGGCCGGGCGGGGCATGGCGCGAGACATAGACGACGCCGCCCACCAGCACCAGCGCGAAGCCGATGCCGTGCACGGCCATGGTGGCCGTGGCGAGCACCGGGTCCTGCAGGACCAGCACGGCGATGGCTCGCAGCAGGAAGACCGATGCGCCCACCAGCAGCAGCCGCTCGACGCCGAACCGGCCACCCAGCCAGGGATAGCCGAGCATGACCGGGATCTCGACCAGCGCGCCGATCGCCCAGGACGCGCCCACCAGCGCGCTCTCGGCGCCGATGTCCACCAGGTGGATCGAGAAGAAGGCGTTGATGGCCATGTTCGAGCTCCAGACGAGCAGGATGGCCAGCAGAAATGGACCGATGACGGGGCTGCGCAGGACGGTACCGATGCCGGTCAGGTGCGGGGCCGCCGCAGCGGCACCCGCCTCCCCGCGGAAGGCCAGCCCGATCAGGCCGGTGGCGATCAGGGCGCCCGTCAGCACGGCGAACATGCTCGTGATCCCGCTCTGGTCGATCAGCCAGCCGACCAGCAGGACGCTGACGATGAAGGAGCCGGATCCCCAGACTCGCAGCAGGCTGTACCGGTTTCGATCGCCTCCTGCCACCTCCAGGGCGCGGGCATCCAGGATCGGCGCCACGCCGGCCATGAACATGGCCAGAGCCGCCGCTGTCAGCACCAGCGGCAGGACGGGAGAGACGACCGAAAGCAGCGCGGCGGAGACGGCGCCCCCGACGGCGGCCACCGGCATGACGGCCCGCGGCGTACGAAAGTGGTCGGCGGCCGCGCCCCATAGCGGAGCCGCCACAGCGCCGGCGCCGGCCGCCAGCGCGCCCAGCAGGCCGATGCCGCCCAGGGCGATGCCCAGCGACTGGTAGTACACCGGGATGAACGGGTAGAACGCGCCGACGGCCACATACAGGCTGACCATCGCCGCGCGAACAGGGAGCGCCGGGCCTCTCATCGGCGGAAGGGTACCGGCCCGTTGGCCCGTTCGACGCGACGCGTGACAGAGGCCTGATCGGCCGGTGGCCGTGCTACGCTGCCACCCATGCTGCTGCGCCGCCGCTCCTCGATGACGTTCGTTGCCCTATTGCTGCTGGTGATGGGCGTCGTCGCCTGCGGCTCGCCCCTACGCACCGCCGCGTGCGGCCTCAATACCTACGGCACCGCCATCCAGGATCAGCTCACCGCGCTGCTGGCGCTCGATCCCGCGCTGGTGGCCCAGGCCGGAACCCCGGAGAACGCGGCTGCCGGCGACGCGCTCGACGCCCTGGACCAGGCTGCCGCGGACGGCCAGGAGGCGCTTGATGCCGCCTCGGAGGACGAGGTCAGCGATCGCATCAGGACGTTGTTCCAGAGCGCGCTGGACCTGACGACCGCGGCGAGCACCGCGCTGCGATCGGCCATCGACTCCGGCGATCCAGCGACCGTCTCCGCCGCGATGGCGGACGTTCAGACCGCCTCGGATGCCATCGGAACGTTCCTGACGGCGACAGGTGAGATCGACTGCCCAACCCCGGAACCGTCGACCAGCGAGGCAGTGGCGACGCCAACGCTGGCGCCCACACCGACGCTCGCGCCGACGCCGGAACCGACCCTGGAGCCCACCATCGCGCCCACGCCCGAGCCGACGGTGGCGCCGACCCCGGAGCCGACTGCGGAGCCCACGGCGGAGCCGACCGAGAAACCCACTGCGGAGCCGACCGAGGAGGAGACTGCCGAGCCCACGGCGGAGCCGACCGCGACGCCGACTCTCGAGCCCACGCCGACGCTGAGTGAGTCACCCTCGGCCAGCCCAAGCGCATCTGCCTCGGCCTCGCCGAGCGCGTCGCCCGCGCCTGAGCCGACTGACAGCGGAACGGGGGGCTTGTTGCCATGGGTGATCGGGATCGGACTCTTCGGCACGGGCGTCGCCGCGATCTATGCGTGGTACCGGTCGAACCAGATGCAGCCGCCGCCCGACGATGGCCTGGGACCTGACGGCGAGCCGCTGCCCGACGGCGGAGGGTCCGTGGAGGACGCAACGCCCGGCGTTGGTCCGGGAGCTGCCGCTGCCGCTGGCGCCGCTGGCGCGGCATCGGCCGGCGTGAGCGACGAAACGATGGTCAACGAAACGCCGCCGGCTGCGGTGGAGCCGCCCCCCGCCGAGGGCGCGGAACCCGGGTCGGAGACTCGGCCGCCTGGCGAACCGCCCGCTCAGTAGCCCGCTACGCGACCAGGCGCACCCGCGTCAACCCCCTGCCGGGGGGACGTCAGAGACGGGAATGACCTCGTGGCGCCCGCCCGCCCAGTCAATGGTCAGCAGCGTCTTCGTGCGGATCGCCTGCCAGGTGCCGACCAGCTCCAGCTGGATCTGATCGCGCCATGCAGGGCTCTTGCCCTGCGTCAGCGGCACCATCGAGCTTCCCTCCACGAACGCCGGCGGCGTGACGCCGGCCCAGTCCGCGAAGGTTGGCGCCAGGTCGATGTTCGCCACGATGTGGTCGTCGTCGACGCCCGGCT
Source organism: Candidatus Limnocylindria bacterium (assembly GCA_036560125.1). Taxonomy (GTDB): domain Bacteria; phylum Chloroflexota; class Limnocylindria; order QHBO01; family QHBO01; genus DASSCW01. The sequence continues at coordinate 2,680 of DATBRW010000003.1, forward strand.
GCACGTCGGGCCCCCAGACCACCAGCGGCACTATGGTGTCCGTGTCGTAGGGCAGGCTCTTGCCGGCGGTCGGCTCAGTGTGGAAGCCGTTGTCCGAGGTGAAGATCACGTAGGTATCGGGGCCAACCTCGCTCAGCAGCTGCTCGACCAGGTCCTCGACGGGCGGCATCGTCTGGCCGCGGGTGGTCGGATCGTTCCGCACCGGCCAGGGCCAATGCGGGGCCTGCGTGGCGATCATCACGAAGTAGGGCCGGTCGCCCGCGTCCGCGATCATGCCGCGTGCCAGCTCGAGGGCGGCGGTGTCGACGTTGCCTGACAGCCGAGTCGGCTTCCCGTCGATGCTGAACTCGCCGTCCTCGTAGCCCTCGGCGATGGAGGAAATGCGCGCCGCCCAGTGGTCCCAGCCCGGGGGGATGTAGCTGGCATCCGTGTCGCGCCGCCCGTAGCCAAGCAGGTAGCGGCCGACGAAGCCCGTTTCATACCCCGCCTGATCCAGCCAGGTGGCAACCGTCGACGACTCGAGCCCCAGCTCCAGGGCACGGGCCAGGCCGCCATCGGGCGGGTTGTTGCGCAGGACGCCATGGCTGTGCGAGTACTGGCCGCGCAGGATCGAGGTCTTCGAGGGGCAGCACAGCGGCGTGGTGTCGAACATCAGCTGGAAGCTGCGACCGTCCGGCACGCTGGGCATGCCGGTCAGGGTGTCGAACAGCGCGACGTCCAGGTCGTCGGCCACCACCAGGATGATGTTCGGCCTATGCGCCTGGGGCTGAACCACCGCGGTGCCGATGTCGCGTCGCTCGCCGGCGAGCAGCAGGACTACGAACAGGCTCGCGGCCACTGCGGTAGCGACGACCGCCACCCATCGGTTCATGCGGTTGTCGTAATGCATCACGGGTGCGAAGTGTGGCCATTCCGCTGGCGACACGCAGCCGACGCCGCCGGCGGTCGAATCAGGGGATGCGAGCGAACCAGGCGAGCGAGCCGATTGCGGCAACCACTGCCGTCAGGAGCGCAGCAAGGGCGAGACCGTCGGTGATCTCGCGCGGCTCCGTCCGCGTGCCAACGCCTTCGCCGAGGTCCTCGAACACCGACACGATTTCCTGAGCCGACGCGGCCTCGAACACCTTGCCACCGGTGGTTTCGGCGATCGCGCGCAGCGCCTGGCGATCGACCGGGACTGGGACGCTCATGAAGCCGACCGTGACCGACGCGTTGTCGGTGCCGAAGGCGACGGTGCTGATCTTCACGCCGCGGGCCTGCGCCTCGCGGGCCGCCGGCCCCTCGGGACGTCCTGTCGTCGTGTCGCCGTCCGACATCAGCACGATCGATCCGCCGGCGTCCTGCGCATCGGCTGGTACGTCCGACTCGAGCAGGTCCAGTGACGTGTAGATCGCTTCGCCGATCGCCGTTCCCTCGCCCAACGACAGCCGGTCAATCGCACGGTCGAGGACCACCTTCGAGGTCGTCGGCGGAATGATGACCCGCGCGGTCTGGTCGAAGGCGACCAGGCCAACCCGAACGCCTGCGGGGACGACCTCGATGAACCGATGGGCTGCCTCGCGGGCGGCCACGATGCGGCTTGGCGTGACGTCCGTCGCCTCCATCGAGATCGAGGTGTCGAAGGCGAGGACGACCGTCGGCTCGTTGGCGACCTCGGTCGCCATGGCGGGACGGGCAGCGGCGATGACGATCAGGGCCGTCGCCAGCAGATAGATGGCGGCCACGAGATGGCGCCGGAGGCCTGGGCGCCTTGGAGCCACGCTGTCGATCAGGTCGGGATCGGTGAATCGGACCACGTAGGCCTGGCGGCGGCGCTGCCTGACGAGGTACAGCGATGCGAGCAACAGCGGCACCAGCAGGAGTGCGAACCGTTCGGGAGCCAGGAACGTGAGGTCGGGCGCGAACGGGATCATCGGATAGCTCCCGCGCTGGGATGGGACGCGACCTGGCGGCCCAATGCTCGGGCGCGACGGTGCTGGAACAGGCAAGCCGCCAGCGGAGCGGTCCACTCCCTGTCGGTCCGGAGCGGCAGGTGCGTGGCGCCGGCGCGCCGGATCGCGGACGATCTATCGCCCCGCCGACGATCAGCGACCTCGGCGAGGCGGGCGCGGAAGCGCTCGTCGCGGGTGTCGATCGTCCGCTGGCGGCCTGTCTCAGGGTCCTCGATGACAAGCAGGCCAACATCGGGCAGTCGGAGCTCGCGCGGATCGACGACCTCGACTGCGATGACCTCGCTTCGACGCCCGAGCCGCGCAAGTGCCGGGCTCCAGGTCTCGACGGGAGCGATGAAGTCCGAGACCACGATCGCGAGCCCGCGGCGAGGCAGCACGTGTCGGAGGCCATCGATGGCGCGGCCGAGATCGACCTGTCCTCCGAGCGAGGATCGTGCAACGCTGCCCATGAGACCCATCAGATGCCGCCGACCACCGCGGATTGGCACGATTCGTGGCCCATCGGCGGTCGCCACAACCGCACCGATGCGGTCGCCGCCCAGGACGGCAAGCCCGGACACGGCCGAAGCAACGCTTAGGGCCAGATCGGCTTTCCGCCAGCCGACGGTCCCGAAGTCGAGGCTGCCGGACCGGTCGATCAGGATGGCGACGTCGAGGTCGCGTTCCTGGGTCGCGTCCCGGACGTGCGGTTCGCCCGTTCGGGCCAGGATCGACCAATCCATGCGGCGGACGTCGTCGCCCGGCTCGTACGGTCGAGCATCCCCGGGCTCCACACCATGGCCGACCACCAGTGACGGATGACGACCGTCTCGGCGCCCGAGGACCTTGTGGCTCACCGCGAGCTCGATCCGGCGGAGCTGTGCCGGCAGATCGAGACCGACGCCCGGTGCGGCGGTCACCGCGCGGCCGGTTGGTCGCCCGGCAGGACGATCGCTGGCGCCTCCGCGAGAGCCCTTGGCGGCGTGCCGACGGCCAGCATGGGCTCGGTCGGGGACTCCGGGTGTGCCGTCGCGGCGCGCGGTGCCGGTGGGGCGGATGCCGCCTTCACCTGCGGCCACCCATCCCAACCGGGAGCCGGCACCGTGGTGAGCAGTTCGACGAGGACGTCGTCGATCGTGAACCCTTCGGCCAGCGCCCTGTAGGACAACGCGAGCCGCGCGTTGAGGATGTCGTACGCGACGTCGTAGACATCCTGCGCCGCCGCACGCTCGCGTCCGCGCAGGAGCGCCATGGCACGCGCGCTCCGGACCAGCCCCAGCGATGCTCGCGGGCTCGCGCCGTACTCGAGGAGGCCCACCAGCTTGGGCAGTCCGTGCGCGGCGGGGTCGCGCGTCGCGAGGACCAGTCGGATCGCGTAGTCGACCGCTGCCTCATCGACC
>DATBRW010000004.1:0-12532 GCA_036560125.1 Candidatus Limnocylindria bacterium
GGCGAGGGCGCGCCGGCGTCGGAGGTGGTCGAGCGGGCGATGGTCATGGCGGAGGGCGTCGAGTTCGGACGCGCCCTGGCCAACCGCGCGTCGAACGACCTCTACCCGGAGCGCATGGCCGAGGTTGCCCGCGAGCTGGAAGGCGACGGGTGCACGGTCGAAGTCCTCGACGTCGACGACATGAAGCGGCTTGGCATGGGGGCCCTGCTGGGCGTGGGGCAGGGCGCCTTCCACGAGCCGCGGCTGATCGCCGTCAAGCTCCCCGGCTGGGAGAAGGCCGCCCCTGACCGGCGCCTGGCCATCGTGGGCAAGGGGGTCTGCTTCGACTCCGGCGGCATCAGCCTCAAGCCGCCCGAGCGCATGGAGGAGATGAAGCACGACAAGTCGGGCGCGGCCGCGGTGATCGCCGCCGCCCGCACCGTCGCACGCCTGGCGCCGGAGACGCCGCTCATGGCCGTGGCGCCGATGGTCGAGAACCTGCCGGGCGGTAACGCGCAGCGGCCGGGCGACGTGGTCAAGGCCATGAACGGCAAGACCATCGAAGTGATCAACACCGACGCCGAGGGGCGCCTGATCCTGGCCGATGCCCTGCACTGGGCGGAGACCCAGGGCGCCACCCACCTGGTCGACGTGGCAACCCTGACCGGGGCGGCCGCCACGGCCTTCGGCGAGTTGATCAGCGCCTACTTCGCGAAGCCGCGCGACTGGGGGCAGGCGGTGCAGCGCGCCGCCGATGCCACCGGCGAGTGGTTCTGGGAGATGCCGCTGGCGACCGAGTACCGCGCCTCGTACGACTCGGCCCATGCCGACATCGTGAATTCGGGGACGCGCGAGGGGTCGCTGATCAAGAGCGCCGTCTTCCTGCACGACTTCGTGACGGTGCCGTGGGTGCACGTCGATATCGCAGGCAGCGCGTACCTGACGGCCGACAAGGCGGTCAACCCGAAGGGCGCGCTGGGGACCGCTGTCTCGACCCTGGTGCGGCTGGCGCTCGACTACCGGGACGGCGCCACCGAGCAGGCATAGCGAAAGGGCCCGCCATGCCGGCGGGCCCTTGAACGGTTCTCAGGCGAGACGCTCAGTCGTCGTCCTCGTCGTCAACGATGTCGCGCGCGGCGTCCTTGGTCTCGCCCCACTTCTGCTGGAGGTCGCCCTCCGCCTGCTCGCGCTTGCCCTCGAGCTCCGTCGACGGGTTGTCCGTCGCGTCGCCCCACTCTTCCTTGACCTTGCCGGCCCCTTCCTTGAGGCCGCCTTCGATGCGATCGCTGTCCATCTGTTCCTCCCGACGCTATGTGAACGGTGCCGGTCGGTCCGATCGGCTGTTGCGAAGGGAAGGCACGTGGCGTGCCAACGTCAGCGCCGGGCATCGCGGGCCCACGACCGGCGGCTAGCATGCCGCGGTGAGTGCAATCGCCCTGGCGGCGGGGGTGGGGTTCGCCATCATCGGTGCGGCTGCCGAGCGGATCGCATCGGTCTGGCCGCCCGACGAGGCCTCGCGCCGTGCACCCGGCTGGCGCACTGCACTGCTCGCGCTCGCTTCAGGGGCATCGGCCTGGGCCATCGTCAGCCGCTCGACGCTGCCTGGCTGGGCGACATCCGTGCACCTCGTGGTGCTGACTCTGCTGGTGCTGATGTCGGCCACCGACCTCGAGCAGCGCCGGCTGCCGCACGTCCTGCTGGATCCGCTGATCGGCATCTGCGTCGTCTTCGCGTTCGTGAACCCCGCCCTCAGCCTGCTCGATGCGGTCATCGGAGCGGTCGCGGCGGTGACGCTGCTGGGCGTGCTGGGCCTGGTCATCCGCTCGGGCGTGGCCCTGGGCGACCTCTACCTGGTCGGGCCGCTGGGCCTGCTGCTGGGCTGGCCGGCCATCTTCGTAGCCATCTTCATTGCCGCGCTGCTCGTCTCGGCCAGCAGCCTGGTCCTGCTGGCCAGCCGGCGCGTGGGTTTGAAGACCTATGTCCCCTTTGGCCCCTTCCTGGTCGCCGGCACGGTCATCACGCTGCTGCGTGACGACAATCTGCTGGGCGAGCCGGCTGCGTCGGCGGCCATGTTCATCGGCCATCTATTGGGCCGGATGTACTAGCCCCATTCGTTTACCTGACAGCCACTTGAGCCGTCCGGTATCCTTCCGCCTAATGTCCCCTCCGTGCCCGGGGCCACTCCGGTCGGTCGTCGCCTCCGCTGCGCAGGCGTTCGAACGTTGCCGGCATCGCGCGCGTTGATCTAGATAAATCTACCTAGGAGCCGATGTCGACTGTCCGTCGCCGTAGCCTGTTCACCCTCGCCCTGATCGCCCTCGTGGTCATCATGGCGCCAGGCAGCGTCCGCCCCACGGTGCGAGCCGAAGGCGGCGTTGACGATGCCATCAACGAGCAGCAGCGCATGGAGGCCGAGCTCGCGCGCCAGCGCCAGCAGCTCGCCGACCTCCGCCGCCAACAGGCCGCTCTCACGGTCAGCCTGGCGACCCTGAGCACCGACCTGCAGCGGACCGGTCTCGAGCTCGCCAAGGCCGTTCGCCAGTTGGAGCGGGTGACGGCCTCGCTCGAGGAGTCCCGCACCGCCCTGGAAAACTACCGCACGCAGATCGCACACCTGGCCGACAACCTGCGGCGGGTGGCCGCCGACCTGGTCATCACCCGCGCCGAGCTGGCGGAGCGCGAGGTGCTGCTGCAGGACCACCTGCGGCTGGCCTACGAGCAATCGCAGACCACGATGCTGGAGGTCCTGCTCTCGACCGATTCGTTCGGCGAGGCCTCCAACCAGCTCGCCTCCATGCTCACCCTGTCAGACGAGGACCGCCGGCTGGCGGCCGAGATTCGCGACACCCGCGAGCGGCTGGCCGTACGGCAGCAGACGCTGCGCGACGGCCAGGTCACCCTGACCGCGCTGCGCGACGCCGAGAAGGAGCGGACCCAGGCCCTTGCCACCCAGCAGCGCCAGGTCGACGCGGCCCGAGAGACGCTGCGCGCCTATCAGCGCCGCCTGGAACAGCTGCGGGCGGAGCAGGCGGCGCAGTACCGCAGGTCGGAGCACAACGAGCAGCGCACCAAGGTCCTGATCGACGAAGAGCGCGAGGAGCTGGCCGGCCAGCGCCAGCTGGTCGAGCGCCTCAAGCGACAGGCCGACCGCCTGGACCTCGCCTATCGCGGCCGATTTGCCTGGCCCGAGCGGGGTGACTTCTACGTGACCCAGGAGTTCGGCTGGACCAACTTCGACCACAACCACACGGGCATGGACATGGCCTACCACAACGGCTGCGGCGGGCCGATCTACGCCGCCGGGTCAGGCACCGTGCTGGCCGATGGGCGGCCGAACGTCAACTACGGCGACACGGCCATCGGCGTGGTGATCGGCCACAGCCAGCGCCTGCAGACGTGGTACTGGCACCTGTCGCGCGAGATCGTGAGCGTCGGTCAGAAGGTCGACACCGGCGACCTCATCGGCTACGAGGGCGCCACCGGCAACGCGACCGGTTGCCACCTGCATTTCCAGGTCAACCTGGACGAAGCCGCGGTCAATCCCCGCAACTACCTCCCGTAGACCGATCTCACTGCAGCGGAGTTGATGGCCGTCGGCCATCCCACCGCTCGCGGCTGCGCAACGCTCGCGGCGGCATGGCCTCCGACCTCCAAACACGCTCCATGGCAGGATCGGGCCACGGTCGGGTCATGAAGCGTGCTAACGGTTCTTAACCCGTAGTGATTCGACCCACGCCGGCAGTTCGGGTACCGTAGCGCCGGATGCACCCCGCCATGCAGCGGCGGCGCCATCGCTTGATGGCGCGCCGCACGACTCGCAGCCGCGGCTCGCGGCGCGGCATGGCCGCTACCGCTCTCATCGTGCTGGTCGGCCTGTTCGCGCTGTCGGTCGTTGGCACCTTCGGAGGCACGGCTGGCGGCCTGCTGCTGACCTACAACTCGGTCTACGCCAGCCTGCCGGACGGCCGGCTGCTGGACGGCATCGAGCTGCCGGCCTCGACGTATGTCTACGACCGCACCGGCAAGCGGCTGTTGGCCCGATTCGAGTGCCAGAACCGCGAGCAGGTCCAGTTCGACCAGGTGCCTGACAACATCGTCAACGCCGCCGTGGCGGCCGAGGACCGCACGTACTGGGATAACGACGGCGTCGACTACCCGGCCATCCTGCGCGCCGCCTTCGCCAACCTGGAGGCCGGCGAAGTGGTGCAGGGCGCCTCGACCATCACCCAGCAGGTGATCAAGTACGCCGGCTCCATCAAGCTGGCCGAGGAGGCAATGCAGCCATCGGGCTCGGCGGCGCCGTCGGCCGAGCTGGACCCCGAGGCGACCCAGCAGGACGAGAATCCGGAGATCTGCCAGGCGCCGCGCCTCACCTTCCTGGAGTCGGACCGCAAGCTGTGGGACAAAGTTCAGGAAGCGGTCATGGCCAGGAAGCTGACCGATGCGTACCCGGGGCGCGAGGGGAAGGAGCAGATCCTCGAGACCTACCTGAACCTGATCTTCTACGGGAACGGTTCATACGGCATCAAGGCGGCGGCGGCCAACTACTTCGGCATCGAGAACCTCAACGACCTGAGCCTCTCGCAGGCGGCGTTCCTGGCCGGGCTGCCTCAGCTGCCATCACGGTATGACCCCTACTACCACGACCAGGGGCCGGAGCTGGCCATCGCCCGGCGCGACCAGGTGCTGCGCGCCATGCTGCGCGACGGCTACATCACCCAGCGCCAGATGGACGATGCCCTGAAGGTGACCTGGGGGCAGATGAACCCCAGTCGCATCACCTCGGTCCTGCGCGAACCGCACTTCAGCTTCCGGGTGCAGCGCGAGGCCGAATCGATCCTGGCGTCGCTGGGCGTCGCCAACCCGGCCGAGGCGGTGCGCACCGGCGGCTATCGGATCACCAGCACGCTCGACTACAGGCTGCAGCAGGTCGCGCACAACCAGGTGAAGACCTGGGTCAATGCCCTGGGCGACAAGAACGTGCACAACGGCGCACTGGTCGCGATCGACTCGGCGACCGGCGAGATCGTGGCCTACGTCGGCAGCGTCGACTACTACGACCGCAAGGACCCACGCGTGGACGGCCAGTTCGACGTGGCCGGCCTCGGCCTGCGCCAGCCCGGGTCGGCCTTCAAGCCGATCGTCTACTCGTCCGCCTTCCGGGCGCGTGAGGCCACGCCGGGCACCTTCTTCGTCGACTCGGTCACGCAGTTCGGCGCCGATCGGGACACCAGCTACATGCCCACCAACGCCGACATCAAGGACCATGGTCCGCTGCTGGCGGCCGACGCACTGCGCTACTCGCTCAACGTTCCGTCGGTGATGATGCAGTACCTGGTCGGCGTCAACGAGACGGCCCGCTTCGCGCAGTCGATGGGAATTGCGTCGAGCAAGTACATCCTCAACCAGGATCCGGGCCTGTCGCTGGCGCTGGGATCGGTGCCGGTCAACCTGACCAACATGACCGGCGCCTACGGCGTCTTCGCGCAGCAGGGCGCCCTGCACCCACCCACCTCCATCCTGGAGATCCGCGACCGAAACAATCGGGTCATCTACAGCCTGAAGAAGGACGGGCCCGAAGAGTCACGGCCGATGACCCAGGGCGAGGCGTACCTGACGCACTGGATCCTGGAAGGCAACACCAATCCCGCGTCGAACGTGCTGTGGGGCTCGCGCGCGGAGCTGTTCGACCAGAACGGCCAGCGCCGTCACGCGGGCTTCAAGACCGGGACCACCAACGATTTCCGCGACGTGTCGGGATTCGGCTACGTGCCGGGCAGCCTGGTGACCGGGGTGTGGATGGGCAACAACAACCAGGAGCCGCTCTCCAACGCCCTGGGGCAGGGCCTGTTCAGCGCCGATGGCCCGCTCTACCTGTGGCACGACTTCATGGAGATCGCGCTGAATGGCCGGTGGGACTGGAACGGGCGCAAGCCGGTCCCGCAGACCGATTTCGCGCAGCCGGCCGGCGTGACCATGGAGACCGTCTGCAAGTTCAGCGGCATGCGCCCGGGCAACTGCGGCGAGACGCGGCAGCTCCCGTTCCTGGAGGGCACGGTCCCGCCGGTCGACAACGTGCACTCCAAGGGCTGCTTCGACATCGTGCAGGAGATCGCGCAGGACGACCGACGGCCGCAGGAGTGGATCGATTCGGCGGACGACTGGTCGAGCCGGTACGTCAACGGCCAGACCGGATCGAATGGTGATCCGACACTGCTCAAGGAGAACTCCAGCTACCACCTGCAGATCGCGCCGGTGCTCGGCAATACGGGCTTCGGGTCGCCCATCTGCGGCGAGGTGATCTTCACGCCCAAGCCGGAGAAGACACCGGACCCGTCGGGCGGGCCGGGACCGAGCAACCCCGGCGATGACTGCCACGGCCACGGGAACAACGAATGCACACCGGCCCCCACCGTCAACGAAGAGCAGGGCGCCGGAACGGCCGGCACGCTGCCGCCCGCCGACTTCGGCGTCCTGGTGCCGGCGACCGCGCTGTCGCTCGTGGCCTGGCTAGTCCCGATGGGGGCCAGGCTGCGGCGACGTCGTCGCTGACCACCAACGTCGGCCGCGTGACGCGGCGCATGGGAGAATCCGACGCGTGTCGGCATCGGTCCTCACTCTGATCCTGGCCGGGGGCGAGGGGGAGCGGCTGTCGGTGCTCTCCCAGGTCCGCGCCAAGCCCGGAGTCCCGTTCGGTGGCAAGTATCGGATCATCGACTTCGCCCTGTCGAATGTGGTGAACTCGGGGCTCACCGACGTGGCGGTGCTGACGCAGTACGCGCCGCGCTCGCTGATGGATCACATCGGCGTCGGCCGCCCGTGGGACCTGGATCGCAGTCATGGCGGGGTGACGCTGCTGCAGCCCTACATCGGCCGCGGGCGGACACGCGACTGGTACCGCGGGACCGCCGACGCCGTGCTGCAGAACCTGGACTTCATCGCCGATCGCGATCCGGACCTCGTGCTGGTCCTGGCCGGCGACCACGTCTACAAGATGGACTACCGCCCATTCCTCGAGACGCATCGGGCGACCGGGGCCGAAGTCACCTGTGCCGTGCGGACCGTGCCGCTGGACGAGGCGCATCGGTTCGGCATCCTGGAGCTCGATTCCGACGGTCGCGTGGTCGATTTCATCGAGAAGCCCCCGCAGCCGACCAGCAACCTGGTGAGCATGGGCGTCTATGTCTTCTCGTGGAACGTCCTGCGCGAGGTGCTGTCGCCGGATCGGGTCGACTTCGGGCGCGACCTGCTGCCGTGGATGGTGGAGGCCGGGCGCCGGGTGCAGGGGTACGAGTTCAAGGGCTACTGGCAGGACGTCGGGACGGTGGAGAGCTACTGGCGCACCAGCCTTGACCTGCTGTCGGACCGGCCCGAGATCGAGCTGAACGACCTCGGCTGGCTGATCTACACCCGGAGCGAGGAGCGGCCACCGGCTCGGATCGGCGCAGACGCGCGCGTCAGCCGCAGCATGGTGAGCCACGGCTGCGTGGTGGAGGGGACCGTCGAGCACAGCATCCTGTCGCCGGGCGTGCGGGTCGGGCCGGGCGCCATCGTGCGCGACTCGATCGTGATGTTCGACACCTGGGTGGCGGAGCGGGCCGTGATCGACCGGGCGATCATCGACAAGGACTGCCGGATCGGCGTTGGCGCCGTGATCGGAACCGGCGACGACCTCAAGCCGAACCGTGACGAGCCGGAGCGCCTGTACGCTGGCATCACCATCGTCGGCAAGCGCGCCACCGTGCCGGCGCGGGTGACGGTCGGGCGTAACTGCCGCATCGACCCGGGGGTGGTGCCGGCCGACTTCGCGCGCCGGCGCGCGTTCGGTTCGGGCGAGACGGTGGCCCACGCTGACTGAGCATGCGCCGCCGCTGGACGCGTGGCTCTCCGAGCTGGGCATCGAGGTCGTGGACGGCAGCGGCCAGCCCGGCGATCCGGCGCTCAGTCGAGACCTGGTGTTGGACGGGGAGCGGCGCTTCGACCTGCGCGCCACCGTGGCCTGGGTCGACGGGGTCGGCCTGTCGCTGTGGGCCTACTACGGCCAAGAGGCGATGGAGATCCCCAAGCGCACCTTCCACCGCCTGCTGTACGCCAACTCCGAGTATCCATTCGTGAAGTTCGCGCTGGCCGATGACGACCGGCCGATGCTGATGACCGAGCTGCCGACCTCCGGCCTCAGCCGCGACGAGCTGGGGCGCGGCCTGGCCCGCCTGGCGATCGTCGCCGACCGACTGCTGGAGGAGACGCTGCCGGCGGTGGCCGATCGCGGGATCCTGCCCGATTGGAGCGGCCGGGTCGGGCGCAATGCCCCACTGCTGGAGGCCTATCGGGCCGAGGTGGAAGCGGCCATGCCCGAATGGCAGCCACCCGCCCCCCGCAAGGCACGCCGCGGCCCGATCGCCCGCCTGCTGGGCACGCGCGGTTGAGCCTGTCACCTGCCGTCCGCGCCGTGGCGTCGGTCGCGGCTGCGTCCGCGCTGCTCATTGCCGGGTTGACGCCGGCGCTGCCTCTCCTGCGACCCCAGGTCGCACGAGCCGCCGAGTACAGCATGAAGACGGCGGCGACCTATGAGATCGCCCCGGGCGAGGGAAACGTGCGCGTCAGCATCGACGTCACCTTCCGGAACACGACACCCGACCCGCCGGGGCAGTTCAGCGTCTTCCCGACCATCGACCTGGCGGTGCACGAGGGGGCGCGGAACGTCCGCGCCGAGGATGGCCGCGGGCGGCGTCTGCAGACGACGGTGCAGGAGCGCGGCGGCGTGAACGTGGCCAGCGTCCAGCCCCGACCCCCGGTGCGCTACCGCGACTCCGCGCGCTTCACGCTGTCCTACACGCTCGACGATGGCGCCACTACCGACCTGCGCATCCGCCCGTCGGTGGTGATCGTGCCGATCTGGAGCTTCGGCACGCAGGGATCGGTCACAGTCCGGCTCCCCAGCGACTACGAGGTGCTGGTCGACGGCGACTCATTGCACGCCGAGCAGGACGGCAGCGCCTGGCAGCTGGAAAGCGGCGCGGTGTCCGATCCCAGTCGCTGGCTGGCCCGCGTGACAGCCACCCTGCCGTCGAGCTACGTCACCATGGAGCGCCAGGTGCCGCTCAGCCAGGGCACCGTCGATGTGCAGGTCCGCTCGTGGTCCGATGACCCCGCCTGGGGGCGCCGCACGCTCCGCTTGCTGACCGATGCGCTGCCGCGGCTGGACAAGGCGATCGGGCTCCCGTACGGCCCCACCGGCCCGCTGGTGATCGTCGAGTCGCTGCCCGAATCCGGCGCCGTGCTGCGCGAGCCCGCCGCCAGCGACGTGGACATCGCGATCGGCTACACCGAGCCCGCCTTCACCGTCCTGCACCAGGTTGCGCACCTCTGGCTGCCGGCGACGCTGGCGGCGGACCGCTGGATGCGCGAGGGCTTCGCCTCCCACGCGGCCGCGCAGGTGGCCACCGCGCTCGACGTCGACCTGCCCTTCGATCCGGAGCGGGCCGCCAATGACCGGCGCCAGGACGCCTTCCCGCTTGTCAGCTGGGGGGTGGGTCAGGCCACGGCCGCGCAGGAACGCTACGCGGACGCCGCTGCCTGGGCCGCCGTGGACGATATTGCCGGCGGGGTGGGCGAGGACTCGCTGCGATTGGCCTGGCAGCGCATGGCGGCCGGGCTGGACGGGTACCGCCCGCCCTTCGACAGCGTACCGGCCACTCCGGTGGCAGCCACCGTGCCCGCCGACTCGCGGCACCTGCTCGACCAGCTGGACGCCGTGAGCGAGGCCGACGTCGTGCCGACCTTCCGCCGCTGGGTCCTCGATGCAGCGAGCGTGGGGCAGCTGCCCGCTCGTCGCGAGGCGCGCCTGGCCTACGGCGATCTGGAAGCCACGGCCGGTGACTGGGGCGTGCCGGACCCGGTGCGCCTGGCGCTGGCCGGCTGGCGCTTCGATGACGCTCAGGCGGCCATTGCCGAGGCCACCGATTGGCTGGCCGACCGCGATGCGCTACTCGCTCGGATTGGAAGTGCCGGGTTGGTGGCTCCGGAGCGCATGCGCGCCGAGTACGAACGGGGCGGCGGCAGCCAGGCGGCTCGCCGCGAGCTGGAAGCGGAGGCAGCCGTGGTTGCCGCCTACGTCGCGGCCGGTGAGCGCGCCGCTGCCGATCGCTCGCCGCTGGAGGAGGTCGGCCTGCTGGGCGGCCGCGGACCGGATGCCATGCTGACCGAGGCCAAATCGCTCTTCGCCGATGGAGACCTGGTCGGCGCCGCCGACCTGTCGGCGTCCGCGTCTCACCGATTGGAGCGGGCCACGACCGACGGCGTCGTGCGCCTCGCGGCGGTGCTGGTGCTCGTCGGCGTGCTGCTCATGGTTGGCGTCCGCCAGGCACGGCGGCGCGGGGCGGCTGGCACGGACCGCTACACTGCTCGGCCATGACGCGAACGAGCCCCGCCCGCTCTCGCTTCCAGACCGCGGCCGACGTCCTGTCCGGCGACACGGCTGACGTCTACTTCGAGCGGGCGCGGCGGATCCTGGCCGCCGAGCAGCTCGATCCCGTGGTTGCGATGGAGCTGTTCGCGTCGGAAGACGCCATCCTGTGCGGCGCCGAGGAGTCGCTAGCCTACCTGCGCGAGATCCTGGGCAACGGCAAGGCGCTCGAGCCGCTGCCCATCGTCGAGTCGCTGCACGACGGCGATCCGATCGCCAGAAAAGAGGTCGTGATGCGCATCACGGCCCGCTACTCGGCATTCGGCCTGTACGAAACTGCGCTGCTGGGCATCCTGTCGCAGTGCACCGGCTGGGCGACTGCCGCGCGGCGCATCGTGGACGTGGCGGCACCGATCCCGGTCATCGGCTTCGGCGCTCGGCACGTGCACCCCTCGGTCGCCGACCAGATGGACTACGCCAGCGTGGTGGGTGGCTGCATCGGCGTCTCCACGCCGGCGGGCGCGCGAATGGCCGGGCTGGCGCCGACCGGCACCATGGCACATGCGCTGATCCTCATCTTTGGCGACACCGTGCGCGCGGTCGAGGCCTTCGACCGCCACGTCGAGCCGGATGTGCCGCGAATCGCGCTGGTCGACACCTTCAAGGACGAGGCTGAGGAATCGGTGAGGGTAGCGGACGCGCTGGGGGAGCGGCTATGGGGCGTACGCCTGGACACGCCCGCCGAACGGGGTCGCGTGACCGCCGACCTCGTGAAGGAGGTCCGCTCACGACTGGACCAGGCCGGGCATGGGCACGTGCAGATCGTCGTGTCAGGCGGCCTGGACACCGATCGCATCGGCTACTTCAAGGAGGCCGGCGCGCCGGTCGACTCGTTCGCGGTGGGATCGGCCATCAGTGACGCGAGCCCAATCGACTTCACCGGCGACCTGAAGGAGATCGACGGTCGCCCGATCGCCAAGCGCGGCCGCATCCCGGGACGCACCGACAACCCGCGCCTCGAGCGGATCGACCTCAGCGCCTAGGCCCGCGGCCATGGATTCCAACGAGCGCGAATCGGCCTACGAGCTGTTTCGCCGCGGCTCGCAGCTGCTCGACGAGCACCACCCCGGCGCCGCCTCGGTCCTGCTCGAGCGCTGTCTGGCGATGGAGCCTGGCAAGGCCTCGATCGTGGAGGCGCTGGCCCGCGCGTACTTCGACCAGGGCGCCCACGATCGGGCGGCGGAGCAGTTCCAGGCCATGATCGACGCCGATCCGCTGGCCCACTACGCGCACTTCGGCCTTGGCCTCTCCCACCTCCGGCTGGGCGACGAGGCCACGGGGCGGCGGCATCTGCGGATGGCAGTGTTCCTGAAGCCGGACAACGAGGACTATCAGCGCGCCCTGCGGCGGCTCGACGCCGCCTAGGTTCGCGCTCGTTCCTCTTCGCGCAGACGTTGGCGCAGCAGCGCCAGCACGGCGGCCTCCTGCGGCGAGAGGCGACGGAGGTCCTCGCGCAGCTTCTTGTCCGCCGTCTGACGCGCGGCCCGCACCACGTCCCCATCCAGGTACGCATCGATCACCGCCGGGTGGACGTACGACCGGCGCGATACGGCCGGCGTGTTGCCAAGCCATTCGGCCACCTGCTCTACCGCCCGCACCACGTTGCGCTTCGCCTGCGCCTCCGAGTCCACGCCCTCCAGCTCCTTAAGCGCCCACGCGGCCAGCACCGTTCCGGACCAGGTCCGGAAGTCCTTGGCGGTGAAGTCCTGGCCGGTGATGTCGCGAAGGTAGTCGTTCACGTCGCTCGAGCCGATGGCGCGCACATCCCCGTCGTCGTCCAGGTAGGCGAACAGCTCCTGTCCGGGAAGGTCCTGGCAGCGCGCGACGATCCGAGCCAGGCGCGAGTCCGAGAGCTCCACGTCGCTGGCTTTGCCGCCTTTGCTGCGGAATCGAAACCGGATCCTGCTGCTGCCAACCTCGGCATGACGGTCGCGCAGCGTTGTCAGCCCAAAGGAGCGGTTGTCGCGGGCGTATTCCTCGTTGCCGACCCGCAGCCGCGTCTTCTCCAGCAGCAGCACCACGGCCGCCAGCACGCGCTCGCGTGGCAGGCCGTGCTTGCGCAGGTCGGCATCGACGCGGCGCCGAATG
>DATBRW010000005.1:0-24862 GCA_036560125.1 Candidatus Limnocylindria bacterium
GTCGAACAGGGCCAGCTCGACGCGGGTGGCGTTCTCGCTGAAGAGCGCGAAATTGGTGCCCTGCCCGTCCCAGGTCGCGCCCAGCGGATACGGGGCGCCGCGCCAGATGCGCACCATCAGGCCACCATCCGCTCGATGGCCGCGAGCGGCAGCCAGATCCAGTCGGGGCGGAAGTTCGCCTCGTAGCGGACCTCGTAGCAGGCCTTCTCCAGCTCGAACGCCCGCAGCAGCGACGGATCGGTAGGCTCGCCGTACGCGGTCAGAAACGCTGACCGCGCCGCTGCCAGCCAGGCATCAGCGTCGAAGTCGGGCTGCTGCCGTTGGCTGGTGCGCGCCGCGTAATCCAGGCTGCGCAGCATGCCGGCAACGTCCCGCAGCGGCGACGCGGGACTACGGCGCTCCGCCAGCGGCCGCGCGGGCTCGCCCTCGAAATCGGTCACTACGAAGCCATCGTCGGTGACCAGCAGCTGGCCAAGGTGATAGTCGCCGTGAATGCGGGCCGCCCATGCCCCGCGGGCAGCGGTCAGGGCATCGAACGTGCCGCGGACGTCCGCCGCCACGTGCGAAAGCCGCGCCCGATCCGCGCCCGGCACCGCTGCCAGCGCGGCCTCCAGCTGCGCCTCTGCACCGGCCCGCCAGGCCTGGCGCTCTTCATCGGTGGCCGTGCGCGACGGGAAGTCGGGGCGGGCGGGCGTCGACTGCAGCGCGGCGTGCAGCGCCGTGGTGATGACGCCGATCTGTGAGACGGCAGCGATCGCCTCTGCCGGCCGGGCGGATGCTCCGCCCAGGTGCCCGAGCATCCAGGCCCATGCATCGCCGTGGGCCGGCACCAGGGACTGCACGATGCCCGCCGCCGCCGGCTCGGCAGCGTCGGGGATGTAGCGCATCGACCCCGCGGCCAGCGGCGCATGGGCGAAGCCGCGCTCGGTGAGCAGCTCCAGCAGCTCAACCTCGGGATTCATGCCGGGCTCCAGCAATCGGTAGACCTTGAGCATGAGCCGATCGCCAAGCCGGACGGAGCTGTTCGACTGCTCGACGCCCATCGCCCGCTCCGGCAGGCTGTCGGCCTCAGCGCGGCCGCCGGGCAGCAGCTCGGCCAGCGCCGGTCCTGGCTCCAGCACCACGTCGCCGTGGCGGCTCGGCAGCGTCCGCGAGCCATCCGTCATGAGCGCGACCAGGGACCGCCACACGCCATCGCCATCGGCTGCCTCGCGAGGACCACCGCCCGAATCGACGGCCGGAACGAGATATCGCTCGACCGTGCCATCGGCGAACGACGCCAGCAGCACCAGCAGCATCGCGTTACCGGCGGGCAGCGCGACGCTGTCGTGGACCTCCACCGTCCGGAGCTCGCGCGTCTTGCTGCGGAACCACCGCTGCTCGACCAGCCAAGTAGCGAGCCCCGCCGGGTCGATTGGCAGCCGGCTGGTCACTCGGCGCCATCGGCGCCATCGGTCAGCTCGAACCAGTAGAACCCGTGTGGGCCGAAGGTCAGCAGGTAGGGCAGCCCGCCAATGGCCGGGAAACGGACGCGGCCCATGATCTCGACCGGCACCCGTTCGACGAAGCGCGACAGGTCCAGCTCCACGTACTGGCTGTAGCGCGAGAGATTGGCCACGCACAGCACCGTGACTCCCTCGTGCTCGCGCAGGTAGGCCAGCACGTGCCGGTTCTCCGGATGCAGGAACTCGAGCGTGCCACGCCCGAAGACCGGGTAGCGGCGGCGCATGTTGATGATGCGGCGCGTGAAATGGAGGAGCGAGCCGGGGATGCGCTCCTGCGCCTCCACGTTCACGGCCTGATAGCCGTAGACCGGGTCCATGATCACCGGGGAGTAGAGCGCGGCGGCATCGGCCGATGAGAACCCGGCGTTGCGATCCGGGGTCCACTGCATAGGCGTCCGAACCCCGTTACGGTCGCCCAGGTAGACGTTGTCCCCCATCCCGATCTCGTCGCCGTAGTAGATGACCGGCGTGCCGGGCATGGACAACAGCAGCGAGTTGAGCAGCTCGATCCGGCGACGGCTGTTGTCGACCAGCGGCGCCAGGCGGCGGCGGATGCCCAGGTTGATGCGCGCCCGCTTGTCGGCGGCGTACTCGGACCACATGTAGTCGCGCTCCTCGTCGGTGACCATCTCGAGGGTCAGCTCGTCGTGGTTGCGCAGGAAGAGCGCCCACTGGCAGTCCTCGGGAATCGGCGGCGTGCTCTCCATGATCTCGACGATCGGCGTGCGGTCCTCCTTGCGCAGCGCGATCCAGATGCGCGGCATGAGCGGGAAGTGGAAGGCCATGTGGCACTCGTCGCCGTCGCCGAAGTAGGGGCGCACGTCGGGCGGCCACTGGTTGGCCTCGGCCAGCAGCATGCGGTTGTGGTAGCGCTTATCGAGCGCGGCCCGGAGTCGCTTCAGCACGCCATGCGTCTCCGGCAGGTTCTCGCTGTTGGTACCGTCCCGCTCGACCAGGTACGGCACCGCGTCCAGCCGCAGTCCGTCGACTCCAAGGTCCAGCCAGAAGCGCATGACCCGCAGAATCGCGCGCACCACGGCCGGGTTGTCGTAGTTCAGATCGGGCTGATGGCTGAAGAAGCGGTGCCAGTAGTACTGCTGCGAATGCTGGTCCCAGGCCCAGTTGCTGGTCTCGGTGTCGGTGAAGATGATTCGCGCCTCGCCGTAGCGCTCCTGGTCGTCCGACCACACGTACCAGTCGCGCTTCGGGTTGTCGCGGGCGCTGCGCGACTCGCCGAACCACGGGTGCAGGTCGCTGGTGTGGTTGATGACCAGCTCGGTGATAACCCGCAGGCCCCGCTTGTGCGCCTCGCGCACGAAGGTCCGGAAGTCGCGCCGCGTGCCGTAGTCGGGATGCACGTTGGTGTAGTCGGCGATGTCGTAACCGTCGTCGCGCAGCGGCGAGGGGTAGAACGGCAGCAGCCAGACGGCGGTGACGCCCAGGCTGGCGATGTAGTCCAGCCGGCGGGTGAGGCCGACCAGGTCACCGATGCCGTCGCCGGAGGAATCCTGGTAGGCCTTGATGTGCAGCTGGTAGATGATCGCGTCCTTGTACCAGTGCGGATCGTCGGCCAGGGTTGGGTGCTTCGCCGCTTCCTCGTGGGCGATCGGCTCACCCCGCGAGACGGCCAGCAGCTCCTCGCGGCGCGCTGCATCCGGCGTGGTTGGTGGCTGCGGCGCGTCCTGCGGAATGGCTTCAGCGCGCGGCTTGGGCTGACTGCTCACCGCTAGAGCCTACCCGGCCCGACGCACCGTGAAGATGCGGAACGGCTCTCCCTGCGGGTCAAGGTCCACCGGCACGTCGGCGCCGCGCTCGCGAAGGACCTTGCCGCTCACCAGGTCGACCATGTCGTACGGCTCCTCCCAGCCGATCCCCACCGCCGGCAGGTCCGGGTGCAGGATCGCGCGCTCGGAAGTGGTCGGATCGCAGTTGACCGCCACGAACACCGGCTGGGTCCAGTGGTACGGGAAGCCGGTCAGCGGGTCCAGCGGTCCGGAGGGCAGCGCCTTGCGGTAGAAGAGCGTCCGCTCGCCGCTGGCGTACTGGAAGCGCAGGTTGTCGCTGAGCTGGAGGGCCGGCCATTCGCGCCGCAGCCGGTTGAGCGCGCCGAGCAACGGCTTGATGTTGCCCGCCGCGTCCCAGTCGCGGGCGCGGATCTCGTACTTCTCGCTGTCGCGATACTCCTCGCGATCTTCGAGCCGGGCGTTCTCGCACAGCTCCCAGCCGGAGTAGATCCCGTAGCTGCTGCCCAGCGTGGCGGCCAGCACGCTGCGGATCACGAATGCCGGCCGGCCGTGGTCCAGGTGGTGCGGGTTGATGTCCGGCGTGTTGGTGAACAGGTTCGGGCGGAAGTACTCGCGCATCTGGGTCTGGGTGAGCTCGGTGAAGTACTCACGCAGCTCGTCGCGGGTCTCGCGCCAGGTGAAGTAGGTGTAGCTCTGGCTGAAGCCGATCTTGGCCAGCTGCTGCATCATCTTCGGCCGCGTGAACGCCTCAGACAGGAAAATGACGTCCGGGTGCTCACGCTGGACATCGGCGATCAGCCAGCGCCAGAACGGGATCGGCTTGGTATGCGGGTTGTCCACCCGGAAGATGCGGATCCCGCGCTCGACCCATGTCAGGACGATGTCGCGCCAGGCCGTCCACAGTGCCATCCGCTGCTCCGGGTCGTCGTTGCCGAACTCGATCGGGTAGATGTCCTGGTACTTCTTCGGCGGGTTCTCCGCGAACTTGATCGTCCCGTCGGGCGCGTGGTTGAACCAGTCCGGATGCTGGCGCACCCACGGATGATCCGGCGAGGCCTGAATGGCGAGGTCGAGCGCCAGCTCCATGCCCTGGGCCTCCACCGCCTCGCGAAAGCGAAGCAGCCCGTCCAGGCCGCCGAGCTCCGGCGCCACGGCGTCGTGGCCTCCCTCCACTGAGCCGATGGCATACGGGCTGCCCGGGTCCCCGGCCTTGGCCTTCAGGGTGTTGTTGGCGCCCTTGCGATTGGTCCGGCCGATGGGATGGATCGGGGTCAGGTAGACGACGTCGAAGCCGAGCCGCGCGATCTCCGGCAGGCGCCAGGTCGCGTCGTCGAAGGTGGTCACCGCCGGCCGCGCCGGGTCACGGCCCTGCGAGCGCGGGAACAGCTCGTACCAGGCGCCGAAGCGGGCGCGCTCCCGGTCCACCATCAGCGGCAGCTCCGCGGACCGCGTGGCCGCCGAGCGGTCCGGATGGCGTCGCACGGCCGCCAGCAGCTCTTCGCCGGAGATGGCGGCGGCCCGGCCGGCATCGCTGCGGGCGCGGCGCATGCCGGCCAACGCCCCTTCGATCTGGGTCGCATCGCTGGCGCCAGCTCGGCCGTGCGCCCGGGCGCGCAGCAGCCCCGCCTCGAGCAGCACGCGCATTTCGGCCAGCTCGGTCGCCACCTCCACCTGGGCCTCGACCTTCTTCAGGAGGGCGCGGCGCACGCTGCCGAAGCCGTCGCGCCAGGCCTCGATGGCATAGCGATGGCGCGCGTTGCGGTCGAGCCGAATGCTCCCGGACCACCGATCGTTGTCGACTGGCCGCATGGTCGACTCCCGCCAGGCGCCCCGCGCGCCGCGGCCACCCTCCACCCGCAGCAGCAGCGCCGCCTCCAGCAGGTCATGACCATCGGCGTAGATGTCGGCCGTGACCAGCAGGTCGTCGCCCACCACTCGCTTGACCGCATGGCGCCCACCGTCGAGCTCAGGCTCGATCCGCTCGATGACGACCCCGCGGCGGGTGCCGATCGCCTCCGTTCCCGGCTCGTCAGCCGGCGCGCGGCCTTGGACGGCCGCGGAGGCCGTGGCAGGTACGGCAGCGCCGGGATCGGCGGATGTGCTCTGCCGCGTACGAAGAGGGCGTGAGCGCGTCGTCGTCATCAGTCGCCCCGCACCCTACCCGATCCGTTCCGCAGCGGCGAGGGTCAGGCGGGCGCGACCTGACGGTCGCAACCAATGCCGGGTGGGCGGGGTAGTCTCCGCACCGTGATACCTGCCGAGCGACGACCTCATCTGGCCTTGTGCCTCGTGCTGGTCTTGGGGCTGACCGCCGCCTGCACGGCGCCTGCCACGCCCTCCCCAACCGGCGCGGCGTCGCCCAGCGCGGCGTCTTCGCCCGGTGCGAGCCAGCCGGGATCGACCGTGCCGCCGCTCGACAGCGGTCCGGATCGGCTGCGGCTGGAGCTGGTGGCAGAGGACCTGCGCCACCCGATCGGCCTGACCTCAGCCGGCGATGGCAGCGGGCGCCTGTTCGTGAACGAGCGCGATGGGGCGGTCCGCGTGATCGGCCCCGACGGCGCGCTGCAGGACCGTCCGTTCGTGGACCTGAGCGATCGCATCGACGCCGGGGGCGAGCGCGGGCTGCTGGGCCTGGCCTTCCATCCGGACTTCGCCACCAATCGGCGCCTGTTCGTCCACTACAGCCGAGCCGGCGACGGCTCGACGGTGGTCAGCGAGCTGACCGCCTCGGCCGACCTGCAGACGGCAGATCCTGACAGCGAGCGCGTGCTGTTCACGGTGCCCGACCCGTTCGTCAACCACAACGGCGGGCAGCTGGCGTTCGGGCCGGACGGATACCTGTACATCGGGCTGGGCGATGGCGGCGGTGGCGGCGACCCGCTGCAGAACGGGCAGAACGCCGATGTGCTGCTGGGCAAGATCCTGCGCATCGACGTGGATGCGCAGGACGGTGGTCGGGGGTACGGCATCCCGACCAACAACCCGTTCGGACCCGGCGGCGCCAACCCGGGCGGTGGGCGTCCGGAGATCTGGGCCGTGGGACTGCGCAACCCGTGGCGCTTCAGCTTCGACCCGGATGGCGGCGACCTGTACATCGGCGACGTCGGCCAGGGCAGCTGGGAGGAGATCGACCGCCAGCCGGCCGACTCCGCCGGCGGCGAGAACTACGGCTGGAACGTGATGGAGGGGCGCCACTGCTTTGGCGGCGATTGCGACCAGAGCGGCTTCGTGAAGCCGATCGCCGAGTACAGCCACGACCTGGGCTGCTCGGTCACCGGTGGCTACGTGTACCGCGGGACAGCGCAGCCGGAGCTGCAGGGCGTCTATGTCTTCGGCGACTACTGCTCCGGGATCATCTTCACCCTGCAGGTCGACGAGGGCACCATCGACCCCAAGCGGGTGCTCGATTCCGGGCTGGGCATCTCCTCCTTCGGGACCGATGAGAACGGGGAGATCTACGTGGTCGACATCCGCGGCGCCGTCTACCACGTGCTGGTCGATGGCTAGCCCGATCCGACCGTGGCACCCAGCGCCCGCAGGCTGACCCAGCCCTCGGCCCCGATCACGACGTGATCGAGCAGCTCGATGTCCAGCAATCGGCCCGCCTCCGCCAGCTCGGCGGTGATGCGCAGGTCGTCGGCCGAGGGGGTCGGGTCGCCGGACGGATGGTTGTGCACGACCACCACCGCCGCCGCCTGACGGCGCACCGCATCACGGAAGACCTCGCCCACCCGCACCGATGTGCCCGCCAGGTTGCCGGCATACACGGTCCGGCGGGCCGTCACCACGTTCTTGGTGTTGAGCAGCAGGACCACCAGCTCCTCGCGCTCCAGGTGGCACATGGCGGGCAGCAGCCGCTCACCCACGTCCGCCGGCGAGCGGATGCGCCAGCCCGGGTCCGCGGGCAGGGCGGCCAGCCGTCGTCCCAGCGCGACCGCGGCGATGAGCCGCCGCGCGGCAACCGGTCCGATCGCGTGGTCCATGGCAAGTGCCCGTGGGCCCGTCGATTCCAACCGCACCAGCCATGGGTCCGCATCGATCAGCGCGCGGCAGGTGGCGACATCGGCGCCGGAGGCAAGCGCCGCCAGCTCGGCCAACCCCAGCAGTGAGAGCTCTGGCTCGCGATTGGAGGAGCGGGGCCGCGGAGTAGCCCGCGGATCGCCGTCGACCAGCACGGGCCGAGGAAACGCCGTCATCGGGGCAGCGTGGGCCCGACCGGTCATCGCCGGCTTATCGGGTGCTTATCAGGGCAGGCGGATGACGTCGAAGCGGACCAGCAGGCCCAGCGCCAGGGTGATGCCATTGAACGTGGCGTGCATCGCCATAGAGGCCGGCAGCGATCGCGTGCGCCGGTACAGCAGCGCCAGGGCGATGCCCAGGCCGAAGATGGCCGGGATGACGAAGATCGAGCCGTGGATCAGGGCAAACAGGGCCGCCGAGCCGATGATCGCCCGCCGCACGCCGAACTCGCGCAGCCAGGCGTTGTAGACGATGCCGCGGAAGAAGATCTCCTCGGCCACCGGCGCGACCACCATCAGGGCAATGGCCAGCACGATCGGATCGACCAGGCCGATGGCCGCTTCCGCCACGCCCTCCTCCGGCCGCAGGCCGACCAGCTGCAGCAGGCCGGCGGTGATGAGGGCCAGCAGCTGCGCACCGATCCAGGCGGGCACCGCCAGCAGGACGCCCAACCCCACCGAGCGGGCGAGTCCGTTCTCTGGGACGAAGCGGAGGCCCGCCAGGGCGCGCGGCGCGGCCACGAACAGGCCCGCCACGGCCAGGAGTGCCGCCTGCGTGATGGTGAGCAGCACCAGCGCGCCGAAGGTTGACGGCGGGCGTCCCTGGGTCACCGCCAGGACGTCGTTGGCGACCGAGACGCTGGCCGCGTTGGCGGCAATGATGGCCAGCACCAGCAGGGCGATCACCGACGGGCCGCGATAGCGCCCCTCCCACAGCGGCTCGCGGACGACGATCGCGCGTGCGACGTGCATCGCCAGCCCCACGATGATGGCCAGGCCGCCGATCGCGACCACCATCAGCAGCAGGCTCGCGTCGGTCGCGTCGGGACGCGGCGCGTTCGGATCCAGGAGCCACCGGTTCAGCGGAATGACCAGGCCCGCGGCGACGATCCCGCCGAAGACCAGGATCAGCGAAAGGACGTGCAGCGTCCGATAGCGATCCAGGGACGGGTCATGGCGCGGAGGGACGGCCGGCACCTCGGCCGGTACCGGGGAGGGTGAAGCGGGAAGCTCAGCCGCCAGCGGGGTGACGCAGGCCGCCCGGCTCAGTGGACCGGTCGTTCGGCACGTCGGAGGTGCGCGTGGGCGACCACTCCGGCGTCGCCCACTCCGGATCCGTCACCGGCTCAGGCGCAGGTGCGGCGACCGGGCGCGGGGCCGACGGGCGCTGGAACTCATGGCCGCAGTAGGCGCACAGCGGCCACGCTGGATCGGCCAGGCGGTTGCACGACGGACAGACGTGGTGGAGGCGGGTGCGGCAGTTCGGGCACACCAGCCAGTCGCTGTGGACCCGCTCGCGGCAAACCGGGCAGAGCTCGTTGCGCTCGACCTCGGCCAGCAGCGACTCCTCGGCGAGCGACCGCTCGTAGACCTCGGCCAGCGTCTCGCGCGGCCGAACGATGAGGTACAGCACCACCGCGAACAGGAAGAGCAGCGGGGTGAAGAAGATGATCAGCGCCGAGGCGAAGTACGGCAGGATCGGATTCTCGCTGCGCGCCTGCATGTCGCGGAAGGCCCAGTATGCGGTGCCCAGCCACAGCAGGACGACGTAGATCACCGTCATGTTGACGGCGATGCCAACGATGGGGTTGGAAACGAAGTCGTTCCAGATCTTGCCGGGATCCGGCAGGCCTTCAGGCATGCGTTCGGCGCCTCTCGTGCGGTGCGCGCGACGCTCCGGTGGGAGGCGACGCGGCGGTCATGCTAGCAGATGCCCCCTGATCGGAGCCCTCGGCGGCCAGGCGGGCAAGCACGTCCACCAGGGTCCGATGCTCCACGGCCAGGACCCGCTCGGCCAGCTCCTCGGCGCTCTCGCCGGAAAGCACCGGCACCTCGACCTGCGCAATGGGCGGCCCGGCGTCGAGCGCCTCCGTCACGTCGTGCACGGTCACGCCGGTCACGCTGTCCCCCGCCGCCAGCACTGCCTGATGGACCGCCAGCCCGACCATGCCGCGCCCGCCATGCCGCGGCAGCAGGCTGGGATGGATGTTGATGGTCCGTCCGCGAAAGGCGCCGAAGAACGGCTGTCGCAGCAGCTGGTCATAGCCCGCCAGCAAGGCAAGTTCCGCGCCGGAATCGGCCAGTGCCTTACCGATAGCCAGGTCGCGCGCATCCGCGCTCGCGAAGTCGGTGCGTGCCAACACCTGGCTCGGCACGCCGTGATCGGCCGCCACGCCGAGGGCCGGCACGCCGGCCCGATTGCTGATGACGAGTACCGGCTGGACATCGGAGAGCCGTCGGTCGGCAACGGCGTCGAGCACCGCTCCCAGGTTCGAGCCACGGCCGGACACGAGCACCCCCAGCCGGACGGGGTCAGCCCTCATGCCTCAGATGAAGGCGACGCGCGGCCCATCCGCCGCCGCCGGCACTACGGTCCCGACGCGCACCGCCTCGGGCACCGCCCGCACCGCGACGTCCACGTGCTCGGGGTGGACGACAGCGGTCATGCCGATTCCCAGGTTGAAGGTCCGCACCATCTCGTCGTCGGCGATGTCACCGCGCTCCTGGATCAGGCTGAAGATGCGCGGCACCCGCCAGGATCCGGTCTCGACCTCGACGCCGAGCTCAGCCGGCAGCGTGCGCGGGATGTTGTCGATCCAGCCGCCGCCGGTGATGTGCGCAAAGGCCAGCACGTCAGACCCCGCCTCGCGTAAGGCCCGGCGCAGGAGGCGGATCTCGTCCAAATAGGACCGATGCGGCTCGAGCAGCTCCTCGCCAATGCTCCGCTCGATCCCCGACACCCGCTTGTCCCACTCGTCCTGGCGCAGCACCCGCCGCGCCAGCGAATAGCCGTTGGTGTGTAGGCCCGATGACGGCAGGCCGAGCAGCGCATCCCCGGCCCGCACGCCGCTGCCGTCGATCACGTCGCGGCGCGCCACCACGCCCACGATGAAGCCGGCCAGGTCGAAGTCGTCGCCCTGGTACAGGTCCGGCAGCTCGGCTGTCTCGCCGCCCACCAGCGCCACCCCGCTCGCGGCGCAGGCCGCGGCGATGCCGCCCACGATCTCCTCCGCCACGTCGGCGCGCAGCCGGCCGGTGGCCAGGTAGTCGAGGAAGAACAACGGGTCGGCGCCCTGCACGGCGATGTCGTTGATGCAGTGATTGACCAGGTCGATCCCGATCGTGTCGTACCGGCCCAGCCCGATGGCAACCTTGAGCTTGGTGCCGACGCCGTCGGTCGAGGCGACCAGCACCGGAAACGGATAGGGCCCGGCATCGAGCTGGAACAGGCTGCCGAAGCTGCCGACCCCACCAAGCACCGCGGGCGTCGCGGTCGAGGCGGCGGCCTGCCCGATCAGCTCCACCGCGCGCCGCGCCTCCGCGATGTCGACGCCGGCCTCGCGGTAGGTGCGACCCATGCCGGCTAGCCGCGCTCCAGCGCGAACTTGTCGACGTCGAGGGGCACGTCGATGGGATAGCGCCCGTCGAAGCAGGCGGTGCAGTGGCGCCGCTCCCCGTCCGCCTCGCGCCCCACCGCCGCCAGGAGCCCCTCCTGCGACAGGTAGCCGAGCGAGTCGGCGTCGATCAGCGTGCGGATCTCGTCGAGGCTGTGGCTGGCGGCGATCAACTCGGACCGGCGCCCGGTGTCGACGCCCATGTAGCACGGGTACTGCATCTGCGGGGAGTGGATGCGGACGTGCACCTCGCGCGCGCCAGCGCGGCGCAGCATGGCCACGATCGGCGCCGTGGTGGTGCCCCGCACGATCGAGTCGTCGACCACCACCACGCGCTTGCCGGACAGGAGCTCGGGCAGCGGGTTGAACTTCAGGCGGACCGCCTCCTCGCGCGAGCGCTGGGCGGGCTGGATGAAGGTGCGGCCCACGTATCGGTTCTTGATGAGGCCCTCGCGGTAGGGCAGGCCCGATGCCTCCGCGTAGCCGATGGCGGCCGGAATGGCGCTGTCAGGCACGGGGATCACCAGGTCAGCGTCTGCCGGCTGCTCCAGCGCCAGCTGCCGGCCCATGGCCAGCCTGGCTTCGTACAGCAAGCGCCCGCCGATGACGCTGTCCGGCCGCGCCAGGTAAACGAACTCGAAGACGCACAGCCGCTCCTGTGCGGCGCCGACAGCGGGTCGATGCGAGTGCAGGCCGTCGTCGTCGATCGTCACGATCTCGCCCGGCTCCACGTCGCGCACGAACTGTGCGCCCATGGCATCCAGCGCGGAGCTCTCCGACGCCACCGCCCAGCCGGCCGGCACGCCGGCCTCCGGGGCGGGCAGCCGGCCCAGCGCCAGCGGGCGGAAGCCGTGCGGGTCTCGCGCGGCGACCAGGGTGCGGGCGGTGACCATGGTGAAGGTGAAGGCGCCGATGGCCCGATGGAAGGCCTGCTCGACGCGTTGCGCCCAGGTTCGGCCGTGGGCGTGGGCGATCAGCTTGGCCAGCACCTCGGTGTCGCTGGCGGTGACGAACTCCACGCCCTGCTCGGTCAGGTCGTCGCGCAGCCAGGTGGCGTTGGTCAGGTTCCCGTTGTGACCCAGCATCAGCTCGCCCAGGTCGGAGGCGGCAAAGACCGGCTGCACGTTGGGGAGCGAGTTGCTGCCGGTGGTCGAATAGCGGGTGTGCCCGATGGCGATCTGGGCCGGGGCCTCCCCTTCGTCGCGCTCCAGCCGGGCGATAGTCTCCTCGTCGAAGACCTGGCTCACCAGCCCGAGTCGCTTGTGCAGCGAGAGGCGCGTGCCATCGCTGGCGGCGATCCCCGCGGACTCCTGGCCGCGGTGCTGCAGCGCGTGCAGGCCAACGTACGCGAGGCGCGCCACCGGGTGGCCGGGGGCGTGGATGCCCACCACGCCGCACTCCTCGCGCGGGCCGTGGGAATCGAAGATGGGCAGCGAGGTGAGGTGCTCGGCGGGCGCGTGCCCTGGCGAGTTCGTCGTCACCATCCGAGGGGTGCGTGGGGCACGACTGGATCATAGAAGGGCCGGGCGGCGCACGCCGGCCCTCCCTGCACATCGGCCAACCCCGCGAACGATGGTACCGGTCGAGTACTCGACCAGACCGCACTCGTGGCGTGCGCGGCTCCGGCGCGCTGTGCCAAGGCGCACCGCGTGACCATCGAGCCATTTTCGGGCTGCGCGCTGTCCCGCATGCTCGCCGTGCAGAGAGAGCCTTCCCGTACAGCGAGATCCATGCTTCGAATCGCGCGTGCCCTCGGATTCCTGGCACCGATTGCCGTCGCCATCTTCATCACGGTGGTGCTGAGCACGTCGCCCACCGCCACTGGCGCAGCCCGAGACCTGCAGCTACTGCTGGCGGCACTCGCGCTGGCGGCCGGCATGACGTCCATGGCGCTCGCCTGCTGGAGCTACATCGGCTGGCGGCTGAACCGCATCGCGCGGGCCCTGGAGGACACGCTCGATACCGATCTGCCGGTCCAGCTGCACGAATCCGGGATCCCGGCTGAGCGACGCCTGGCGCGCGCCTTCAATGCGGCCGCGGGGGCCTTCCTGCAGGTCGAGGCCCGCGCCACCCACGATCGCCTGACCGGCGTCGCCAACCGCGAGACGCTGCTCACCACCCTGGTGGCCGAGGTGGAGCGCGCCGCACGGCACCACAGCTGGCTGTCGGTCGCCTTCATCGACATCGACCGCTTCAAGCCGATCAACGACACCTACGGCCACAACTCGGGCGACGCGGTGCTGCGCCAGGTGGCCTCGCTGATCGCAGACAACATCCGCGCCTCCGACACGTTCGGCCGCTACGGCGGTGAGGAGTTCATGCTGATCCTGCCGGAGACGCAGCACGACGAGGCGGTGGTCCTGGCCGAGAAGCTGCGCAACCTGGTGGCGCAGCACCGGCTGCTGATTGCCGGAAACCAGCACGTCCAGGCAACCATCAGCATCGGCGTCGCGGGCGACATCGGCTCACAGCTGCAGGTCGACGCGCTCGTCGACCAGGCCGATGCCGCCATGTACGCCGCCAAGTCGCTTGGCCGCAACCGCACCTACCTGTTCCGCGCCGTCGACGAGAGCGCGCCGGTACGTCGGGCGCCCATCTCGGCCGACCATCGGGCCGCGGCTACCGCCATTGGGCGCTGGGCCAGCGACACCGCCACGGAGGCACTGGCCTCGGTGCTGGCTCCCCAGCCGCACCATCGCGGGCGGCCATCGGACATGATCGCGTCGCTCGCGACCGGCATCGCCCTGGAGATGGGGCTCCCCCGCGACGAGATCGAGCGCATCCGGGTCGCCAGCCTGCTGCACGATCTGGGCAAGCTGGCGGTCCCGCCGGAGATCCTGGACAAGCCCACGGCCCTGTCCGACGGCGAGTGGCAGGCCATTGGCGAGCACCCGCGCATCGGCCAGGTCATCCTGGAGCAGGCCTCCAACCTGCGCGAGGCGATCCCGGTGGTGCTCCATCACCACGAGCGCTTCAACGGCGGCGGCTATCCGCACGGCCTACGCGGCAACGAGATCCCGATGGGTGCCCGCATCGTGGCCGTGGCCGACGCCTACCACGCCATGGTCCACGACCGGCCGTACAAGACGGCGCGCGATCACGAGCAGGCGATGAGGGAGCTCCGCGAGAACGCCGGCACGCAGTTCGACCCGGAGGTAGTGGGTGTGTTCTGCGCGATCTACGCCGATGGCGTCCCGCCGGATGGGCTAGAAGAGGTCTACCGACTCCATGAGCGCGCTCGAGGTGGGCTCGAGCGCATCGATCCACACGCCGCCGCGGCGGCCCTGGCCGGTGAGGCCCGGAGCGCCGCCGGACGCGCCGTGTCGGCTCGCCGGCCGCGCAACCGACCCAAGACCGCGCCGACCGCCCGCGAAGCGACCGGCTGATGTCCGGCCGCAGGGTGTTCGTGCTGCTGGCGATCATGGCGGCGCTCGTCTGGGCGCCGTCTTCGGTGTCAGCCGCCTCCCCCAACCAGCTGTCGCAGGCCAGCGTGTCGCCGCTTTCGGGCGCATGGTCGACGCCCTTCGTGGTGACGGTTCGCTACCGCTCGCCGGACGGCAACCCGGCGACCGCGGTGAGCATCAGCGCCGGCGGCCAGGTGACCGCCATGACACTCGTCGCCGGGACCGCCACCGACGGCATCTGGAGTGGCACTGCCACCCTGCCGCCGGGCGATTGGGACATCACGGTCCAGGCCAGCGTCGCGAAGGGGTCGCAGCCGAGCCTGGTGGCCGGTACTGTCAGCGTGGCTGGCGCGACGGGGCCGCCCCCATCCAGTGACGGCAGCATCCCGTCGTCTGTGGCGGGGCCGGCAGGAGCAAGCGGTGGGACGTCCTCGTCGGCGGCGCCGAAACCGGCGGCCACGCCGGTGCCGGCCGTATTGGCCACTCCCGCTCCAGCCAGGGCAAGCACCGCGGCCGCGGCCTCGCAGCCTGCCACCAGGCCGATCCACGAAGCGGCCGCACCGGCCGGCCCGGTACGCAGGGGTACGGCGCCCGCGCGCTCGTCCCGCCCGAACCCCGCCGACAGCAGCCAGGGCGCCCAGCGCAGCGGCGCCGCCTCACCCAGCAGCGCCAGCACTCCTTCGAACCGGGATGTGGGCGACCTGAGCCTCTTCATGCTGATCGGCACCCTGGCGGTCGCTGGGGTCGCGCTGGTCGGCTCGGTCTGGATCTTCCTCGCCGGGCGGCGAGAGCACCAGGCTGCCATCGACCCCGGCGTCAGCAGCGCAGCCGCCGTCGACCAGCGAGCCCTGCGCCGCGCCCGCCTGCGCTCGACAGAGGATCCGATCCTGGCCGCGATGGGCCTGCCGGACGAAGACGCCGCCCCGAAGGCCACGCCTCCGCCCGGCGTCAAATCCCCCGCGAGCCGCAGCCGCCGGACTCCGAAGCGCAAGCCGAAGCGCTAGAAGGGCGTCTCCCAGGCCGAGGCCAGCGCTTCGACGCTCAATTGCAGCGACGACCCAGGCAGCTGGATCGCCAGCTCCCGGCCCTGCGCCGTCCCGAGCCGTTCGGCCGGAACGCCCGCACGCGCCGCCGCGCCCGCAATGCGCTGTCCGTGGTCCGGCGCGACGGCCACCAGGACGCGTCCGGTGCGCTCGCCGAAAAGGGCGGCGGTTGGCCACTGCGAAGCGCCCGACGGCACATTGACCGCCGCACCGCAATTGGAGGCGATCGCCATGCGCGCCAGTGCAACCCCAAGCCCGCCGACCGACAGGTCGTGCGCACCGGCCAGGACGCCCTCGCCGGCCAGCGCAACCAGCAGCCGCACGGACCTGGCAGCGGCGTCGATCTCCAGCCGCGGCGTCCCCCCGTGCCGGCCCTTCCGCCAGGCAAGCTCGGAGGCCGCCATCGCGCTCGGATCCAGCCCCGCATCGCCGAGGAGCCAGATCTCATCGCCCGCGCGCCAGCGCATCGCTACCAGGCGTGATCGGTCCTTGAGCAGGCCCACCGTGCCGACCACTGGGGTCGGCAGGATTGGCCCATCGGGGGTCTCGTTGTAAAGGCTGACGTTGCCCGACACGATCGGCAGGTCGAGGGCGCGACAGGCATCGGCCATGCCGCCAACTGCCTCCGCCAGCTGCCAGTAGCCCTCCGGCGTCTCCGGCGAACCGAAGTTCAGGCAGTCGGTGATGCCGATCGGCTCGGCGCCCGAGCAGGCAACGTTGAGGGCGCCCTCCAGCACAGCCGCGGCGCCGGCCAGACGCGGGTCCAGCGCTCCGAGCCGGCCCGGTCCGTCGATGGACAGCGCCAGGGCACGCGGCGTGCCCTTCACGCGCAGGACGGCCGCGTCGCCATCGCCCGGTCCGACCAGCGTATTGGTGCCGTTCATGTGGTCGTATCGGCGCCACACCGGACGACGGCTGCGAACGTTCGGGCTGGCCAGCAGCTCGAGCAGCGTGGCGCCATCCGGAGCGCTGGCCGCCAGGTCGTCCAGGCGTTCTGCGCGGCGCAGCTCCAGCTCGGCCGGCGGCGCAGCCGGCAGGATGTAGCGCGGCGCATCGTCGGCCAGCGCCCGGCCGGGGACTTCGCACATCAGCTCGCCGCGGTAGCGAGCGCGGATGACGGGCTCCTCGATCACGCGCCCGATCGTCACCGCGTGCAGGTCGTACCGAGCGAACGCCTGGCGCACCTCCTCCTCGTGGCCCGCCATGACCACCAGCAGCATTCGCTCCTGCGACTCGGACAGGAGGAGCTCGTAGCCGGTCATCTCCGATTCACGGACCGGCACCAGGTCCAGCAGCACCTCCGCTCCGCAGCCGCCACGCGCCGACAGCTCGGCCAGCGCGCAGGTCAGGCCAGCGGCGCCCAGGTCCTGCATGGCCACCACGGCCTCGGAGCTCGATAGCGCCAGGCAGGCCTCCATCAACAGCTTCTCCAGGAATGGGTTGCCCACCTGCACGGCAGGGCGCCGCTCCTCGCTGCCCTCGTCGAGCCCGGCCGAGGCGAAGCTGGCGCCCTGGATGCCGTCGCGCCCGGTTGCCGCACCGACCAGCATCAGCGCGTTGCCGACGCCCGCCGCGCGGGCCAGCGTGATGTCCTCGTGACGCGCCACGCCCACGCACATGGCGTTGACCAGCGGGTTGCCGCTGAAGCCGGGGTCGAAGGCGATCTCGCCCGCCACGTCGGGAATGCCGATGCAGTTGCCGTAGCCGGCGATGCCGGCCACCACGCCGCCGAACAGGTGCCGGTTGCGGGTGGCCGTTGCCGCATCGGTCCGGCCCGTCGGATCGTCCGCCGGACCTAGCGGCCCGAAGCGCAGGGAGTTCAACAGGGCGATCGGCCGCGCCCCCATGGTGAAAATGTCGCGGATGATGCCGCCCACCCCGGTGGCCGCCCCCTGGTACGGCTCGATGGCGCTTGGATGGTTGTGCGATTCGACCTTGAACACCACGGCCAGCCCGTCGCCGATGTCCAGCGCGCCGGCGTTCTCGCCCGGCCCCACCAGGACCCGCGGCCCGGCGCTGGGCAGGCCCGAGAGCAGCGGCCGCGAGTGCTTGTAGGCGCAGTGCTCGGACCACATGGCGCCGAACATGCCCAGCTCGGTTGCGTTTGGCTCGCGGCCCAGCGCATCGACCACCAGCCGGTACTCGTTCTCGGTCAGCCCGTGACGGCTCGCGGGCGGGGCGATGCTCACGCGGCGGCGCTCACCCTCCGCTGCGCTCGGGCGGCGGCCACGGCCGGTCGCGATCGAACTCGATCAGCAGGGCGCCGCCGCCGGCGGCCAGCATGGCCAGCAGGAAGAGCGTGTCCACGCCGGCCACGGTGAAGCCGGCGCGGGCCAGCGCCACCCCGAGGCCGATCATGGTGGTCACCAGCACGAGCAATCTCAACCGCGGGATATCCGGCATGTGATCGGCCACGAAGACCGACGCCGCGACCCCCAGCAGGGCGACGAACAACAGCAGGCTGACGACGTTGCCCAGGTTCGCGATCAGGAAGATGGCGCCCAGCAACGACCCCGCGCCGATCAGCCAGCCCGCGACGGTCGTCGGCCAGGTGATGGGGACATCCGAGTAGCGCGAGTTGGGAGCCACGGACTGCGCGACGGGTGCCGCCGCGGCTGGCGGCGGCGCTGGCGGTGGAGCCGATGCGGTCGGCTGCGCGACGTCTGCATGCTCAGGCTCGGCCGGGGGCTGAGCATGCGCGTCGGTCAGGGTGGGTTCTTCACCAGCCGACGGCTCAGTCCCGGCCTCGACATCGGCTGGCCAGGCTGGAGCAGGAGGTAGATGCGCCTCGGCTCCGAGCTCCTCCTCGCCCTCCGTGGCCAACGTCGTGCCACACGATGGGCAGAAGCGGGCGTCGGCCTCGACCTCGGTGCCGCAGCTCGGACAGAAGCGATCGGCCATGCGCGGGCGTTCAACCCCTCCCGAAGCGGGTCAGGGTCCCGATGATCACGATCAGTGACGAGAGGGCGAAGATGATTCCTGCCGGGCTGAGCCCGGCCAGCATGCCCAGCAGGTCGCCGGCGTCACTGCCCAGCACCTCAACCACCACGAACAGGATCAGCAGCCCGAGCGACCAGACCAGAGCAATGACCAGGCCGATGACCTGCAGCACGCCGGGCGTGGCTTTGGCGATGCCGGCCACCGCCAGCACCAGGAGCAGGGCGACCAGGATCGGCACCGGCGCCGCGAATCCGAAGTACGCCTGCGAAGCGAGCCCGCTGATCTGGTCGTAGCCACTCCAGAAGCCGATGCCGTATCCCGCCGGATCACCAAATGCGCGGTCGTAGAGCGACCCGGTGCCCAGGGCGAACGGGAGCAACCAGCCGGTGGCCATGCCCAGCGCGCCCACCAGCAGCACCACCGGACCAAGCACGGCGTGGCCGGCGCGTTCCTGCTCCTGGTCCGCGGCAGTCGCGGCGGTGGCGGCCACAGCCGGCGGCACGTAGCCGGGCTCGGCGGCTCGCAGGTTGGCGCCGCAGTTCTGGCAGAAGGCCACGCCCTGGCGGTTGTGGGTTCCGCAGCGGGGGCACGCCTGGGTGCCTTCGGGTGCCTCGGGTCGCGCCACCGTCGTGGCCGCGCCGGCAGCCACCAGGCGCTGTCCGCAGTTGCTGCAGAACGCGATGCCGGGGCGGTTCTCGGTGCCGCAGCGCGGGCACTGGGTGCTCTCGCCCGGCTCGGTGGCCGGCACGCTGTGCGCGGCGACACCCGTGGAGCCGGCGGCAGCAGCGGCCGTTCCATAGGCCTCGACCTCGGCTGGAGGCGGCTCTGCGGCTTCGGCAGGTGTCTCGGTCACTGGCTCGGCGTCCGGCGCTGCCTCTGCTGCAACCACGCCGGCAGCTGCTGCCTCCGCGCCCGCTGCTTCATCGGCAGCGGCCGAATCCTCCGCTGGCGGGCTCTCGTCAGGTGCGTCGGCTGCGGGCTCGGCCGGCGCAGCATCATGGGCCGGCCAGCTGGCAGTCTCGAACTCGTTCGCCTCGTCCGACGACGGCTGCGAGGGCGGCTCGTCGGACGGGGAGTCGGGCGTGTCGCGCTCGTCGTTCTGCATCGGGCGGTTCAGCCTCCATCCGGGCCAGGAGCGACGCCGGTCATGATAGCCGCTCGGCGGTGGCCGGCTGAGCTGCCAGCCAGCGCTCCAGGGAACGCAGCAGCCGCAGCCCATCGGTCCCGCCGACCTCGGCTTCCGACGCTCGCTCCGGGTGTGGCATCAGACCAAGCACGTTGCCTGCCGGATTGACGATGCCGGCGATCCCGCGCAGCGAGCCGTTCGGGTTGGCATCCGGCGTCACCGCGCCCGACGACTCGGCGTAGCGCATGACCACGCGTCCCTCGCGCTCCAGCTCGTCGAGCGTGTCGTCATCCGCGTAGTAGCGGCCCTCGCCATGCGAGATCGGCAGCCGAACCACGTCGCCCGGTGCCAGCTCGTCCGCCGCCAGCCATGGACCGATGGCCCGCTCGATCCGCAACCACTGCCAGTCACATCGGAACTCGAGGTGGTCGTTGCGCAGCAATGCGCCAGGCAGCATCCCCGCTTCGCACAGGATCTGGAAGCCATTGCAAGAGCCGATGACCGGGCCTCCGGCATCGGCAAAGGCGCTGACGGCGGCCATGACCGGCGAGAAGCGAGCGATCGCCCCGGTGCGCAGGTAGTCGCCGTGAGCGAACCCGCCGGGGAGTACCACGGCGTCAACGTCGCCCAGCTCGGTCTCGGCATGCCACACCGCGCGCGCCTGCCAGCCGAGGACGCCGGCGACGTGCAGGAAGTCGCGATCGCTCCAGGTTCCCGGGAAGACGATCACCGCCACGCGCGGGGTCGCGCTCACGCGATCTCCCCTTCTTCCGGCTCCGCCTCTGCACGTAGCTCCCAGTCGGCTGCCTCCATCACCGGGTTGGCGAGCAGGCGCCGGGACATGCCCGCCACTGCCTCCTCCGCCGCGGCGTGATCGGCGGCGGTGAAGGTGATGCGCAGCAGCTTGCCGCTGCGCACCTCCTCGACCGACTGAAAGCCCAGGGCGTGGAGCCCGCCGGTGATGGTCTGGCCCTCCGGATCGGCGATGCCAGGGCGCAGCCGAACGCGCACATCGGCCAGCCAGCGCACTAGGCGGCGCCCT
Source organism: Candidatus Limnocylindria bacterium (assembly GCA_036560125.1). Taxonomy (GTDB): domain Bacteria; phylum Chloroflexota; class Limnocylindria; order QHBO01; family QHBO01; genus DASSCW01. The sequence goes on from DATBRW010000005.1 coordinate 20,439, forward strand.
CCGGCGGCTGCCAGGCCTTGCCGGTCAGGCGGCTGTAGGCCGTCACGTACCGATCGCGCGTACCGGCGATCACGTCATCCGGCAGGGTGGGCGCCGGCGGCTCCTTGTTCCAGCCGGACGACGCCACGAAGTCGCGCACGTACTGCTTGTCGAAGCTCGGCGGTGACGAGCCGGGCTCATAGCGGGCCGCGTCCCAGAAACGGCTGCTGTCCGGGGTGAAGACCTCGTCGATCAACGCGATCTGGCCGTCGATCCAGCCGAACTCGAACTTGGTGTCGGCCAGGATCAGGCCGACTGCCGACGCCAGCTCGGCACCGGCGCGGTAGATCGCCAGCGACCGCTCCTCGAGCTGGCGGGCGACGTCAGGCCCGACCATGTCGGCCAGCTGCTCGCGGCTGATGTTCTCGTCGTGGCCCACTTCAGCCTTGGTCGACGGCGTGAAGATCGGCTCCGGCAGCCGATCGGCCTCACGCAGGCCATCCGGCATGTGATGCCCCACCACCTGGCCGCTGCGCTGGTACTCGGCCCAGCCCGAACCGGCCAGGTAGCCGCGCACCACGCATTCCGCATCGATCCGCTCGGCCCGGCGCACCAGCATTGAGCGTCCGGCGAGCTCCGGCGCGTTGGCCGCCGACGGCATCTCCCGCGCGTCGGCCGAGATGAAGTGGCTCGGGCCCAGGTCCGCCAGGCGGTCGAACCACCAGGCCGACAGCTGGGTCAGCACGCGGCCCTTGTCGGGGATCGGCTGGTCGAAGACCACGTCGAACGCCGATAGCCGATCGGTTGCGACCAGCAGCAGCCGGTCCTCTCCGACCGCGTAGGTCTCGCGCACCTTGCCGCGGTGCACCAGGGGCAGTCCCTCGATTCGCGTGGACAGCAATGTCACGGCTGATCCTCCGGATCATCTTTGGTTTCCTCCTGCGGACCCCGGTCCTTGCCACCGATCCGCAGCCGACGTTGCGCGTATGCCTCAACCCAATCGAATAGCTCCAGCGTGACGATCACGAGCGCCGCCCCGCCCACCGCCACGACATAGAGGCCGGCACCGGCAGCCATGCCAACCGCGGCCACCGCCCACAGCGATGCCGCCGTGGTCAAGCCGCGGACGCTCCCCTTGTAATGAAGGATCGCGCCGCCGCCCAGGAAACCCACGCCGGTCACGATCTGGGCGGCGATGCGGGTCGGATCTGAGAGCGGACCCGGAAAGGCGAAGGCCGAGACGACGGTGAAGATCGCCGATCCCAGGCCGACCAGGGCATGCGTCCGGAAGCCGGCTGGCTGGCGCTGCATCTCCCGTTCCCAGCCGACGGCGGCGCCCAGCAGCAGGGCCACCAGCATGCGCAGCAGCGGCTCCCACTGGATGCCCAACTCCGGAAGCTGGGTCACGGCGTCCCTCCTGTGCCCGTCCCGATCGGCGGCGCGCCTTCGACCGGCGGCAACTCTTCGCGCGCGATCTCACGACCGTGCCGCGCCTGCTCGATGGCCCACCAGGCAGAGACCGCCACCTGCACCGCTCCCGCCGCCAGCAGCAGGCCCAGCCAGATCCCCACGAAGCCTAGCAGCAGCAGCAGCGTCTCCGGGGTCGCCAGCCGCCCGCCGTCCAGGGCGCTGCCGATCGGCATCCACAGCACGCTGAGCAGGGCACTGGTGACGACCAGCGCCAGGACGTCCAGCAGGAGCCCGCCCAGCACGACGCCTATCGCACCCCATGGGCGTCGGAGCAGCGCCCGGCCCGCACGACCAAGCACGGTGGTGATCGACGCACCCGGCGCCTGGTGCCCCAACCGCAGAGCGGTGCCACCGAACGCCTGGCCAGCCAGCAGCGCCACGACGAACACGATCAGGAACGGAAGCAGCGGAGCGCCGAGCCGGACCAGGATCGGTGTCGACGTATCCGGCGAAGTGAATGCGTCCGGCGCGACGGCGGCGACGCCTGCCAGCAGCGCGACGAGGGCGCCAATGGCGGGCACGGCTGCAAGCAGGACGATCGTGAAGCCGGTGAGCATCGCGCCGGAGAAGGGAGGACGCCCCGGGTCCGGAGCGGCGGCACTTCGCAGCAGGGCAACCTGCGCCGTGGCCGAGGCCAGGCACAGCAGCGCGAATACCGCCAATGCCAAAACCGCCAGGCCGATCACGTTGAGCGGGAAGGCGCCAGAGGTGTAGATGGAGACGCCGATGAAGGCCAGGTCGTTCGGGTCGGGACGGGCGACCACGACGAGGAACGGGATCCAGCCCACGAACGCCAGCCAGGCGAGCGCGCCGGCCGGCCACAGATCCGCGCGGTCGCCGGCCAGCTGCGCCGCATAGAGGGCACGCCGCAGCCAGCCGCGCATCGGTCCTAGGCGTCCAGCGCCAGGGCCCGGTAGGTGGCCTCGATGCCGGCCAGGTGGTGATCCAGGTCCATCGCCTGGTGGATGTCATCGACCGACAGCCACTCCCGCACTCCGGCATCGCCCAGCAGCTCGTCGTGGAAGGCGGTGGCGTTGGCCAGCGACCGATGCGCGGCGCCCTGCACCAGCCGATAGGCCTCCTGCCGATCGGCGCCTTTGGCGATCATGGCCAGCAGCAGCGCCTCCGAGTAGACCATCCCGCCGGACATGTCCAGGTTGGCGCGCATCCGCTCGGCATCCACCTCCAGCCCGTCCAGCACGGTCGCCAGCGTCCGCGTGGCATATGCCGCCACGCCCAACGCCCGCTCGAAGACGAAGCGCTCGGCACTCGAGTGGCTGATATCGCGCTCGTGCCAGAGCGCCATGTTCTCGAGGCCCACCAGGGCATCGCCGCGGAGGAGTCGCGCCAGTCCGCTCACCCGCTCGGCCAGGATCGGGTTGCGCTTGTGCGGCATCGCACTGCTGCCCTGCTGGCCGGCGCCGAACGGCTCGAACGCCTCGGCCACCTCCGTCCGCTGCAGGTGCCGGACCTCGACGCTCATCCGCTCCAGCGTCCCGCCCAGGATGGCCAACGTCGTCAGCAGCTCGGCATGGCGATCGCGGCTGACCACCTGCGTCGCGGCTGGGTCCACCGTCAGTCCCAGCGCCTCGCAGACGTGCCGCTCGACCTCCGCGCTGACGTTGGCATGACTGCCGACCGCGCCGGAGATGGTGCCGACGGCGATGCGCTCTCCCGCCCGCTGCAGTCGCTCCGCGTCGCGCTCCAGCTCCGCGAACCAGCCAGCCGCCTTGAAGCCGAAGGTGATCGGCTCGGCGTGGACCCCATGGCTGCGTCCGACCATGGGGGTGGACCGATGCTGGAGCGCCAGCCGCCGCACGATCTCGAGCAATCTGGCCAGCTCGGTGGCTACGACGGCGGTCGCGTCCCGCAGGGTCACCGCAGTCGCGGTATCGAGCACGTCGGAGCTGGTCAGGCCGTAATGCAGCCAACGCCCCTCGGGGCCCAGCCGCTCCGTCACGCTGCGCAGGAAGGCGATCACGTCGTGCTGCGACTCGCGCTCGATCTCACGTGCGCGCTCCGGGTCCACCTCCTCGTTGGCCAGCGCCGACCGCAGCCGCTCCCAGTCCTCGGTGGGGATGATCCCGGCCTCATGGAGCGCCTCGGCCGCCAGCAGCTCGATCCGTAGCCAGAGCTGCAGCCGACGACGCTCGCCGAAGAGCTCGCGCAGCTCCGGCAGGGCGTAGCGGTCGATCACGAGGCAAGAATACGCGGCTGCCCCTGCCCCCGCCGGTTGGCTCTAGCCGCGGGGGTCGATCCCGACCTCGGCCGCCGCCGCCTGCTCCTCGCGGAAGGCCTGGACGCGCTCGGCGACTGCTGCGTCACCCAGGGCCAGGACGCGTGCGGCCAGGTGGCCGGCGTTCTTGGCTCCCGCGGAGCCGATGGCCACCGCGGCCACCGGCACGCCGGGCGGCATCTGGACGACGGCGTAGAGCGCATCGGCGCCACCCAGCGCGCCGCCATCCAGCGGCACGCCGATCACCGGGCGGGCGGTCATGCTGGCCAGCACCCCGGGAAGGTGCGCCGCCAGGCCCGCCGCGCCAACGAAGACCTGGATCCCGCGCCCCTCGGCTGTGGCCACGTAGTCGCGCAGCGCCTCGGGCTGGCGATGGGCGCTGATGACCGAGGCCTCCCACGCGATCCCGTACGAGTCGAGCACGTCGAAGCAGCCCTTCAGCGTGGGCAGGTCTGAGCGGGAGCCGCAGATCACGGCGACGCGCGGGTTGTCAGGCATTGGTGCGGCAAGGATACGGGCGCGGCGCCGGTCAGGAGCCCGCCAGGCGACCGACCACGGCGTCCATCGGTCCCACGTCGCCGACCAGAAAGCTGCTGATCCCCAGTCGCTCGCGCAGCATCACGAACTTCTCAGCCAGGCTGTCGACCGAGCCGATCATGACGTGCGGCGACTCGGCCACCTGCTGCTCGCTGATCGGCGCGCCGCCCTCCTCGGTCAGTCGTCCGACCAGGGCCGCGAT
>DATBRW010000006.1:0-4189 GCA_036560125.1 Candidatus Limnocylindria bacterium
GCGACTCCCGCCACGGCGACCGTCCAGATCGACACCACCGCACGGCAGGGGTCGGCGACTAGCAACTTCGGCACGCTCACATCCCTGACCGTCTCCTCGGCCAACGGTGCCAACCAACGCACCTACCTGCGCTTCGACCTGACCCGATGCAGCCCGTCCATCTCGGCCACGGCCATCATCCGGCTTGCGACGCTGCGCCTGTTCGTCAGCGCCCTGCCGGCCGTGTGCCGCACGATCGACCTCTTTCCGGCGACCGTGACCTGGACGGAAGCGGGCCTGACCTGGAACAACCAGCCGTTCGGCACCGCCATCAATAACCCGGCCACCGCCAGCCGGACCGGCACCTTCGATGTCGGGACGCCGGTCGGCTGCCAGAACCGCACCAACAACTCGTACGTCGTGGGCGGCACGGTCACCACCGATGTCGCGGCGTTCGTGGCCGGCAGCTCCACCAACTTCGGCTGGATGCTGCGCGACGACGTCGAAGGGTCGGCCACCGCCCGCACGACCACCTTCAGCGCGAAGAACCTGGGCACCGCGGCCCAGGGTCCCCAGCTGGTGATCACTTACGTGGCGGTCCCGTGAACGCCGGACGCGTCGGGCTGGCTCTGCTGATCGCGCTGCTGGCGGCGTGGTTCGTGTTCCTGCGGCCGGTCTCGTTGGGCGGATCGGTCATGTACATCGTCATCCGTGGCAACTCGATGGAGCCGGGTTACGTTTCAGGCGACCTGCTCGTCGTCCGGGCCGAGCCGTCATACGGGACGAGCGACGTTGTCGCCTATCGCGTGCCCGGCGGCGAAGTGGGGGAGGGGATCGTGGTGGTGCACCGCATCGTCGGCGGCGACGCCAGTGCGGGATTCGCCGTGCGCGGCGACAACAACCCGAGCGCCGATCCCTGGCTCCCGCACGGGACCGATGTCGTCGGCAAGGCCTGGGTGCTGATCCCCGGGCTCGGGCGAGTGGTGGTGGCCATACGACAGCCCGTGGTACTGGCCGCCATGGCGGCCTCGCTGGTGGTCGGCCTGGTCATCTTCCGGGGTCCGACAGGACGGCCACCCACGACTGTCCCGATGCCAACTGCCCGGTTCCGTCGCGCGGGTAGACTCCGCTGAAGGACGACTAGGACGAGGCTGCCAGGTGGCGGAAGCAACTGAACCGACCCCGCCAGACCCTGAGGCGCGACCGCTGAGCGTGACCGCCGCTGCCTTCATCCTGCTGACCGTTGCCATCTTCGCCGGGCTGATCGGCCTGGTCCTGCTCGTCGTGGTCATGGTGAACTCGAATCCGGCGGCGCTGCCTGCCTACATCGATGCCGCACCTGAGGGCTTTGCCGGCGTGGCCGGCGTCATCGGCCTGGGGCTGGCGGTCTACGGCACCGCCGGTGTGGTCGTGGCCATCCAGGCGCTCCGGCGCCGCCCGTGGGCGCGTGGGATCGGGATCGTGCTGGCCGCGGTGGGCGTCGCCGCACTGGTGGTGGCCCTGATCGGGCCGGGTCGGACGACCGGCGCCACCCCGCTCATCTTCGTGCCCGTCATCGGCGCGCTGGCATACGCGGCAGTGGCGCTGGCCAGTGAGGGGCGGTGGTTCGCGTCATCGGTCCCCGGTGCTGGGACCGGATAGAGGGAGCCGCAGGAACCTTCGTCGCGAGGGCTGCAGGCGGCCGCCTCCTATGGTGCTCCCCGGAAACCGGGCAGCAATAGGCCGGGGACCCGCAGGAACCCCCGCGTCAGCTCCAGTGGATGGTCCGGTGCGCAGTCCCGCGTGCGATCCCGCGCCGCCTCCCGTGGTCGAGACGTTGCCGCCGTCGACTCGAGTGAGCGATCGAGCGTCGCATCGAGTGTTGCGTCCGGTGTCACCTCCGGTGGCTGATCGGGTCGCACCTCCGAGGCGCCCGGCCTGCAACTACCGTATCGGCGGAGCGAGGTCGGCTCAAGGGCTTTGTCCACGAATTTGACACCGAGTTGCGGACCTATCCCCAGCGCATCCACAACGGCACACCGACGGCTGGTACTGGCGGCCATGGAGTCCGACCCGTCCGTACTGGGCGATCAGGCGGCGGCGGCCAGGATCGCCGGCAAGACGGCCGCCAGGCGCTCGTACTGGGCCCGATCGTTGTATGCGGCTGCGCTCAATCGCAACAGGCGCTGCCAGCGGTTCCCCTGCGGCCGCTGCGGCCAGGGCGCGATCATGGTCTGGAACCCAGCCGCCAGCAGCGCCCCGTGAACGCGGTCGCCGTACAGGTCCACGTCCCGGTCAGTGCCGAGCGCAGCCTCCCAGCCCAACGGCAGGCTGGCCATCGAGCCGATCATCTCGTCGGGCGCTGGCGCCGCCGCACCGATGGCCGACGCGACCACATCGCGGGCCTCCAGCGCGAGCGCGTGATTCCGCTCTCGCAGCGCCGGCCAGCCACCCGGAAGCAGGGACGCGCCGAAGTCGATGGCGGCGGGCACGGCCAGCCAGGCCGACGGGTCGCTGGTCCCCAGCCAGTCGAACTCGAGCCTGAAGCGCGACCGATCGCCGCGCGGCGAATTGGCGCCATGCGAGATCACGAGCGGGCGGATCCGCTCCTGGCGGTCGGGGCGGACCCAGAGGAAGGCCGCGCCCTTTGGCGCACACACCCACTTGTGCAGGTTGCCGGTGTAGTACGCGGCGCCAAGGCCGGCGACATCCAGCTCCACCATGCCCGGCGCATGCGCGCCGTCGATCAGGGTGTCGACCCCGCGCTCCGTCAACGCCGCAACCAGCTTCTCCACCGGCAGCACCAAGGCGGTGGCCGACGTGACGTGGTCGAGCACCGCCAGACGGGTTCGCGCCGTGACGGCGCTCATCACGGCCGACACCACCGCATCCGGCGATTCGAGCGGGAACGGAACCTCCGCCACGACCACGCGGGCGCCGCCGCGCGCCGCAACGTAGTCAAGCGCATTGCGCACGGCGTTGTACTCATGGTCGGTGGTAAGCAGCTCGTCGCCCGGCTCGAAGGGCAGCGAGCGCAGCACCGTGTTGACCCCGGTGGTGGCGTTGGTGACGAACGCCAGGTCATCGGGCCCGGCACCGACGAAGGCACCCAACGCGGCTCGGGCCGCGTCCAACGCCGGCTCGAGCCGCTCGACCATGAAGCGGACGGGCTCGTGCTCCAGCTGGAGCCGCAGCGTGGTTTGAGCTTCCAGCACCACGCGCGGGGTGGCGCCGTACGAGCCGTGGTTCAGGAAGTCGACGCGCGGATCGAGCGGCCAGTGGCGGGCGTGCTCGGACGGCATCGGTGGGTATCGTAGACCGATGGACCCCGGCTCAGCTCCCGACCGCGCACCGGCCGCTTTGGTCCTCGACCTGGACGGCACCCTGGTCGATACGGTCGAGACCAGGATCCATGCGTGGCTGGATGTCTTCGAGGAGTTCGATATCCCGGCCACCCGCGAGTTGGTGGCGCCGATGATCGGGATCGATGGCAAGCGGCTGGCCCGCGACATCGCCGAGGCAGCCGGTCGGCCGCTCCGCGGCGGCGTGGACGACGAGATCGACCGTCGCTGCGGCGAGATCTACGAGTCGCTCAACCAGGACCCGCAGGCACTGCCCGGCGCACGGGAGCTGCTCCGCTGGCTGGACGAGGGGCAATGGCCATGGGCTATCGCCACGTCGTCACGTAGGGAGCAGGTCGGGACGTCGTTGAAGGCGCTGGAGCTGGGACGCGACCCCGTTATCGTGGACGGCTCGTCCGTCGAGCATGCCAAGCCCGCTCCGGACCTGCTGCTGGCGGCCGCTGGCGAACTGCATCGGTCGCCGGCGGACTGCTGGTGCGTCGGCGACTCGACCTGGGACATGCGCGCCGCCATCGCGGCTGGCATGACGCCCATTGGCGTGACGGCTGGCGCCGCCGTGCCGGCCGAAGTGTTGCGTCAGGCCGGAGCGGTTCTGGTGACGGACACGCTGATGGAGCTCCAGGCGGAGCTCCATCGCAGGCGCGGAGGATCGGTCTAGCTGGTTTTCGGCTCGACGGTGGTTGCGCTGGGGGACTCTGCCTCTACCTCCCAGTACGGGCGGATGCCGTAGGCGGCATACACCTGGACGTACTGCAGCTCCTCCTCCTCGCCATCGGCAAGGCGATATTCCGGCTCGTTGGTGATCTCGTCCTTGCTCCATTGGATGCGCACCTGGCTGCCATCGGCTTTGACCGCCTCCAGCGGCACCA
>DATBRW010000007.1:0-3352 GCA_036560125.1 Candidatus Limnocylindria bacterium
CGGTGGGTCGGCGTGCAGGACGCCAGCCGTCTTCACGGCGCCGATGCTACACGTCGCTAGACTCGGCTCCCATGCCGCCGTCCTCACGGTTCGCCGACTTCGCCGCCGTCGCCGGTGCGGTGGCATCGACCACCTCAAAGCTGCGCAAGCGGGACCTGCTGGCCGAGTACCTGCGCGGCCTCCCGCGCGATGACGTCCCGGTCGCCGCCACCTTCTTCGCCGGGCGTCCGCTGCCGGGCGCCCAGGACAGGCTGGGCTTGGGCTGGGTCCAGCAGGGCCAGGCACTGGCCGCCGCATCGGGAGCCGATGCCGCTGCCCTGAACGCCGCGTATCTGCGCCACTCGGACCTGGGCGACGCATCGGCCGATCTGCTGGCCGGCAATCAGCCGCCCGGGCCGCCGCTGGCCCTGGCCGAGGTGGATGGCGCATTCCGCGCCATGAGCGAGGCCGACGGCGCTGATGCCCGGGTGGCCGAGATGGCCCGTCTGCTGGGTCGCGTCACGCCTGAGGAGGCCCGCTTCGTCGCGCGGATCGCATCGCGTGAGATGCGGATCGGGCTGCGCGAGGGGCTGCTGGAGGAGGCCATCGCGTCCGCCTTCGAGCGCCCCATCGCTGACGTGCGCCGCGCGCTGATGCTGGTCGGTGAGCCGGGCGAGGCCGCCGCCCTGGCGCGGGACGATGCGCTGGGCAGCGCGGCCCTCCATCTCGGGCGCCCGATCCGCTTCATGCTGGCGACGCCGGTGGCCGACTCGGACGAGGTGATGCGGCGGGTCGGCGACGAGGCCTGGATCGAGGATAAGTACGACGGCATCCGTGCCCAGCTGCACCTGGCGGACGGTGAGCCCCGCCTTTTCAGCCGGGACCAGAACGACATCACCATCTCGTTCCCGGAGGTCGCGGCCGCCGCCGGGGATCTGGGCCATCGGCTGGTCATCGACGGCGAGCTGGTCCCGTACCGACAGGGATCGGTCATGGATTTCGCCAGCCTGCAGACCCGGCTGGGACGGGTGAACCCCGGTCCCGAGCTGCTGGAGCAGGTGCCGGTGGTGCTGGTCGCCTTCGACCTGCTGCACCTTGACGGGGCTGACCTGCTGGAGACGCCGCTGCGCGAGCGACGGGCGGCGCTCGAAGGTCTGGACCTTCCGGCACGCAGCAACGAACGAATGCTGCTGTCGAACCTGGCGTCCGCCCGCAGCGCGGACGAGGTCGAGTCGCACTTCGACGACGCGCGCGAGCGCCACAACGAGGGCCTGATGGTCAAAGACCCCGACTCTGTCTACCAGCCGGGCCGCCGGGGGCTCGGCTGGCTGAAGCTGAAGAAGGCGCTGGCCACCCTGGACTGCGTCGTGGTGGGCGTCGAATGGGGTCATGGCAAGCGGCGTGGGGTCCTGTCGGACTACACCTTCGCGATCCGCCAGACCGATGAGCCCGACGCACCGCTGCTCACCATCGGCAAGGCTTACACCGGTTTGACCGATGCCGAGATCGCGACCATGACCGAGCACTTCAAGGCGATCACGTTGCGCGACTTCGGGCGCTACCGCACCGTGCACCCCGAGGTCGTGGTCGAGATCGCCTTCGACCGCATCATGCGATCCACCCGCCACAAGTCCGGCTTCGCGATGCGCTTCCCGCGCATCGTGCGCCTGCGTGACGACAAGACGCCGGCCGACATCGACACGATGGCCACGGTGGAGGCGCTCTTCGGCGAGCAGGCCACCGGCCGCATCCTGCTGGCCCGCGGCCGTGGCGGCGAGACAGAGCGCATCGCGGCGACCGGCGAGTCCGGCGAGTAGGCCCAGCGCGGGCCTGTACCATCCCCGGCGTGACCGACTTCGACGCCACCATCTTCACCCCCGTCGAGCTCGCGCCGGTCGAGCTGGACGTCTACACCGACACCTATCGAGTCTCCGGCAAGGCCATGACCCGTTTCGCCCGGGTGGCCGACATCGCCAACCAGGCGGCCAATACGCACCTGCATCTCGCCGCGGCGACGATCAGCGAGTACGCCGATCCCACGGCCACCATCGGCGCCATGCAGGTGCTGGTCAACATGGATGCGGCGCTGGTGGTCATCACCGCCGAGGCGACGGCGCCGCAGCGGCCCGAAATGCGCATTCCGAAGCGTTCGGTGCGCGCCCAGATCGGGGTGCCGCCGTTCCGGCTGACCGGCAAGGTCCATGTCCCGACCGGCAGCCGCCCGGCGGACGGGGTGCTGAACGCGGCCGATCGCTTCCTGACCATGACCGAGGCGACGATTGCCAGCGCCAAACATCCGGAGCTTGGACGGACGGCCACCGCCATCGCCTTCCAGCGAGCGCGGGCGCACCTGATCCTGGTGGCCGACGACGAGAACCCCGACGAGCTGCTGGCCGATGTGCTTGACGCGGCCACCGCCGAGCGCTGGCTGCACGCCACCGAGCCGGAGCTCCTCTAGCTCAGACCAGCCCTCGCGGAGCGGCGGTCGGGGCGGCCTGGTGCTTCGCCTCGACGGCGTCGACGACGCCCTGCACGAAGTGGGCGACGCGGTGTTGGTCCATCTTCTGGACGCGCCCGATCGACTGCGCCCACCACGGGGCATTGTCGGTGGTGACGACCTCGCTCTCCGGCTCCTCCAGGATGATCACGCTCCATGGCCGTGGGAACGCCACAGCCGGGGCGATTGGCAGGCTCGGCTCGTCGACGGCGGTCTGCGCCCAGTGCGCCACCGCCTCTGCCACCGCGTCGCCGGTGAAGGACGGGTTGGTGCGGCATGGGATCCAGCCCTTGCGCGACTTGGTGTCGTACTCCCAGCGGCGGCCGCGAACGCGATAGCGACCGCGCCAGCGGCGGACGAGCAGCGCCCGCACGCCGGCTGGACCGACCAGCAGGCCGGCCAGCTCGGACGGCACATCAGGCAGGCGCGGCGACAGGATCAGGACATAGGTGTCGTCGAAGGCCGGCGCCAGCAGGCGCACCAGGTCATCGTCCAGCTGCCGTGGCTCGCTGGACATGGCCCGGATCAGCCAGGCCAGCCCGATCCCAATGCCCAGCGCGGCGGCGATGCCCAGCATGGCCACGCCGCTCATCCGATCGCCGGGCAGCAGGGCCATCAGGCCGATTGCCACCAGGCCGACCGCGAGCATGGCCAGCGACATCAGTACCGCCGCCCGGCGCTCATCGCGCCGCGGAGCCGGCCGGATCAGGCGCATCGGCCCACCTCCGCTGCTAGGCTCGCGGCATGCCGACCACGCGCACCCTGAGCGCCACCTTCATCGAACCGGGGCCGGATGCCGGCGATCGCCTGCGAGTTCGGGCGAGCACCGAATCGGGCTTCGAGCTGGGTTTCGACACGCTGTCGGCTTCCGAGGCA
>DATBRW010000008.1:0-5419 GCA_036560125.1 Candidatus Limnocylindria bacterium
GAGGTGCTGACCGCGGCAGGGCGTCGGTTCGCGGCGCGGACGGGCCGCCGGGTGAGTCTGGAGTACGTGATGATCGACGGCATGAACGACAGCCTGCAAGGGGCTGAGGGCCTGGCGGCGCTGGCGTCCGGCTGGCGAAGCCACGTCAACCTCATCCCGCTGAACCCGACCCCCGGCTCGCGCTGGAGCGGTACGCCGCCGGCACGCGTCTCCGCCTTTGCGGGCGTGCTGCGCGCCTCGCGCGTCCCCGTCACCGTGCGCGACACGCGGGGCCGCGAGATCGAGGCGGCCTGTGGCCAGCTCCACGCCCAGCTGGCTGGACGCGACCTGCCTGCCTCGCCGGCGCGGCGCGCACGCGAACCCCAGGTCGTGGCGCCGTGACCGGGCGCCCACCGCAGATCAGCGCCAGCATCCTGAACGCCGACTTCGCCCGCCTGGGCGAGGAGGTGCGCCGCGCGGATGCCGGCGGCGTGGACTCGATCCACCTGGACGTCATGGACGGGCACTTCGTGCGCAACATCACCATGGGTCCCGTGGTGGTCGACGCGGTGCGACCGCACTCCCAGCTGCCGTACCACAGCCACCTGATGATCAGCCGACCGCTGCAGTACGTGGAGGCGTTCGCCGAGGCGGGGAGTGACGTCGTCATCTTCCACCTGGAGGCCGATGACGACCCGGCTGCGGTGATCGAGGCCATTCGGGCCACTGGCAAGCAGGTCGGTCTGGCCATCAATCCCGAGACGCCGGCCGAAGTCGCGCATCCGTTCCTCGACCGGGTCGACATGCTGCTGGCCATGACCGTGAACCCCGGCTGGGGCGGGCAGCCGTTCATGACGGAGGTGCTCCCGAAGCTCACCGCCCTGCGCCGAGAAGCGGAGGCGCGGGGGCTGGACCTGCCGATCGGCGTGGACGGCGGCGTGAACCTGGGCACCATCGGTTCCGCGCACGCAGCGGGCGGCGACGTGCTGGTCACCGGCCAGGCGCTCTACGCCAGCGACGGCGACCTGCGGCCGGTGGTCGATGCACTGCGAGCCGCGGCGCTGGCCTCGGATGCCTCCATGCCCGTTGGCGGGTGAGCCGAATCGGGCATCATGTGCGCCACTCGCCTCGGAGCCGATCACTGACCCGCGCCGCGTCCCGACCGATCGCTGTCCTCCTGGTCCTCGCCACGCTGCTGGCTGCCTGCGGCGATTCGGTTCTTCCGTTCGTTCCCTCAAAGGAGCCCACCGCCCAGCCGCCGCGTGAGCTGACGGTGATCGCGATGCAGCAGGGCTCGTCTGAGCCGATTCCGGGCGTCACCCTGACCGTGGGCGAGGCCAGCGCCGTCACCGGCGCCGATGGCACGGCGCTCGTCATGGCACCTCGGGGCGCGGACGTGGCGGCGACCGCTGATGGCTACGACCCGGCATCGGGCACGGTGCCCGACGACGGCGACCTGACGCTCACCCTCCGCTCGAACGTGGTGAGTGGCACCATTTCAGACCAGGCGGGCGATCCGGTGGCCGGCGCTCGCGTGTTCGTGGATGGGCAATCGACGTGGGTGCGAACGGACGAGCGTGGAACCTACGCCCTCCCCGGGGTGCCGGAGCAGGGCACGCTGATCGCGAAGCTGGCCGGCTACCGCCTGGCCGAGATCCCGCTCGACGGCTCCGCCACCAAGGACGTGGCGTTGGAGCCCTTCGAGGCGCGTGCCCTGTACGCGCCGGGGGCGGTATTCGAGGGCGCCGGGCGCCTGGACGACATGCTGCGGCTGATCGATCGGACCGAGGCCAACGCCATGGTCATCGACGTGAAGGAGACCGGGGGCTATCTCTATTACGAGACGAACCTGCCGGAGGCGAAGCGCTCCGGTGCGGATCGGCGGCCGATCTTCGAGCTGGAGAAGCTGCTGCCGCGCCTCAAGGAACGCGGCATCTACACCATCGCCCGCATGGTGGTCATGAAGGACAACACGATCGGCGAAACCCACCCGGAGCTGGCGGTTCGCAACGCGGCCACCGGTGGGCCGTGGCACGACTTCGGTGGCGGCATCTGGCTCGACCCGTTCAACCCGGGCGTGGCCGAATACATCGCCGCCATCGCCGGTGACCTGGCGGACAAGGGCTTCGACGAGGTGCAGCTCGACTATGTCCGCTTCTTCAGTGACGGGGACTACGCCGTGGCCGACACGAACCTGCCCAACACGCAGTCGTTCCGCCTGCCGGCCATCCGGCGCCTCTTCCGCGTCGTGAGCGACCGGTTGGCCACCACCCACGCCTTCCTGGGGGCCGATGTCTTCCCGATCAGCTTCATCGCGCCGGACGATCAGGGCATTGGTCAGCGGCCGGAGGTGATCATGCCGTTCGTCGACTACTTCTGCCCGATGGTCTACCCCAGCCATTACGGCCCCTATACCTTCGGCTTCGCGGTGCCAAACGAGCACCCCTACCAGATCATCGACGAGTCGCTGAAGATCATGAACAAGGAGTCGAAGGGCCTGCCGATGAAGATCCGGCCATGGATCCAGGACTTCGGCTACGGCGAGTTCCGCGCTTACACGGCCACCGACGTCGAGGCGGAGATGAAGGCGCTGCGCGACAACGACGCTCGCGGCTGGATGATCTGGAATGCGCAGGCGCTCTTCACCGAATCGGCCCTGGGCCCGCCGCGGCCGGGTGAGGACGCGGGCATCACCACCGCCGCTCGCTGATGCGGCTCGTCGTCCAGCGCGCGAGCCGTGCCGCGGTCCGCGTGGACGGGGAGGTCGTGGGCGAGATTGGGCGCGGGTCCGTCGTCCTGCTGGGGATCGGCGCCGGTGATGACGCTGCGCTCGCCGATCGCATGGCCGACAAGCTCGCTTGGCTCCGCTACTTCCAGGATGCCGCGGGACAGACCAACCTGACCTTGGCCGACGCGGAGGGCAGCTTCCTGGTGATCAGCCAGTTCACGCTGTACGCCGACCTGCGTCGAGGAAGACGACCAGGCTTCACCGATGCCGCGCTGGCGGAGGTGGCCGCGCCGCTGGTGGATCGGTTCGTGGAGCGCCTGCGCGAACTCGGCCATCGCGTGGCCACCGGGCGCTTTGGCGCCACCATGGATGTCGAGCTGGTCAACGACGGGCCGTTCACCCTGGTGCTTGACTCGGCGCGCGACCTGGGCGGGGTCTAGACCTTCTCGGCGGTTCGACGGCAGCGCGAGCAGGCCTTGATGCGGACCATGCGGCCCTCGCGGCTGACCATCATCGGCTGTAGGTTGGGAAGCCAGCGGCGCAGGGCGCGCTTCCGGTTCATCCCCACCGACTGCGGGTTCCAGCCGGTGATCGGCTTCTTGCCGCAGATCTCGCACTCGCGTGCCATTGGGAACTCCAATCATGAACGAACCGGCGCACCGCTCCTCGGCGTCGCCGGAACGGGCCGATCCTAGCACGCTACGATCGAGCGGTGCAATCGGACGGCCCTCCATGAGCGTCTCGACCGCGGTTCGTCCGCTGGCCGCTGACGACCTCGACCGGCCGATCAAGTCAGTGCTGCCGGAACTGGCGCGCGGCGCGGCTGCGCTGGGACGGCTGGGCGTGGCGACCCCGCGCGACGCGCTCTTCTACCTGCCCTTCCGCTACGACGACTTCAGCGAGCTGCGGCCGCTGCACGACCTGGTGCCGGACGAGAAGCAATCGGCACGCGCACGGGTCACCGACGTGAAGATCGAGAAGGGATTCGGGCGCCGTCCGCAGCGTGTGATCGCGCAGCTGGCCGACGACACGGGCACCGCAGAAGCGATCTGGTTTGGACGCCGCTTCGTCGAGAACCGGCTGCGACCCGGCACCGAGCTGCTCATCAGCGGCAAGGTGCAGCTGCGTGGCTGGCGGCCGCAGTTCGTGTCGCCCGAGTTCTCGGCGGCCGACCACGAGTCGCTGCACACGGGGCGGGTGGTCCCCGTGTACCGGCTGTCCTCCGGCGTCACCCAGCGACGGGTCCGCGAGCTGCTGGCCCGCGTGCTGGAGCGGGCGCTGCCGGGATTGGACGACCCGCTCACGGATCGCGAGCGCGGCGGGTTGCCCGGGTTGGCCGATGCTCTGCACACGGCCCACTTCCCGGAGGAAGCGGCCGACGTGCCGACCGCCCTTGACCGGCTCGCCTTCGACGAGCTGCTGGCGCTCCAGCTGACGCTGGCGCAGGCGCGCGAGGCACGGGCTGACTTGACGGCGGCCCGCATCGCGGTAGCACCCGAGCTGCTTGATGAGCTGGTCGCGGCGCTGCCATTCAAGCTGACCGAAGACCAGCGTGTGGCGGTTGATGAGGTGGTGGCCGACCTGGCCGCCGACCGGCCGATGCGCCGGCTGCTGCAGGGCGACGTGGGCAGCGGCAAGACGGCAGTGGCGGCGGTGGCGCTGGCCGGCACGGTGCGCGCCGGCTGGCAGGCCGCGCTGATGGCACCGACCGAGATCCTGGCGCGCCAGCATTACCACGGCCTGGCGCCACTGCTCGAGGCGCTGGGCGTCCGGGCCGAATTCCTGTCCGGCTCGCTGGCGCCGGCGCGCAAACGCGAGATCCAGGGCGCCATCGCCGCCGGCGAGGCGGAAGTGGTGATCGGCACGCATGCGGTCATCAGCGAGGCGGTCGAGTTCGCCAGGCTGGGCCTGGCCGTGGTCGATGAGCAGCATCGATTCGGCGTTGCGCAGCGGGCCGCGCTGCAGGCCAAGGGCGGGGAGCTGGAGCCACACGTGCTGGCGCTGACCGCCACGCCCATCCCGCGCACCCTGGCGCTTACCTTTTATGGCGACCTGTCGATCTCGACCCTGCGCCACCTGCCACCGGGGCGGCAGCCGATCCGCACCGAGCTGCGCGACCGAGCGGCGCTGCCGAAGATCGAAGCCTTCATCGCCGGCGAGGCGGCGGAGGGTCGCCAGAGCTTCGTGGTCGTCCCCTTGGTCACGGAGAGCGAGGTGCTGACCGTGGCCAGTGCCGAGGCCGAGCTCATCCGCCTGCAGGACGCCCTGCCGCAGCTGCGAATCGGGCTGGTGCACGGGCAGCAGCGCGCTGACGACCGAGACGCCACCATGCAGTCCTTCGCCGCGGGAGCGTTGGACGTGCTGGTGGCCACCACCGTGATCGAGGTCGGGATCGACGTACCGAA
The DNA here is from genome assembly GCA_036560125.1 of Candidatus Limnocylindria bacterium. Lineage (GTDB taxonomy): Bacteria > Chloroflexota > Limnocylindria > QHBO01 > QHBO01 > DASSCW01. Next base: position 5,113 of record DATBRW010000008.1, read on the forward strand.
CGCGAGCGTCATGCTCGTCGAGGACGCCGAGCGCTTTGGCCTGGCGCAGCTGCACCAGCTGCGTGGCCGGGTGGGTCGCGGGCCGCATCGGTCCTTCTGCATCCTGGTGTCGGATGCTGTCGATGACCTTTCGCATCAGCGCCTGGAGGTGCTGCGCGACTCGTCTGACGGCTTCGCCATCGCCGAGGAGGACCTGCGCCTGCGCGGCGCGGGGAACCTGCTGGGCACGCGGCAATCCGGGCTGCCGCCGCTGCGGGTGGCATCGCTGTTCGAGCCGCGACACCTGGTCCTGGCCGAGCGGGCGCGC
>DATBRW010000009.1:0-4584 GCA_036560125.1 Candidatus Limnocylindria bacterium
GACGCGCACTCGGCCTGGGCCTCGCCCGCGGCGCTGCGGCGTGCCGGCCTGGACCGATCGTCGACGGACCCCGCCGGTGGACGGCTGGAGCGTGACAGCGCGGGGGAGCTGTCCGGCGTCCTGCGCGAGACGGCGACCGACCTGGTGGAGTGCGTCGCGGAGCGGCTGCGGGGCGAGGAACTGGCGAGCGCCGTGGACGAGACCGTGGCGGACCTGGCGGCGCTGGGCGTGACCACTGTGGTCGATGCGGGCGACTCCGCGCCGGATGCCGGCGACGGACCATTCGCGGCGCTCGGTGACCGCGCATCGGCGTTGCTCTCGCTGCGCGACAGGCTGGAAGGGAGGCTGCGGCTGACCGTGAACCTGCCCGCCGGCGCGATCGCCGCCGCCGCCGCGTTGGGACTGCGGAGCGGCACGCTGGTCGACGGGAGCGAGACGGTGCGCATCGGCTGGGCCAAGGCATACGTGGACGGCGCGCTCGGCTCGCGCACAGCCGCGCTGTTCGAGTCCTACACCTGCGGACCGCCGGGCCAGACGGGCATCCCACGCCTGTCGCCGGAGGAGCTCGACGCGCTCATCGCGGCCGGCCGCGGCGCGGGGATAGGGCTGGCGATCCACGCCATTGGTGACCGTGGCGTTGCCGACGTGCTGGATGCCTTCGAACGTGCGGGCCACCGTGAACCCGGCGCGCCACCGGACCGAATCGAGCACCTGCAGCTGATGCAGCCGGCAGACCTGCCCAGGCTCGCGGCGCGTGACCTCACGGCCAGCATGCAGCCGGTCCATTGCGCGGCCGACCGGCCGATGGTCGAGGCTTGCTGGGCCGATCGTCAGGCCGACGCATACCCCGTGGCCGCCCTCCGTGCGGCGGGGGCGCGGCTGGCATTCGGCTCCGACGCGCCAATCGAGTCGCCCAACCCGTGGACCGGCATCTTCGCCGCCGTGCACCGTCGCTTCCCGCGCGACGGAACGCCTGACTGGCAGGCGCAACAGGCGATTGGAGTTGAGGCGGCCCTGTCCGCGTACACGGCATCATCCGCCCGTGCTGCCGGCCTGATGGATGAGGGACACCTGCGTCCGGGTGCTCGCGCCGATCTTGCAGTTCTGAACGTGGATCTCGCCACGCTCCTCAGGGCTGATGACGCGCTCGCGGACGTCGGCGCGGACCTCACCCTCGTCGACGGCCGCGAGGTCCATCGGGCCTAGCGCGGAAGCCGTTGCGAGGTCCCTGCGCCGAGCGTAGGATGCCGCCGAAGCGAGCAAGCTCCCTGGCCAGGTGGAGGCAGCGATGGCAGATGGGGATAGGGGAGAGCAGGCATTCGAAATCGAGGAGGATCGGCTCCGACCGGTAGGACCGGGCGACACATCCTCATCGTTCGACCCCACCCGGCTCGACTTCGGGCACTACGCCGGGCGCACCATCGAGGAGCTGGCGGGCACCGACCCCGACTACCTGCGCTGGCTGGAGAAGCACCCGTCCGGGACCCGCTATCGCGGCGAGATCCGGCGCGTGCTGGGGACCATCTCGACCTCGATCGACTGGTCGCGCTGACCGTTCCGTCCTGACCCTGCGCGGCACGGGGCTTGCTTCAGCCGCCCGCGTGACCATATCCCCGGAGGGCGCCGAGCCCGTCATCGCGATGTCCGGCGTCAGCCGCCGGTTCAATGGCCTGTGGGCCGTCCGAGACGTGAGCATGGCGGTCCCCGCGGGCAGCATCCTGGGCCTGATCGGTCCATCCGGATCCGGCAAGACCACGACGGTGCGCCTGCTGACCGGAACCCTGCGCCCCACCCACGGGGAAGCGCAGGTGCTGGGCGAGGATCCGCAGCGGTTCAGCCGGAAGACGCGCGAGCGGATCGCCTACATGCCACAGCTCTTCTCCCTCTACCCGGACCTGACGGCCAGGGAGAACGTCGGGTTCGTGGCCGCCCTGTACGGCATCTCGTGGTTCGGCCGTCGTGGTCGCATCCAGCGCGCCCTGTCGGTTGTCGACCTGTGGGACGCGCGCGATCGCCGCGCCGGCGACCTGTCGGGCGGGATGCAGCGGCGCCTGGAGCTGGCCTGTGCCATCGTCCATGACCCCCAGGTCCTGTTCATCGACGAGCCGACGGCTGGCATCGATCCGATGCTGCGGCGCGCCATCTGGGACGAGCTGCGCGCCATGCGCGACGAGGGCCGGACACTGCTGGTCACGACCCAATACGTCGGTGAGGCGGAGTACTGCGACCGCGTCGCGTTGCTGGCCGAGGGGAAGCTGATCGCCCTCGATGCGCCGGAGGAGCTGCGCCGCAGCGTGTTCGGCGGAGACGTGATCCAGGTGGATGCCGAGCAACCGATCGATCCGCAGCTGGTGGCCAATGTGCCGGAGGTCATCGCCGTGCAGCAGGCCGGCGATCGGCGCCTGATCGTGACGGCCACCCAGGCGGGCATCGCCACGCCCCGCCTGATCGAGGCGTTCCGGGCGGCGGGCGTGGCCCTGGTCAGCGTCGAGGAACACCAGCCGTCGTTTGACGAGGTCTTCGCCCAGCTGGTGCAGCGCCAGCGCACGGCCGACGACGAAGTGGAGGCATCGGCCGATGGGTGACCTGTGGCGCAGCCTGGTCCGCATCACCTCCTTCTCCGGCAAGGAGCTGCGCGAGACGCTGCGACGGCCAGGCATGCTGTTCGCGCTGGTGCTGGGACCGTTCCTGGTGATGCTGCTCTTCGGCCTCGGCTACACGGGCCAGCGCCAGCCTTTTGCCACCGAAGTGGTCATCCCGCAGGGATCCACCCTGCCGCGGGACGCCGAGTTCTACCAGGAGCTGGCGCCAGGCCGAATCCAGGTGACGGCCGTGACCGATGACCGTGCAGCTGCCATCGCCCGGCTCGAGAACCTGGAGACCGACCTGGTGGTGGTCGCGCCGGAGAACGCGATCGAGCAGCTGCGCAAGGGGGAGCAGACCGAGATCCTGGTGGGCTGGAACCAGGTGGACCCCATCTACGACGGACTCGCCCGGCTGGCGGTGTCGACCATGGTCAGCACGCTGAATGCGGAGATCATCCGCCAGGCGGCGGCCGAGGGAATCGACCTGGCGGAGAGCGAGCTTGGCCCGCGGGTCGAGAACCTGTCGCCGGACGTCATTGCCGAGCCCACCACGGCCAAGACCCAGAACGTTGCGCCCACCGAGCCCAGCGTCATCAACTTCTTCGGCCCGGCCGTGCTCGCCCTCGTTATCCAGCACCTGGCCATCACCCTCAGCTCGCTGTCGATGGTGCGCGAGCGACTGAGCGGTCAGATCGACCTGTTCCGGGTGGCGCCGGTGAATGCGACCGAGGTGCTGACCGGCAAGTACGTGGCCTTCGCCCTGCTCAGCCTGTTCGTGACCGCCGTGGTTGGCGCGCTGATGATCTTCGTGCTGCAGGTCCCCGTGCTGAGCGGCTACGTCGAGGCCATCCTGATCGTGCTGCTCCTCACGTTCGCCTCACTCGGCGTGGGCCTGCTCATCTCGCTGCTGGCCGATTCGGAGCGGATGGCGGTGCAGCTGGCGATGCTGGTGCTGCTGGCCTCGGTCTTCTTCAGCGGATTCGTGCTGCCGGTGCAGGACTTCATCGGTCCCGTGCAATACCTGGCTTATGTGCTGCCGGTGACCCATGGCATCGCCACCTTGCAGGACGCCATGCTGCGTGGAATGGTGACCGAGCCCTGGATGATCGCCGCCCTGGTGGGGATCGGCGCGATGCTCTACCTGGCCTCGCTGCTGCGCATGCGAGCGATCCTGCGCGGCGCCGCCTAGCCGTCCCTAGGTGCTGTCCGCAGACGGCCTGGACGCGTTGCGCAGGATCAGCAGCCCGGCCAATCCGGCAGCGACCACCTGCACCCCCTGCCACGCCAGAAAGCCGGCGAAGAGCCAGGTGAGCGGGGGATCGGCACCCGCCAGCTCCGCCTCTGTCGCGCCGGCCAGGTCGGTCAGCTGGTCGGTCAGCTCGTCCAGCTGCAGCGTCACCTGATCGACGTTGGCCTGGCTGGTGGCCATCGCCTGGCCAATCTGCTCCAGGCTGTCGCCAAGCCCCACCAGCTGGTCTGCGGTGGCCGCGAAGTCGTCTGCCAGGCCGACGAGTGGCTGCGTGCCCAGGATCGAGACGTTCATCGCCGTTGACAGCCCTTCCAGCGTCTGGGCCGCGTCTCGACTGAGGGCAGCGGCGTCGGAGGCCGATTGCTGCGCCTGGGTGAGGCTGTCGTCGAATCCGGCGAGCGCCTGGCTGGCGGCCCGCGCTGAGCCGGCAGCCGCCCGGATCGATCCATTGGCCGAATCCGCGATCCGCTCCACGCGGCCCACCATCGGCATGCCCACGGCCACGGCAGCCACCAGCAGCATCAGCCCTAGGGCCGCGTAGACGATCAGCAACCAACCCAGCGTGCGCACGGCGCCATCCTAGAGATCACGGCGCATGCCACGCTACGTGGCAGATGGTGACCAACGCGCGCAGTGCCCTGGCCAGGTTCCTGCCCGCCGGTGGCGTGCTCCTGTCGGTGCTCCTGTTCGGCAACTACGCCATGGGCCTGCTGCGCGACCGGATCTTCGCGCGGACCTTCGGCGCCAGCG
>DATBRW010000010.1:0-14398 GCA_036560125.1 Candidatus Limnocylindria bacterium
GGCCGGATGCGGCAGTGCTCGTCGCGATTGCCCATCTCGTCGCAGTACCCGAGTGGGATGCATTTCGGCGCCAGGAAGGACCCGAAGAAGGGCGAGACCCGGAAGATCTCGTGGCGGATCTGCTTGAACATCTGCCGGATCTCCCACTGCGCCATGGTGCAGAGGCGCAGGCCGGACATGTGGATCAGCTGACGCAGGTTCACCGTCATGATCAGGTTCGTCTGCATGGCGTTCGGGAAGATGAAGCGGGCGTCCTCGGCCGGAACCTCGGCCTGCAGCAGCTGCCCGTAGAGGGCCAGGTTGTCGTCGATCGCCTGCCGGAACTGACCGGCCAGGTCATCGGGCAGGTCGCCGTTGGCGATCGAGTCGGGGACGGTGTAATTGTCCCGCGCCTTGAAGCTGACGTAGCGCTGCGACTGCTGATCGAAGGCCGTGCCCGCCCGGTGGCGGACCAGCTGGTGCGAGAGCGTCCGGGTCACGCCGCTGATGGCGAAGGTGAAATTGACGTGCTCGATGGTCGAGCCGTGGCCCGATTCCATGACCTTGCGCACCAGGTTCTGCTGCTTCTCGTCGGCCACCTGGCGGCTGACCGCCTTATCCCAGATCTGGTCAGGCAGCTGCTCCGAGTAGCAGGTGCGGCACGCGGTGTAGATGATCGGGAGGTAGTACTCCTCCACGATCTCCTTGGTGGGAAAGATGAGCTTGGCGGACAGCTCAGGGACGGGCGGCATCAGGGGTCGAGGATACCATCGGCCATGGCCCGATGGAGCCGGTTGTCCACAACATGTTGCGGTGTGGATAAGCCGCGACCGCTATCTTGTGGCCTCAAGCCTCATGACGCGCCGTTCCCGCTTTGCGTGTCCTGCGGCCTCTCCGGCGCCTCGAAGCTCTGGCGCTCGTCGATCCGCATCAGGCCGTGCATCCGGTCGAAGGCGATCCGGTTGCCACCGGCGGCACGTGCCGACGCCAGCGCCTCGTCGGCGGCGGCGAGGAGCTCCTCTGGGGTGAGCTCCATCCCGGGCCGCATGAAGGCGACGCCGATGGAGATGGCCACCGTCATCTCACCCGCGGCCGTCATGATCGGGCGCGCCACCAGCCGGCTGCGGACCGCGTCGGAGAACACCGCCGCGCCACGCTCGTCGGTGTGGGGCAGGATGGCCAGGAAGCTGTCGCCTCCTACCCGGCCCAGCGCATCGGCCGCGCGCATTCGCAGCCGGAGGCGGAGGGCCAGCTCGCGCAGCACGTCGTCGCCGACCGCCAGGCCGTGCTCGTGGTTCAGCTGGGTGAAGCCGTCGACGTCGATCAGCACCGCCGCCACCGGGTGTGAATAGCGGCGCGATTCGGCGACCTCGATCGCTAGCCGCTCCAGCACGAGCCGGCGGGTCGCCACGCCGGTCAACGGGTCGTGGCTGGCGTTGCGCAGCAGCTCCTCGCGCTGCAGCTCGATGGTGCGGCGCGCCTGCATCAGCTCCTCGATCGTGCCACGCAGCTCGTGCGCCAGGCGCAGTGCCTCGTCGTCCGCGCGACCGGACTGGGTGCTGAGTTGCATCGGGGCAAGGCTAGTCGTCAGCGCCGGTAGCCCGACGGCCATCGTCGGCAGGGGCGCGGCCCGGTCGGCGGCCATGCGCTCCCAGGTGCAGACGACGCCGGCCGCCAGCATGGCCAGCAGCGACGGGATGGCGTCCAGCGAGCCGGGCCGAATGGCGGTCAGCGCCGCGAACGCGCCGGCCAGCAGGGCCGCGCCCAGGTAGGGCCAGGGCACGCAGGCGGCGGCCGCCATGGCGGCGCCTGCGGCGGTCAGCCACGGCGCCACGGCCGGCTCGACCGGTGCGAACAGCGCCACCGCCAGCGCGACCTCGATCACCACTGCCACACCAACCAGCGTCATGCGTCGCGCGCGGGCGTCGAGCCGAGCCTCCGGCACCAGCCGGCTCACCAACAAGCCCGCACCGGCGACCACCGCGGCGATTGGCAGCCCGCCGTTTGGGAACGAGGCCGGGTCGGTCAGCGCATGGACGGTCCCCGCCGCGAGGCCGGCAGCCAGGGCGCCGAGCCCGGCGGCTTCAATGAGGGGCGCGAGCATCGAGCGGCGCAGGCCGGCCGCCACCGCCAGGGTGGCGGCGACGCCCACGGCCAATGCGGCGAGTCCGGCCATGGTCGGACCCAACCATGAGGGAGCGCCCGTTTCGCTCAGGCTCAGCGGCGGAAAGAGCCGGAGCACGGCAACGGCCGCCGGCGCCAGCAGCGCGGCGGCCAAGGTGGCGACGGCCCTGGCATTCAAGCCCGGCATGCCCAAGCGATCCACGACGGGTAAGTGTTCGAAGCCGGCGGCGGAGCGGCAATAGTACGGACGGGCGCGGGCGAGAGCGCTCACCTATCCTCTGCACCATGCCCGGCCGCACGGTGATGTCCCGGCGTGCCTTCCTGGAAGCCACCGATCGCCTGATCGCCGATGGCGAGCGCCTCACAACCGACCCGGACTGGAACCTGTTCCGCGTCTGGCTGCTCAACTCGGACGAGCTGCTCGAACGTGTCTGGGGACGGATGGACCGATACCACCTGGCCTGGTTGAACGTCGGTCGCGACTCGGCGCCGCCGGGATCGACGCTGGACGAAGCCGGGACCCGCCGCTTCGTGACGGAGGTGGCGAGCGCGAAGCTGGCGGTGCTGCGTACGATGAGGACCTCGGTCGAGGCCCGCGGCTGGTCCCTGCTGAGCGACGACGACGAGGAGGTCGGCTAACTGGTGAGCGAATCGCGCCCCGACGAGCGATACGGCGGCATCGCCGCCGTGCTGGCGCATCCTGACGACGAGAGCTTCGGCTGCGCGGGAGCGCTGGCGCTGGCGCATGACGCGCACCGCGCGGTGCGGCTGCTGGTCGCGACCCGCGGCGAGGCCGGCACGCCAGACGGCGTCCCGGACGAGGAGCTGGCGGACCGCCGCGAAGACGAGCTGCGCTGCGCCGCTGCGCGTATCGGCCTGGACGAGGTGACTCTGCTGGACGGGTTCCCCGACGGCGGCCTGGCGGAGGCGTCGTTCTCCGAGCTGGTCGACGACATCGCGCTCTGGCTCTCCGATCGGCAACCGGACACGGTCGTCACCTTTGGGGCGCACGGCGTGACTGGGCACCCCGACCACGTGGTGATCGGCTCCGCCACGCGCTGGGCGATCGAGCGACTGTCAGAGCAGGGGATCGCACCGCACTCGGTGTTTGTGATCGCGCCGGTCTTCGGATCCGGCACCAGGCGCTACGACCTGTCACCGGAGGAGGGCGCCGCCACACACCGGATCGACATCACGCCGGTGGTGGAGCGGCGGATCGCGGCGCTGGAGTGCCACGCCAGCCAGCCGGACGCGCGCGAGGAGGCCAAGGAGCTGCGGGAAACGCTGGAGCGCGACGGCCTGGTGTACGAGGGCTATACCCGCGTGCGGCCGACCGTGCCGGCCCCGCACCCGAAGTTCGATACCGCCCTGAAGTAGGGCTCTCGCGAATCCTTGGTAAACTGGTCGGGATATGACGATCGACTCGAACCTCGCCCAGGTGGACGAGGTCATGACCGCGCTCTACGACATCCAGGATCCGGAGATCGGCATGAGCATCGTGGACCTGGACCTGATCAAGAACGTCGAGATCGGGACGGATGGCGCGCCCACTGAGATCAAGATGGTGCTCACCACGCCCTTCTGCCCGTGGGCCGGTGAGCTGATCCAGACGATCAAGGAGAAGACGGAAGAGGTCGTCGGACCGCCGGTCAAGGTCACCCTGCTGGCGGATCGCTGGGAGCCACCGCCCGGCCTCTTCTAGCCGCGTCAGTCGGTCGTCCCCGGCAGCCGCGTACCATCCCCGCGATGCGCATCTATACCCGCAAGGGCGACGACGGCACCACCGGCCTCCTGTATGGCGGCGATCGGGTCAGCAAGGCGGACCTGCGGACCGATGCGTATGGCAGCACCGACGAGGTGGTCTCTGCGCTGGGACTGGCGCGGGCCGCAATCGGCGCCATCACCGATCGGACCGAGGCACGGCTGGACCCCTTGCTCGTGCGCCTGCAGCGCGAGCTGTTCGTGGTCGGGGCCGAGCTGGCCACCCACACCGATCGGCGCGAACGGCTGACCCCGGGCACGACCCTGGTGACCGCTGAGATGGTCAGCGCGCTGGAGACGGAGATCGATGCCCTGGAGGCGACCCAGGAGATGCCGGCCGAGTTCGTGCTGCCCGGCGAATCGATGACCGGCGCCGCGCTGGACCTGGCCCGCAGCGTGGCGCGACGGGCCGAGCGTCGGACCGTCGCCCTGTCCGAGGCGGGCGAACTGCCCGACTCGCACGTGCTGGCCTACCTCAACCGCCTGGCCGACCTGCTCTTCGTCATGGCGCGCGCGGCGGATGGTGGCTTCACGCCAGTCAATGAGCGGGACTGACGACACGACGCGGCACACCGTCCACATCCAGCGGTCGATCGAGGACGTCTTTGCAGTCCTGACCGACGTCACGAAGACCGGTCGCTGGTACCCAGCGCGCGTAGAGGAGTGGTGGGTGACGCCGCCGCCGCACGGTGTCGGATCGGTGCGCCGGGCACGTGTCAAAGTGATGGGACGCGCCAGCGAGAACGACGCGGTGGTCACCGAATACGATCCACCGCGACGGGCCGCTTTGAGGGGCGAGTCGGCAAGCGCGCCGTTCAAGGCCACCCTGGACTTCAGCCCCGTATCCAGCGGTACGAGCGTCGCAGTCGAAACCACCTTCGAGCTGCATGGCCTGATGCGGCTCGTCGGCCCGCTGTTCATCGGCCCGTACGAGCGCGGCTGGGACAAGGGGCTTCAGAACCTGAAGCAGATGATGGAGGCCGGTGAGCTCTGACGCCGCCGCCCCCACAATCAGTCGTAGCCGATCGGGGGTAGTGTCTACCGGGACCACCAACGTCATAGGAGCCACGCATGCCTTCTCGACTGAACCCATATCTCAGCTTCGACGGCAAGGCCCGCGAGGCAATGGACTTCTACCACGACGTCTTCGGCGGAGAGCTGACCACCCAGACCTTCGCCGAGGGAGGCATGTCGCAGGGTGCGGATGACGCCGACCTGGTCATGCATGCACAGCTCGAAGCGTCGAACGGCATGACCCTGATGGCCTCGGACACGCCGCCGACGATGACGTACCAGCCGCCGGGTGGCACCAGCATCTCGCTAAGCGGGGATGACGATGCCGAGCTGTCCGGCTACTGGGACAAGCTGCTGGACGGTGGTGCGGTCACGATGCCGCTCGAGGCGGCGCCCTGGGGCGACAAGTTCGGGATGCTGACCGACAAGTTCGGCGTGGCGTGGATGGTGAACATCGCAGGGAATCAGCCCCCCGGCTAGCCGCTGGGCCGACCGACCCGGGGCGGGCGACCGCAGCGCGGCTGGTACGATCCGGGCCGATGGTTGAATCGACCGCCCAGGCCGGAGAGCTTCCTCGCGGTCGCACGCCGCCCCTGTCGCCCGCGGATGCCGACGACCTGTTCCGCCGTGGCGTCGCACTCTTCAACGGCGTCCGCTACTGGCATGCGCATGAGGCGTGGGAGACCCTGTGGCGCGCCGCGCCGGACGATGAGCGCGACTTCTACCAGGGCCTGATCCAGCTGGCCGCGGGTCTGCTGCATCTGCAGCGGCGCAACCGCCGCGGCGCGCGCAACAAGCTGAGCGAGGGGGTCGCCAAGCTGAAGCCGTACCAGCCTGCTCATCACGGCATCTTCGTCAACGAGCTGATTGGCCGTGCCGAGCGGATCCTGGAGGACCTCGACGCGGGGATCCTGCCCTACCTCATCCCGCCGGTGATTCGCTTCGTCGAGGCGGAACAGCCGCACCATGACGCCTAGGGCTGCCCAATGACCGCCAATGCATCGGACGACGCCGGCGACTACCGCGTGGAGCACGACTCGATGGGCGATGTCCGCGTTCCGCGCGACGCCAAGTGGCGCGCCACAACGCAGCGCGCAGTCGAGAACTTCCCGATCTCCGGGCAGGGCCTGGCGCCCGCGCACATCGCAGCACTGGGCGCGATCAAGGCCGCCGCCGCGCAGGTGAACGGCGAGATGGGGATCATCGAGGCAGAAATGGCCGAGGCGATCCGGGCGGCCGCCGAGGAGGTCGCAGCGGGCAGGCTGGACGACCAGTTCCCGATCGACGTGTTCCAGACCGGCTCCGGCACCAGCAGCAACATGAACGCCAACGAGGTGATCGCCACCCTGGCGACGGAGCGGCTGGGACAGGCCGTCCATCCCAACGACCACGTCAACGCCAGCCAGTCGAGCAATGACGTCTTCCCGTCCAGCATCCACCTGGCCGCCACGGCCAGCGTGGTCAACGACCTCCTCCCCGCGCTGGAGCATCTGGCCGCGGCGCTGGAGGCGAAGCGCGACGAGTTCGCCGGCGTGGTGAAGTCGGGCCGAACCCACCTCATGGACGCCACGCCGGTCACGCTGGGCCAGGAGTTCGGCGGCTATGCCGCCCAGGTACGGGCGGGCGTCGAGCGCCTGAAGGCCGCTCTGCCCCGGCTGGCGGAGCTGCCACTCGGCGGGACCGCGGTCGGCACCGGCATCAACATGCCTCCCGGTTTCGCGGACCGCACCATCGCGGTGCTGGCCGAGCGCACCGGCCTGCCGCTTACCGAAGCGCGCGACCACTTCGAGGCGCAAGGGGCCCAGGATGGCCTCGTCGAGACATCGGGCCAGCTGCGGACGGTGGCGGTCAGCCTCTTCAAGATCGCCAACGACCTGCGCTGGATGGGCTCCGGCCCACGCGCCGGGCTGCGCGAGATCAACATCCCCGACCTGCAGCCTGGCTCGTCGATCATGCCGGGCAAGGTGAACCCGGTGATCCCGGAGGCGGTCTGCATGGTCAGTGCCCAGGTCATCGGCAACGACGCCGCCATCGCCTTCGGCGGCGCGGCCGGCAACTTCGAGCTGAACGTCATGCTGCCCATGCTGGCGCGCAACATCCTGGAGTCGATCCGGTTGCTGGCCAATGTCAGCCGTCTCTTCGCGGACCGATGCATCGCGGGCATCTCCGCCAACGCGGATCGCGCCCGGCAGTACGCCGAGAGCTCGCCGTCGATCGTGACGCCGCTCAATCGGTACATCGGCTACGAGGAGGCCGCCAAGGTCGCCAAGCAAGCGGTTGCTGAGGGCAAGACGATTCGGGACGTGGTACTGGAGCGCGGCTACGTCGAGCAGGGCAAGCTGTCCATGGAGGAGCTCGACCAGGCGCTCGATGTCATGCGGATGACGCGACCCTAGGCCCTGCTGCTCCTCTGAACGCGGCGACTGAATGCGGCGACGCCGGACCGTTGCCGATCCGACGTCGTCGCGCGTGATCCGCCACACCCGGTGCCACTACTTCAGCCCCGTTAACTACGTAAACGGATAACTCCAGGCAGGCGGTTCTTCAGTTGTGCAGCCAGTGTGCCGATCGCGGGCCGCGGTGCGACAGGGGCGAATGTCCCGTCTCGGCCGGGAATCGTCAGCGACGTACAATCGCCGCCACCGACCAACCGATGTGGGCTCCGCGCCCGCGTGAGCCCTGAGGAGTGAGCAAGCCCGTGTCCACCTTTCGAAACCTGATCGGCGACGACTGGGTCGCTGCCAAGTCCGGCGCAACCTTCACCAGCGTGAATCCCGCCAACCACGACGAGGTCATCGGAGAGTTCGCGGCCAGCGGCGCCGCCGACGTCGATGCCGCGGTGGAGGCGGCGAAGGCTGCCTTCCCGGCCTGGTCGATGATGCCCGCTCCCAAGCGTGGGGAGATCCTGTTCAGGGTCGCGCGCCTGTTGGCCGAGCACAAGGAGGAGCTCTCGCGCCTGATGACGCGAGAGATGGGCAAGGTGCTGCCGGAGGCCCGCGGCGACGTCCAGGAGGCGATCGACGTCGCCTACTACATGGCCGGCGAGGGGCGCCGCATGTTCGGCCAGACCGTGCCGTCCGAGATGCCCGACAAGTTCGCCATGGCCATTCGCCGGCCGATTGGGGTGGTGGGCATCATCACGCCCTGGAACTTCCCGGTCGCCATTCCGGGCTGGAAGCTGTTTCCCGCGCTGATCTGCGGCAACACGGCAGTCATCAAGCCGGCCTCGGACACGCCGGCCTGCCTGGTGCGCTTCGTGGAGCTGCTGCGCGAGGGTGGGATCCCGCCCGGCGTGGTCAACGTGGTGACCGGCAGCGGCGGCGAGGTGGGCAACCCGATCGTGGCGCATCCCGACGTGCGGGTCATCAGCTTCACCGGCCACACCGACACCGGCGTCGAGATCAGCCGCACCGCGGCGGAGACGCTGAAGCGCGTCAGCCTGGAGCTGGGCGGCAAGAATCCGATCGTGATCTGGGAGGACGCCGATCTGGACCTGGCGCTGGACAGCGTGGTGTGGTCAGCTTTCGGCACCAGCGGCCAGCGCTGCACGGCAGCCAGCCGAATCGTGGTGCATCGGTCCGTGCACGACCAGTTCGTGCAGTCGCTGCGTGGTCGGGTCGCCTCGCTGGTGCTGGGCAGTGGACTCGACGACGCGACCGATGTCGGGCCGGTCATCAACGACACGGCGGTCGAGCGCATCGCGGCCTACGCCGCGATTGGCCGCGGCGAGGCCGAGCTGGTGATCGGCGGCGAGCCGGCCCGCGACGGAAAGCTGGCCAAGGGATCGTTTTTCCAGCCGACCATCTTCGCGGACGTGCGCCCGAATGCGCGGATCGCCCAGGAGGAGATCTTCGGCCCGGTGACATCGGTCATTCCGGTCGATGACTGGGACGAGGCGGTGCGGGTCGTGAACGGCGTGAAGTACGGGCTGTCGACGTCGCTCTTCACGCAGAACATCACCCTCGCCTTCCGGAGCATCCGCGACTTCGATTCCGGCCTGGGTTACGTGAACCACGGCACCATCGGCGCGGAGGCGCACCTGCCGTTCGGCGGCGTGAAGGCGACGGGCAACGGCCACCGCGAGGTGGGCCAGGCCTCGCTCGACTTCTTCAGCGAGTGGAAGAGCGTCTACATCGACTACTCCGGCAAGCTGCAGCGCGCCCAGATCGACATGACCTTCGTCGACCAGGAGTAGGAGGAGGCACCACGCCCCCGACCGACGCCGCTCCCTGGGAGGGCCAGGAGCGGAAGATCGTCACCATCCTGTTCGCCGACGTGACAGGCTCGACCGCACTTGGCGACCAGCTCGACCCGGAACGGCTACGCGCATTGCTGGGCGCCTATTTCCGCACCATGTCCGCGGTGGTTGAGGCATGGGGTGGCTCGGTCGAGAAGTTCATCGGCGACGCGGTGATGGCCGTCTTCGGCGTGCCGAACGTCCGTGAGGATGACGCATCGCGGGCGCTGCAGGCCGCACTCGAGATGCGCGAGCGGCTGGTCGAGCTGAACCAGCAGCTGGCGCGCGACCACAACGTGACGCTGGAGATCCGGACCGGCGTGAACACCGGCGAGGTGGTGGCGCCGATGGGCGACGCGCCGACCCAACGGATCGTCGCCGGCGACGCCGTGAACGTGGCAGCGCGACTCGAGCAAGTGGCGGAGCCGGGCACCATCCTGGTCGGCGAGCGGACTCACGTGGCGACCTCCACCGGCTTCGAGTTCGAGGCACCGATGCAGGTCACCTTGAAAGGAAAGCCGCAGCCGCTGCCCGCGTACCGGTTGATCCGTGCCCTGCCCGAGTCGACCCGGGGCATCCCGGGGCTGCGGGCGCCCCTGATCGGCCGCGACGCGGAGCTGGCGACGCTGCTGGCCGCCATGGACGCGGCGGCGGAGGCGCGATCGCCGCGGCTCGTGCTGGTCTTCGGGCCGGCGGGCATCGGCAAGAGCCGCCTTTCGGCCGAGTTCGTGGCCGCAGCGCAAGAGCGCATACCCGGGCTGCGGTACCTGCGTGGTCGCTGCCTCGCCGCGGGCGAAGGGATCACGTACTGGGCACTGGCCGAGATCCTGCGCGGGGCGTTTGGCATCGGACTCGACGACCCGGCAGAGATGGTTGCGGACCGCATGCGGGCCGGCGTGGCGACCACGCTGGCGCCGCTTGGCGTGGATGCGTCGGAGGTTGTTCTGACGACCCAGGCTCTCGCGGCAACGGTGGGCGTCAAGCTGGGCGACGATGGCGCGCCGATCCATGCCGATGAGCTGGCGCGCGCCTGGCCGCGCTTTGCCACGGCCTTTGCCGCCTCGGGGCCGGCGATCTGGTTGATCGAGGATCTGCACTGGGCGAGCGCGCCGGCCCTGGACATGATCGAGCGCATCGCGACCCGGACGACCGGGCCCCTGGTGATCCTGGCTACCGCGCGCCCCGAGTTCCTGGAAGGGCATCCGGGATTCGGCGCCGCCGGGGGAGGCCCGCCCACGGCAATCTCCTTGCGGCCGCTGACCGACGCGCAGGGAACCGAGCTGGTCGAGCGGCTTCTGACCGTCGCGGACCTGCCAGCGTCCCTGCGGGCCGACATCCTGGCCAAGGCCGAAGGCAACCCGTTCTTCGTGGAGGAGATCGTCCGCCGCCTCATCGATGAGGGTGTGCTCGTCCAGGAGGGCGACCAGTGGCGGGCAACCAGCGCGGCGCTGACCACCACCATCCCCGACAGCATCTACGCGCTGCTGGCGGCCCGCGTCGACGCACTGGCGGCTGCCGACCGACGGGTCCTACAGGAAGCCGCGGTCATCGGCCGAGCGTTCTGGGCTGCCGCGGTGGCGCACGCGATTCCCGCCAACGGCGTCGCCGAATCGCTGGCGGTGCTGGAGGACAAGGGCCTGGTGGTGGTCCGGCCGACGAGCAGCCTCAGCGGGCAGGAGGAGTTCGCCTTCCGGCACGCGCTGGTGCGCGACGTGGCCTACTCGAGCCTTCCCAAGGCCAGGCGTGCCCGGGCGCATGACGAGGCCGGCGACTGGATCTCGGAGCTGGCTGGCGAGCGGTCCGACGAGTTCATCGAGCTGGTGGCCTACCACTACGAGACGGCCATCGCCGGCGAGGATGCCGACCTGGCCTGGCTCGTTGACCCGGGCGAGCGCGAGGCCGTCCGGGCCAAGGCGCACGGATCGCTGCTTGGCGCCGGGAATGTCGCGCGGCGCCAGTACGCGCTGGATCGCGCGGTCGAGCTGCACGAGCGTGCGCTGGCCCTGGCCGCCGACGATCGCGAGCGCCTGGACGCCTACGAGCACATCGGCCGCGACCACGACCTGGCGTTTCACGGTGAGCTGGCACTGGCCGCGTACCGATCCGCCATCGAGCTGGCGCGGGGCGATGCCACCCAGAACGATCGTCTGGCGCGGCTCGCGCGCCGCGTCGGAACTTTGGCAGCCATGCGCGGTGGCTCGTTCCAGCAGCTGCCAGACCACGTCGAGATCGACAACCTCATCGGGGAGGGACTCGACGCCGTCAGCGACCGGCGTGAGCGGGGAGCGCTGCTGCTCGCCCGGGCGGAGATGGCGTTGCGCTGGTCCGTCAGTGGAAGCCCCGACCCGCTCGGCATCGAGCGGCGCATGGCCGCGGCCGAGGAGGCAAAGGGCATCGCCCGCGAACTGGACGATGCCAGGCTCGAGTTCGAGGCGGCCGACATTCTCGCCGACCTGAAGGATGTGACCGGTGACTACCCCGGCGCCGTGAAGGAGCTGCTTCACGCGCTGCCGCTGCTCGAGCGGATCGATGCACCCACCGCCAAGGCGGCGGCGCTTTTCGAGGCCGCGCAGGCGGTCCTGCGGTCAGGCGACCCGGTCCGTGCTCTTGAGCTCGGCGAGGGATCCAGCGAGCTCGCGCGGCACATGTCCGCGCACGACCAGATGCACGCCACGTCGGTGATCATGACGGCGGCCGACTGGCTGGGGGACTGGGACCGCGTCGAGTCCGCACTGGCCGAGCACCTGGCGAACTTCGACCAGGAAGCCAATGTCCATTGCCTGAACGTCCAGAGCGGCCCGAACCGCGGTGCGCTGGTTGTCGCCCGGCGCGGTGATCCAACGAGAGCGCGCGAGCTTGCCGAACGGACCATTCCATTCGAGCTGACCCCGGGCCCGATCCAGTCGACCGCGGCCGATGTGCTCGTCGCGGTGGGCGACGCCGCAGCCGGGCTGAAAACGGCGGGGGACGTAATGGAGCGCGGGCCCCGATGGCGTCAGCCGGACGCTGCGGTGGTAGCGATCCACGCTCACGAAGCGCTCGAAGACTGGCAGGCCCTGGGCCAGCTGGCCTCCGACCTGGATGACCTGCGTTTGGCGAGCCCGTACGTCGACGGGCACGTGGATCGGGCTCGCGGCCGGAGCCTGTTGGCCGCCGGACGCACGGACGAAGGTGTCACTGCGCTGCGGCGGGCGATCGAGACGTTCGATGGCGTCCCGGTCGTATTCGAGGCCGCTCGAACCCGCGAGGCAATGGCCGACTCACTTCCCGGAGAGCGCGCCGAGCTGCTCGGCGCCGCGCTGACGACCTACGAGCGCCTGGGCGCCGCGCCTGACGCCGAACGGGTGCGGGGCAAGCTGGCGGTCCAGTAGGCGGCCTTTGCAGGATCGGCCGGCCCGTGCCACGATCGGCCGCAGCATGCGACTTCCGTACTTCCCGCTCCACGTCGTGGTCTTTCCGCACCTGCCGCTCCCGATCCACGTCTTCGAGGAGCGCTACCGGCTGCTGACCCAGGACGTCGTGGCCGATGGGTCGCCGTTCGCGGGACGCTTCGTCGTCTCGATGATCACCGAGGGCGCCGAAGTGGCCGACGCCGATCCACGGCCGCCGCGCGCCGAACGGGTGGGCACCATCGTCGAGGTGCGACAGGCCGAGCAATTCGCCGATGGGCGGTGGGCGCTTCTGGTGGTCGGGGTCGCACGGGCCCGGCTGAGCGAGGTCGACCGATCCGGCCCGTACGCCACCGTCCAGGCCGATCCGCTGCCTGACGAGGCGGGCGACGCGACGCGAGCGGAGGCGCTGCTCCCCGAGGTGCAGGCCGCGCTCGACGCCTACCTCGAGACGGTGAAACGTTTCGTGGCGTCCGCGGCGTCCATAGGCGCGGAATCACCGGAGATCACGACCGTGGCCGCCTCCCTCGACGAAGTGCTGAAGCCGATTCACCTGCCGGACGACCCGATGGCCGCCAGCTACGCGGTCGGCGGCGTGCTGCAGATCGAGCTGACGCGCAAGCAGCAACTGCTGGAGCTGCCCGATGCGGCCAGCCGCCTCAGCGCGGAGCTGGACCTGCTCCGTCGCGAAGTGCGGCTCCTCTCCGATGGCGCCATGCCGCCGGTTGCCTCCGCGGACATCCACTACAACCCAAACTGAGCCCATCCGCTCCATGAGCCCGGCTCACAGGCGTCGCGCCGCGCTGCTGTGCGCCCTGCTGCTCTCCCTGGCCGCTTGCGCTGGTCCCAGCCCGTCGCCCACCCCTTCGGGCTCAGGCGACCCGACTCGTCCGGCCAGCCCATCGGTACCGGCGTCTATCGACCCGTCGGTCCCGCCGCCGTCGGCAAGCGCCGGCGGTGTCGTCTACGTCGTGGTCGGCGGCGACACGCTCTTCTCCATCGCGCGCGCCTGGAGCACAACGGTGGCTCAGCTGCAGGCGTGGAACGCAGAGCGCTACCCGTCGCTGGTCACCAATCCCGATGGCCTGGAGGCGGGCTGGATCCTGATCGTCGCCGGCGACCCATCGGCCACGCCAGTCGCCACATCCGTGCCCTCGTCGCCGACGCCGGCCCCCACGGCGCCCCCACCGGTCGGCTCAGGCTGTCGAGCCGGCAACCGGGTGGCCGCCGGCAGCCCGCAGACCTTCTACACCATCCCCGGCGCCGGGCGCGCCATGGCGCTCACCTTCGACATGGGTGGGCGGCTCGACCCGGGGGTCGACATCCTGAACTTCCTGATCCGCCACCACGTGTGCGCCACCCTCTTCCCGACCGGGGCCATGGCCCAGACCGATCACGGGCGCGACATCATGGCCATCGTGCGAGCCCATCCGGAGCTGTTCGAGATCGGCAACCACACCATGCACCACTGCGACCTGGTGCACGGTGGTCTCGGCTCGCCGACCACCGCACCATGCGCCGGCGGTGTGCCGACGGCCGAGTTCATCCGCCGCGAGCTGACCGATGCGGCCGCCATCCTGGAGACCCAGACGGGCCAGCGGCCGGTGCCCTACTGGCGCCCCCCATACGGATCGATCAACGGCGCGGTGATCCAGGCCGCGGCCGCGGCGGGCTACACCAAGACCTTCATGTGGGACATCGACACGATCGACTGGAAGCCGATTGCCGATGGCGGTCCCACGGCCGAGCAGATCGCGACCAAGGTCATCACCCAGGCCGAGAGCGGCTCGAACGTGCTGATGCACCTCGGTGGCTACGAGACGCTCAACGCGCTCCGCATCATGGTCCCCGGCCTCCGCGACCGCGGCTTCCTGCTGACGTCCCTGTCAGACCT
>DATBRW010000011.1:0-3082 GCA_036560125.1 Candidatus Limnocylindria bacterium
GCCCTGCGCCAAGATCGACGCGCCCCGCAGCTGCGGCTTGTGAACTTCCGGGCCGGCAAGGACCGGCTCTTCGCCGAGCATCCTTCGTCCCCGGTGCCGGAGGGTCGGCGGGCAACGTTCCAGGGCCTTGCCTACTGGCGCAACGACCCGGCGCTGCGCTTCAGCGCGCCGCTTGAGGCCGACCCGGAGGCGGAGGCGCCGGACGTCCCGCGATCGGGCGAGGGACCGCCCATGCCGTTCAGCCGCATTGGCTGGGTCGCGTTCGCCGTCGACGGCGTCGAGCAGCGCCTGGCCGTTTATTGGCTGAACGAGTACGCGGGCGGCATCTTCATCCCCTTCCGCGACGCGACATCGGGCAAAGAGACGTACGGCGGCGGCCGCTACCTGTGGGACTCGGCGAAGGGCGCCGACCTGGGATCGGACGGCAATGAGCTGGTGCTCGACTTCAACTACGCCTACCACCCATCGTGCGTCTATGACGAGCGCTGGAGCTGCCCGTTGGCGCCACAGGAGAACTGGCTGTCGGCGCCGATCGCCGCCGGCGAGCGGCTGGCGCCCGCACCGTGACCGAGGCGGAGCCAGCCGACGTCCGTCCACCGCGGCACTGCTACAAGTGTGGCCGCGAGATCGGCCCGGATGAGTCGATCTGCGAGGTCTGCAACCGGGCCGGGATGGCGACACCATCGGCCAGCCAATACCACGGCACCGTGGCGGTGGCGATCATCGCGGGCGTGGTGGGACTCGCCATCTGGGCCAGCCTGGCGATGCGCGGCGTGGGTCCGTACCAGGCCGAGGTGGTGTCCGTGGCTGGAGGGGCGCCCAACGTGGCGGTGGTCACGTTCACGGTCACGAACCAGGGCACGTCGCGCGGCTCAGCCACCTGCCGGCTGGAGGCGCGTGACGCGAACGGCTTTCCGATACGGGCCACCAGCGTCACGACGGGTCAGATCGACGGCGGCCTGACCGACACCTTCACCGACCAGATCGACGGGCTGCCGCAGCTGCCCGCGTCGGTCGTGGCGACCTGCAACTAGCCGTCGCGTGGGCCGGGGCGTGAGGCGGTCACCGCCGGCTCGTTGAGGATGATGCGCACCTGGACCAGGCCGGCAGACAGCGGGCGATCGGTCACCAGCGGCCAGGCCGCATGCGACAGGTCGGCCACGCGCTGGTCGGCCGAGCCCCAGTAGCACTGGCACCAGTCCACCACCGGCAGCCGCGCGCACCGATCGGCGCAAACCGTCACGTAGCCCTCGATCGATCCGGTGTAGCGGCCGCCCAGCGCTCCAGGCAGTGCCACCGAGGGGACGCCGACATACCCGGCAGTGCCGGGGTAGTTGCTGGCCGTGCCGCCGACGGCGGGGTCCCGCGCTTGCCGGTGCTGGTGAGCCTTCTGCCCCTCGGCGTGGTGGCCACTGGTAGCGTGCTTGGTCTGCTGCTCGGGGGCGGGCAGGCCGCTCCACCGGCTGACACCCGACGCTTCGGCGGGGGGCGGCGTGGGCATCAGGGCCGCCGCGGCCACGATGACCACGGCGACCAGCGCGGCGCACTGCGCCGCGACGCGTCGCATCACGATGAGACTCCGTTGCGGGATTCTTCGCGAGGCCTCGGCCGTGGTGCGGCCGCAGATGGGCGAAAAACAGTGGCTCGCGCATTCGGCGCGAGCTGACCTCGACGTTCGCTTGCTTCCTTGAGGAAGCAGGCAGCGTGCCAAGGATAGCGGAGGTCGGCCGGCGGCGCGCTATGCTGCCGCTCGATGCTGCGCCGCTTCATCGTGCCGATTGCCGCCGTCGGGCTGCTGGCGCTCTCTCAGTTCGGACTGCCGTTCGCGATCGGCAGCCTGGGGAGCAGCGGCCTGTCGTTCCCCGATCCTGTCGTTGACCAATCGGTCTACGACCCCGCCAACGCCCTGGATCCGCCGACCGAGGCGGCCCTCGAATCCCGAATCGATGCCATCGAGGCCCGCAGCGGCGCGGAGGTCGTCATCTACACCCGGGTCGCACCAACCGTCGACAACGACACCAACCTGGCCGATGCGCGGCGGCTGATGGACCAGTGGGGCATCGGGCGCAGCGGGTTCGACGACGGGTTCGTGATCCTGCTGAGCTTCTTCGACAACACCTTTACGCACGGCTCGCTCAGCACCTACGCGGGCAGCGGCTTCAAGGCCGTCTACCTGTCGGAGGACCCACAGGCGCGCCTGCGCGACGAGGTGATCATCCCCGCCATCCAGCAGGGCGATGTCGGTCGAGGACTGATCGCCGCGGTCGACGAGGTCGATGCCCAGATCACCCCTGCGCGAGTCGCCCAGCTGGAGCTGTACCGCACCGCCAACGCGCTGGTCGGCATCCCCGGCAGCCTGCTGGCGCTGATCGTCACGCTGGGCTTTGCCTTCGCCGCCTGGAAGCGGTACGGCGACGATCCGGAGCTGACCGACTCGCCCTCGATCCTGATGGCCGGGCCGCCTGCCGGCATGACTCCACCGCTGGCCACCGTCATCCGTTCCGGGCGCGCCTCGCAGCAGAGCATCAACACCACCCTGGTCGAGCTTGCCGGATCGGGCTACATCGCCTTCCGCAACCTGGACCAGGTCCGGCACGTGAAGTCCGACGACGACCCGAACCCGCTGATCGACCCGGCCATCGACATCCTCAAGCTGCCGCACGACCGCAAGGAGCTCCCCAAGCCGGAGGCCGAGGCCTACGAGATCCTGCGCCGTGCCGGGCACAGCGACGGGATCGTCAGCCGAGGGGCGCTATGGCGCATCAACGACCAGCTCGATCCGGTCAAGGGTGAGCTCGAGCAGGAGGCAGTGCGGCTGGGCTGGATCGCCCGCATGCCGTCGCCGCTCATAAACCGCTGGAGCGGCATCGGCATCGCCGAGCTGGTCGTCGGCGGCGTCCTCGTCTTCCTCGGCTACATCATCCCGATGTCGGGGTTGACGCTGCTGGGCTTCGCCCTCGGCGTGGGCGGCATCGGCACCATCGCCTTCGGGCACGCCATGAGCCAGCGCACGAAGGAAGGCGCCTACGTGGACGCCATGCTGAAGGCCTATCGGCGGACGCTGCAGAAGACGCTCGACCAG
>DATBRW010000012.1:0-34320 GCA_036560125.1 Candidatus Limnocylindria bacterium
TTCCAGCTCGCGGGCAACCTCGGCCATGCGCTCCGGGTAGAGGTCGTTCGACGCGCGGTTGGCCAGGGCGCGTCCGAACTCGACGCCCTCCGCCATGACCATCGCCCGCTCGACCACCTCCGACGCCGGCGCGCCCTCGCCGATCAGCACCACCTCCGCCACGCTGCGCAGCATCTCCGGCGTATCACGAACGCGCCCGTAGTACGCGTACGGCCGGTAGGTGCCCTGCAGCGCCCCGACGCCGGCGCTGATGAACGCATCGTCCTGCTCGCCGTCGCGCAGCCAGAGGGCCATGCGCTCCACGCCGTGTCCCTGCAGCCGTCGCGTGGCGGTCGAGGCAATGCGGCGCGCTCGCCAGCTGCCGCGGCCACGGCGCACGCCGTTGATCAGCAGGACCTTGTCGGCCGCGATCGACCCGCCGTCGACCAGGGCGGTGTAGTGCTCGAGGATGTTGAACTCGCCCCACTCGATCGCGTTGCTGATCGCACCGCCGGTGGCGGCGTCAAGGGCGGCGAGATCCCCCGAGATCTCCTTGTCCTCCTTGTAGATGGGGACGGCCAGCACATCGGCCTGGACGCTGGCGGGGTCGGTCGCTTCGGCGCGAAGGCGCACTGGCAGATCTCCTTCAAAGGGGCTGCGGACAGGTTCGGACCACGTCGCGAGCTCGGGGTCAATCGAGTATAGACCGATGCCACGGCCGGACCATCAGCGCCCGGCCAGCATCTCCGACAGTGCCTGGCGCTGCGCGGTGGCCGCCCCGAGCGCATCGGCCAGCCGCTGCAGCGGCGTCGCAGCCAAGGACGAACCCGACTCGGCAATGGCAATCGCCAGCGCCGAGTCGGCGCGATTGGCGTCGTCGGCGGCCCGGGCGTAGCGGTCCGCCGCGCGAGCCACCGCCTCCGCATCACCCGCCAGGCTGGCCGTCGCGATGCGGCGCGCGGCGCTCAGCAGCTCGCCGGTCGTGTCGAGCCAGAACGGCAGCACCGTGGGCGGCTCCTCCCAATCGCGGACGGCGTCCAAGGCGTCCTGGGCGCGGTCGAGGTGGGCCAG
This sequence comes from Candidatus Limnocylindria bacterium, assembly GCA_036560125.1. Classification (GTDB taxonomy): domain Bacteria; phylum Chloroflexota; class Limnocylindria; order QHBO01; family QHBO01; genus DASSCW01. The sequence continues at coordinate 1,051 of DATBRW010000012.1, forward strand.
GGCGCTCCGCGGATCGTCGTCATCGAGCGCGGCGAGCGCATCGGCCAGCGCGTCGAGCGTCTGGTCGGTTGCCTGCCGGCGGACGACGAATGCATCCGCGGCCTCGGCAGCGGACGTGAACTGCGCCGAGATGCCCGGGAAGAGCGTGCTGGAGGGACCCGACGGCAAGGGTCCGCGCCGGGGTGCCACCGCGACCAGGATGCCGTCGACACGGGCGGTGGCGGCGGCCGCGAGCGCTGCCTCGTCGGACGCGCCGTCGATGGTGGCCGCGGCCTCCATCAGGTCGGCGCGTGGCGACTCGTCGCCGTCGACCACGAGTGCCGACCCGCGACGGCCGGCGTCGAGCGCCCCCTGCAGCTGGTCGATCAGCGCGTCGAGACGGGCCGCGGCATCCGTCGCCTCCGCGCGGAGGAGCGCCGCTCGGTCGGCCGCGATGGTGGGGTCCGCAGCGCCGCCGGCGGGCCTGGCGGCCAGCAACGCACCAAGCAGCGCGACCGCCAGCACGCCGACCAGCGCGGCCCTCGACGGGCGGGCGGATCCTATGATGCCTCGGTGCACCGGTGGCCTCCGAGTCCCGCCGACCTGCGCTCGCTGCCCAAGGCAGAGCTGCACCAGCACCTGGACGGCGCGCTGCGCCCCGCCACGGCGGTCGAGCTGGCGGCGGAGATTGGCCTGCCACTGACCCAGGACGAGGCGCAGGCGCGGATGGAGGCGCCGGCCCGCTGCCGAGACCAGGCCGAGCTGCTCACCTACTTCGACCTGCCGATCGCGCTGCTGCAGACGTCCGATGCGCTGCGCCGCGCGGCGGCGGAGCTGGTCGAGGACCTGGCCACCGACGGCGTCAGGTACGGGGAGGTGCGCTGGGCGCCGCGGCTGCACCTGGAGCGTGGTCTGTCGGTGCGCGACGTGCTGGCTGCGGTGGCGGAGGGCACGGCGGCCGGGCTGCACGCCAGCGGACCCGACCACCTGGTCGTCCTGATCGTGACCGCCATGCGCTCCCATCCGCCCGGCGCCAACGTCGAGCTGGCGCGCGCCGCCGCCGAGTTCGGGCCGCCGGTAGTCGGCTTCGACCTGGCCGGCCCCGAGGCGACGTACCCCGCTCCACCGCACGCGGCGGCCTTCCGCGCCGCCGAGGACGGCGGCCTGGCACTCACCGCCCATGCCGGCGAGGTGCCCGGCCCGGAGCGGATTCGGGAGGCACTGGCGCTCGGCGTGCGCCGCATCGCACACGGGGCGACGACAGCAGATGATCCGCTCCTGATCGAAGAGGTTCGCGATCGTGACGTCACGCTGGACCTGTGCCCGACCAGCAACGTGCAGGCCGGCCTGGTGGCGTCCCTGGCGGACCACCCGCTGGCGCGGCTCCATCGGGCTGGCGTCAGCGTCTCGCTGTCGACCGATGACCGGACGGTCTCGAGCACCGACCTGAGCACCGAGATGGCGCGGGTCGCTGACGCACAGGGGATGACTGCCGAGGAGGTGCGCGCGATCGCGCTCAACGGCTTTCGGCGTGGCTTCGGCCCGCCGGACTTCCTGGATCGAGCAGCTGGGGAGGCCGACCGGGCCTGGCGCGCTTGGGCCACCATCAGCTGACCGTCACGCCCAGCAGGGCAGCCACCTCCGCCGGACCGGCGGCGACCCAGTCGGGCCTCCGCTCCCCCTCCAGGGTGGCGGCCGCCGTCGCGTCGGTGACGCCGGTCAGCACCAGGACCACGGGGATGCCCGCCCTCCGCGCGGCTGGCACGTCGGCATCGGGATTGTCGCCGATGACCAGGGCGTCCTCGGGCGCGACGCCATCAGCCTCCAGGATGGCCTGGAACATGGCCGGCTCCGGCTTGCCGATCACCAGTGGGTGCTGCCCCGTGGTGGCCTGCAGCGCCGCGACGATCGCCCCGGCACCCGGCATGAGGCCGCCGGGCGTCGGGTAGCGCAGGTCGGCGTTGGTGGCCACGAACCGTGCCCCGGCGCGGATCGCCGCCGCCGCGATCCCGATGGTGCGATAGGTCACCTCCGGGTCGAGCCCGGCAATCACCGCGTCGTAGGCCCGGTCCAGTGGCGCGCCGTTCCAATCGGCTCCGGCTGCGTCGCCCACATGGGTCGCGTCATACCCGGCGTCGCGCAGCTCGGTCAGCATCCCGTCGGCGCCAAGGGCCAACAGGTGCCGCATGCCCGGCTCGTGCGTCTGCAGGTGGGTGATCGTGGCCCAGGTGCTGGTGACGATCTCGTCGGGACGGGCCACGATGCCATGCCCGGCCAGGCGCGTGGCGTAGGCGCTGCGCGTGGCCATCGAGTTGTTCGTGGCGAATCGCGTCGCCATTCCGGCGGCCCGCAGGGCGGATACCAGCGCGGCGGCACCGGGGATCGGCTCCGGCCCGCGGTAGACCACGCCGTCGAGGTCGAAGATGATGAGCCTGGGGGCGGGCGCTGGAGGGGTCGGCATCGGGCGGATGATACGAGCGGCGCGCCGGTTGCCGGCGTCGCGCGGATGCCGAAAGCACCTTGAGGGCGGGATTGACGGCGAAGTATGATGCGCCCGATTCGTCCGGACGCCATGTCCTGTCCGGCTTCCCGTGCGCACCGCGCACCGGGATCGGAGGAGTCCCCAAATCGCGGGGAATGTAAGGAGTACCAATGCGGATGCAGCGACGGCACGCGGGTGTCGCTTCACTGGTTGCAGTCTCGCTGGCCCTGGCGGCCTGCACGGGTGGCGGAGGCGTCATCGATGTCGGGAAGGGCCTATGCCGGGAGGTCGGTGACGCCACCGCGGCCACGCCTGAGCCGGTCGAGGCGAGCAGCACCAGCGATGCGAAGATCGGCGTCGTGACGGACGTCGGCACGCTCGACGACAAGAACTTCAACGAGTACAGCTGGATCGGCGCGCAGCAGGGTGCGGCCTCCATCGGCGCGGCGTCGCCGCAGGCCATCGTCACCGCGAACTCCGCCGACTACGCGACCAACATCCAGACCCTGCTCGACGACGACTACAACGTGATCGTCACCGTCGGGTTCGCCCTCGGCGCGGCCACCCTGGAGGCGGCCACCGCCAACCCGGACGTCCACTTCATTGGCGTCGACCAGTTCCAGGCCGGTGACGACCCGGTCGCCGGTGCGGGCCTCGACAACTACGAGAGCCTGATCTTCAACGAGGCGCAGGCGGGCTACCTGGCCGGCATCGTGGCCGCCAGCATCAGCCAGAGCAACGAGATCGCGGCCATCGGCGGATCGGGCACGATCCCGCCGGTCGTGAACTACATGCGCGGCTATGAGAACGGCGCCAAGAGCGTCAAGGAAGACATCACCGTCCACCTCAAGTACGTCTCGAACGACCTGGCGGTCGCGTTCAACGACCCGACCACCGGCAAGTCGTTCGCCGACCAGTTCCTGTCCCAGAACCCGGACACCGACGTGATGTTCCAGGTGGCGGGCAAGACCGGTAACGGCGTGCTGCAGTCGGTCGTGGCGGCCGGCATCTACGGGATCGGCGTCGACGTCGACCAGTGGATCTCGCTGCCCGACCAGGCGCAGTGCATCGTGACCAGCGCCGAGAAGCACCTGAGCATGGCGGTCCGGGAGGGCATCGAGGCCTTCGCGGGCGGCTCGACCCGTGCCGGGAACGTCTTCTACGGTGCCGACAACGACGGGATCGGGACGTCGCCGTACTACCAGTTCGACGGCAACGTGATCACCGACGAGATCAAGACGGCGGTCACTGATGCGTTCGACGCCATGGCGGCGGGCGACCTGGATCCGTGCCAGCCGTCCAACCTGTGCTACGCGGGCACGGAGGACACGGGCACCGACTGACCCGATCCGCCGCACTCGTTCGCACCCAACCTTGAGCGGACCGGTCCTCGTGGCCGGTCCGCTCATGACTTTTCTGGTGGCTCGACTTGGCAGATGTGAGGGCTGAACAGGCTCCGGCGACGGGCGACACGAAGCCGCCCGTGCTCGAGATGCGCGGCATCACCAAGCGCTACCCCGGGGTCGTGGCCAACGACGGCATCGACCTGGAGGTGCGCGAAGGGGAGATCCACGCCCTGCTCGGCGAGAACGGCGCCGGCAAGAGCACCCTGATGAACATCCTTTACGGCCTGGCCGTGCCCGATGCCGGCCAGATCCTGCTCGACGGCAAGGAAGTCGAGATCGCCAGTCCGCACGACGCCATCCGGCGCGGCATCAGCATGGTGCACCAGCACTTCATGCTGGTGCCGGTCCTATCGGTGGCGGAGAACATCCTGCTCGGCGAGGAGCCGATGGCGGGGCGCGTCTTCCTGGACCGCACCGCCTCCAAGCACCGCATCAAGGAGCTCGGGGACCGCTTCGGCTGGGAGATCGATCCCGACAAGCCGGTCGGCTCGCTGTCGGTCGGCTGGCAACAGCGCGTCGAGATCCTGAAGGCCCTCTATCGCAACGCGCGGGTGCTGGTCCTGGACGAGCCAACCGCGGTGCTTACGCCCCAGGAGACGAAGGAGATCTTCGGCGTCCTGCGCAAGCTGAAGGCCGAGGGTTACGCCATCATCTTCATCAGCCACAAGCTGTACGAGGTGCTGGATGTCGCCGACCGGATCACCGTCATCCGGCGAGGCAAGGTGGTCGGCCAGCGTATTCCCAGCGAGACGGACGAGGACGACCTGGCCAAGCTGATGGTTGGTCGCGACGTCGAGCTGACCGTCGACCGCGGCGAGAGCCATCCGGCGCAGCCGGTGCTGAGCATCGCCAACCTCACCGTCCGTGACGATCGCGGGCATGAGTTGGTGCGCGACGTCTCCTTCGAAGTGCGGGCGGGCGAGATCTTCGGCATCGCTGGCGTGGCCGGCAACGGGCAGGACGAGCTTGTCGAGGCGGTGGTCGGCCTGCGGCATGCCACCAGCGGCACGGTGACGCTGGCGGGCACCGACATTACGCACGCCTCACCGCGCACGCTGCACAAGATGGGACTGGGCTTCGTCCCAGGCGACAGGCACCGATTCGGGATGGTGCTTAGCTTCCCGCTCACCGACAATCTGGTGCTCAACGACTACTACCACGCGCCGTACGCGCGCGGCCTGCGCCGCAACGATGCCGCGATCGAGGCCTACGCCAAGGAGGCGATCGAGAAGTACGACATCCGCACGCCATCGGCCGATGTGAGCGGCGGCACGTTGTCCGGTGGCAACCAGCAAAAGGTCGTGGTGGCGCGCGAGTTCGAGGGCGAGCTCCATCTGCTCGTGCTGGACCAGCCGACGCGCGGCCTGGACGTGGGAAGCATCGAGTTCATCCACAACCAGGCCATCGCGCGGCGCGACACCGGCATCGCGATCCTCCTCGTCTCGGCCGAGCTGGACGAGGTGCTGGAGATGTCGGACCGGATCGGCGTCATGTTCCGCGGCCAGCTCGTGGCGGTGCTCGACGGGCGGACCGCAGACCGCGAGGACGTGGGCCTGCTGATGGCCACCGGCGGGCGGGGCGGCGGCGTCCAGCCGCAGACCATGGAGGAGGACGCGTCGTGACGGCCGCCACTGCCCCGAAGCGCTCGCTGTGGCGCCGCGCCTGGGACGTCTCGCTGCTGCCGGCCATTGCCATCGGCCTGGCCCTGATCTTCGGCGCGGTGCTGATGATCCTGTCGAGCCCCTTGATCGGCGGATTCGACCTCTTCCTGCCGATCACTGCCTACAAGGCACTGCTGCAGGGCTCGGTCGGCTCGCTGAACTCGATCGTCAACACGCTGGTCAACGCCACGCCGCTGGTGCTGGCCGGCCTGGCGGTGGGAATCGGCTTCAAGGGCGGCCTGTTCAACATCGGCGCCCAGGGCCAGTTCCTGATCGGCGCCATGTGCGCGGCGGTGGCTGCCATCGCGCTGAACGATGCGAGTCCCTGGGTGGCGGTCCCGGTTTCGATCATTGCCGGCATGCTGGGTGGCATGGCCTGGGGCTTCATCCCTGGCTTCCTCAAGGCCTTCCGCGGGGCGCATGAGGTGGTCACCACCATCATGCTCAACTTCGTCGCGATCTACCTGGTCTCGTACGTGATCAGCGGACCGATGCGTGGCACCGGACCGGAAGTCACCTTCGCCCGAACCGATGCGATCGTGGCCGCCGAGCTGCCGATCATCATCGGCCGCAACGGCCACCTGGGCCTGCTGTTCGCCGCCGTGGCCGTACCGCTGGCGTGGTGGCTGCTGTACCGCAGCACCACCGGCTTCGAGATCAGGACGGCCGGCGCCAACCCTGACGCCGCGCGCTACGCGGGCATGCACCCGCGCTGGCTAATCGTGCTGACGATGTCGATCTGCGGCCTGCTGGCCGGCCTGGCGGGCGCCAGCGAGATCCTGGGCGAGGTCGGCTACATGCCGGCCTCGTACGGCACCACCGTTGGCTTCGACGCCATCGCGGTGGCATTGCTGGGGCGGGCCAACCCGGTCGGCATCCTGTTCTCCGCCCTGCTGTTCGGGGCGATGCAGGCCGGCGCGGGCCAGATGCAGGTCGAGGCGGGCATTCCGGCGCAGATGGTTGCCGTGCTGCAGGCGGTCATCCTCTTCTTCCTGGCCGCCGAGAGCGTGGTGCGGCGGGTCCTCAAGGTACGCACCGCCGGGACCGGCCTCGGGACCGAGCTGCAGACGGTGAGCCGCAGCTACGGCGAGCAGGCGACGAGGTAGGGCGCTGATGGAGTTCCTCTACGACATCCCCGTCATCGGCATGGTCATCCAGTTCGTCGTGTACGTCATCGTCCAGCTGCCGGTGCTGGCCCCGACCATCATGGCTGCCGCCGTGCCCATCATCCTGGGTGCGCTGTGCGGGTTCATGAACGAGCGCTCAGGGGTGGTGAACATCGGGATCGAGGGCATGATGCTGACCGCCGCCTTCGTCGCCTGGTGGACCGCCGCCATCGCCGCACAGTTCCTGCCCGACCTGAGGATCGGGATCATGGGCATCACGCTGCCGCTGCTGATCGGCCTGGCGCTGGCCATCCTGGCGGCCATGGCGGTTTCGGCCGTCCACGCCTGGCTGTCAATCTCGGTGCGAGCTGACCAGATCATCAGCGGCACCATCATCAACATCTTCGCCGTCGGGATCACCGGCTACCTGAACCTGCTCATCAGCCAGCATTCGCCGCCGTCTGCGGGACAGTTCCAGGCCCTGCGCCTGCCATCGTTCCTGGCCGACATCCCAATCATCGGCCCGCTGGTCGGCGCGCTGATCGGGGTTGGCCCGATCGCGCTCAGCATGCTGATCAGCGTGATCGTGCTGCAGGTGCTCCTCTTCCGGTCGCGCTGGGGCCTGCGCACGCGGTCGGTCGGCGAGCATCCGAAGGCAGCCGAGACGGTGGGCATCGACGTGATCAAGCTGCGCTACCGCAACGTCATCCTGGGCGGCGTCTTCGCCGGGCTGGCCGGCGCCTACCTGACCATCGAGTTCGGCAACGCGTTCCAGGGCGAAATGACGGCCGGTCGCGGCTTCATAGCCCTGGCTGCACTCATCTTCGGCCGCTGGACGCCGGTCGGCGCCTTCGGCGCGGCGCTGCTGTTCACGGCCTCCATTGGTCTGCAGCGCTCGATCCAGTTCGCACCGCCGGAGGGCGCGCTGGGCGACTTCCTGTCCACCCTGCCATCACAGTTCTACAGCGCCCTGCCCTACATCATCGTCATCATCGTGCTGGCCGGCGTGGTCGGACGCAGCGTGGCACCGGCCGCCGTCGGACGGCCGTACGAGCGGGAGTCGAAGGCGGCCTGAAGGAGGCGGCTCAGGCCTGGGCGGGAGCCTCGGCCGGCTGGATAGTGATCGTGCCCGGATCGACCATCGGGTGCGGGACCGGCGGCTCGCGCAGCAGGTTCATTGGCAGGCCGGCGGCGGCCATGTCGCGGGCCACCGAGTCGAGGTCGTACTCCACGCTGCGGAAGCCCACCACGACGTCGCTGTCCGTGACGTACAGCACCGTGTAGCGCGCCCGCGGATCCCCGACCCCGCCGCACCCGACCGAGCCGACGCCGATGAAGTGCGCCGCAGCGGTCACGCGGTGGAAGGTCTGGTGGGTGTGGCCGAAGGCGAAGATGTCGTCGCCCTCGTCACTGGCAATGCGCGCGAAGTAGCGCGACGGCCGATCCTCCCAGAGGTACTCGTTCTGCTTCAGCGGCGTGCCGTGGAAGAGCAGCGCGGTCCGGCCGTCGACCTCCATCCGCAACGTGGCGGGTAGTTGGCGCAGCCAGGTGCAGTTCTCCTCGGTCATGTGCGAATTCGTCCAGGCCAGTGAGGCGTAGCCTTCCGCCTCGGCGTCGGGTGACGGCCAGATCGTCCCGGTGACTTCGCGGCCCATGCCCAGCGCCTCGTCCCAGTTGCCCTGGACGGTGGGAATCGCCAGGCGGCGCACCTCCTCGACCACCTCGTTGGGATGCGGCCCGCGTCCGACCAGGTCGCCCGCGCACCACACGGCGTCGCAGCCGATGGCGGTCACGTCATCGATCACCGCGCGCAGCGCGGGCAGGTTGGCGTGGATGTCGGAGATCAGGGCAATCCGCATGCCCGGAGTCTACTCAGGCGAGGGTCCCGAAAGCATCCCCCCGGGCCAGTACGTTTAGGGCGCCAGGACCGGTATGTTCAGCCCACGCTCGCTGCGGCGAATGGAGCGGCGATCACGCTGATGCGGCCGGCCACCGTGCGTGCCAGCTCGCGCATCGCCGCGGCGGCCGCCGAATCTTCGCTGGCCGGGTGCTGCGCCGAGGTGATCGGCACGCCGGCATCCCCGCCGGCACGCACGCCCGGCTCGATCGGGATGCGACCCAGGACCTCCAGCTCCAGCTCGCGGGCGATGGTGGTGCCACCGCCCGAGCCGAAGATGTCGTGCTCGGTGCCGCAGTCGGGGCAGATGAAGCCGGACATGTTCTCGACGACGCCGATGGTGCGCACGTTGACCTTGGTGAACATGGCGATCGCCTTGCGCGCGTCCATCAGGCTCACCTCCTGCGGCGTGGTGACCACCACCGCTCCCGACAGCGGGATCAGCTGGCTGATCGAGAGCGCCGCGTCGCCGGTGCCCGGCGGCAGGTCCACCACCAGGTAGTCGAGCTCACCCCATTCCACGTCACGCAGGAACTGCTGGATGGCCGAGTGGATAAGCGGCCCGCGCCAGATCACCGGTGCATCGCCGGTCAGGAAGTACTGGATGCTCATCATCTTCACGCCGTGGCTGGTCACTGGATTGACACGCCCTGAGGCGCCCGTCACGTGCGCGCCGACAGTGCCCATCATCAGCGGCACGTTCGGGCCCGTGATGTCGGCATCCAGCAGGCCGACCCGCGCGCCGTCACGCGCCAGGCTGACCGCCAGGTTGACGGCGACCGTGGTCTTCCCCACGCCGCCCTTGCCGGACGCCACGGCGATGGTGTTCTTGACGCCGGGAATCAGGTCAGCGGCCGGGCCGCCGAACGAGCGCTTCACGTTGCTGGCCCAGTCGACACGCACGGTGGTGGCGCCCAGGGCCTCCAGCCCGTCCACGATGTCGGACTCGATCTTGGCCTTCAGCGGACACGCCGGCGTGGTCAGCTCGACGGTGAGGTCAACCGCGCTGCCGTTGATCTCGATCTGCTTGACCATTCCCAGGCTGACCAGGTCACGTCCGATCTCCGGATCCTTGACCAGGGCCAGGGCGGCCATGATGTTTTCGTCGGTCAGCCGATCGGCCATGCGGGGATACAGCATCCTTTCCGTGCGGGGCTGGGCGGCTTCGAGCGTAGCAGAGGTTGGTTGGGACCGATGCGACCTTTGTTGTATCGGTCCAGGATGAACCTAGGGCAGGCCGTCCCAGATCGATTGCTCCGGTCCGGCCGCGCCGCCGCCGGCGGGAACCGGCAGGTTTGAGGCCGCCAGCCGGTAGGACTCGGTGGCGAGGTAGCCGTCGCGCATCTCCGACGACCAGTCATGGAACGGTCCGGCGCTGCCGGTCTGCGAGACGTGGCGCGAGATGGCCGCCAGCTTCAGCCGGCTCATCTCACCCAGCTCCAGGGTGAGCATCTCAGCCTCGCCGGGCGCCCCGTAATCCGTTGGCGTGGCCTCGCCCAGCGCGGCGAGCTGCGATGGCGGCACCACCAGCTCGTAGCGCTTGGCGGCGCGCCAGGCCACCTGGTCCTCCTCGAGATCGTCCTCGTAGGCGAGTGGCTCGGCCGCGCGCACGAAGGCTTCGCTGGTGGCATGGCTGATGGCCACGTGGTCGGTGTCGCCGGTGATGCCGTCCGGTCCGAAGCCCAAGATCACCTCAGGCCGATGCATGCGGATCGGCTCAACCAACCGGCCGACCAGCTCATCCTGGTCGACGGCGCCAAGCGCTTCCTCGGCGTAGTCGAGCACGCGCAGCACGTTCACGCCCAGCAGCGCCACCGAGCGGCGCATCTCGTCCTCGCGAACGGTGTCGAGGTTGCGCCAGACCACCGGGCGCGTGTAGTGGCGGTTGCGGCCGCCCGGCGCGGGCGGCTTCTCGACAAGTCGGGGGTCGAATCGGCCACGCGTCGCGCAGACGACCACCACGTATGCGCCGTCCGCCGCCGCCTGTGCAATGGCTCCCGCGAATCCGAATGCCTCGTCGCCGGGATGGGCGACGATGACCATCAGGCTGCGGGCGGCCTGACGTTCGCGGATCGGCCGCCAGATCGAGGACACGGCCGGCAGGATACCAGCCTAGACCTCAACTTCGAGGGCGATGGCGGCGTGGCCGTTGTCTCGCCCGTCGGTCACCGGACGAGCGCCGCCGGGGACTGCCGCACGATCGACGAAGGACGCCTCACGCGCCGTGGCGATGGCCCGTTCCACCTCTTCGAAGGAGAGGATCTCCCTGCGGAGCAGCATCGCGATCTCGTCGCGGAGGTAGGAGCGCAGCATCTCCGGTCCATCGGTCGAAAGGGCGAACCGGACCTGGTGGTCAACCAGGGCACGCATGATCTCGCGCAGCTCGGCATGGTTGCGGACGACGCGCGTGTTCAGGTTCGACGATGGGCAGACCTCCAGGACCACGCCGCGCTCGCGCAGCATGGCCAGCACCCGCACGTCGCGCGTGCTCCGGATGCCATGCCCGATGCGCGTCGGCTCCAAAGCCTCGACCGCCTCGCGCACCTCCTCCGGTCCGCCCGTCTCCCCGGCATGGACGGTCACGCCCAGCCCGGCCCCGCGCACCTGGGCGAACAGGTCCCGGTAGTCGGCAAATCGGAACCTGGGCGACTCCGGGCCGGCGATGTCCACCGCCACCACGCCGCGGTCCCGCCACGCGATGGCCTTGGCGGCGATGATCTCGTTCAGCTCGTACTCGAAGGCGCGGTCCAGGCAGAAGATGAGCCCCGCCCGGACCTGCGGATATTCGAGCACGGCGCGATCCATGCCGCGCACCGCCGCGGCGATGATGTGGTCCAGGTCCTGCTCGCCGCCGCGGTTCCGCTTCATCGGGTTGAAGCGCAGCTCCAGGCAGGTGACATTGTTCTTGCGGTAGGCACCGCCGATGACCTCGTACACGCTGCGCTCGACCGCGGTCGGGCTGGACTGGATGAGCTCGGTCCAGTGGAAGAGGTCCAGGTAGGCCTGGAAGGACCGGCGTCGGCGGCCGACGGTGATGAGGTCCCGAAACTCCCAGTAGTCCTTGGTCGGCAGCCTGATGCCCTGGGCGTGGGCGATGCCCCACATGATCGCCGGGGTAACCGCAGCGCCCAGGTGGACGTGCAGCTCCGTCAGGGGAGTGGCTGGATCAAGCGTCGGCCGCGGCATGAATCGATGGCGTTCGGACTGCGGGTGTGGCGGAGTGTAGCAGCGCCCAGGAGCCGATCCGGCCGGGACCCGATGCTAGAATCGCCGGGCCTATGGACCTCATCCGTGACCTCATCGAGTGGGTCTCCCAGGACGTTGCGGGCTTCGTCGCGACGCTGGTCCCCTACCTGCTCCTTGGGCTTGCCGGCATCTACATCCTGTGGCTGGTCATCGGGTACCTGCGCGTCTCGCAGATCTCGGTCAACGAGCAGTCCGTGGTGCAGCCGACCCTCCGCCTGCCCCGCGCGCCGGACGGCGCGATCGAGGCGCCGCGCGGCGTCCCGTTCTGCCCTGTGGACGGGCTGCAGTACCCGCCCGGTGCGCGCTTCTGCACGCAGTGCGAGGCGGACCTGGCCCTGAGCTGCGCGAATTGCGGCACCACCATCCGTGCCGCGGACGAGTCGTGCTATCGCTGCGGGACGCGCTCCACCATGGTGGCCTCCCCCGCCCACTGAGCTCCGGGCTGGGCCAGCGAGCTCAGTCCGCGAACAGCCTCTGGACCTCGGCCCGCATGGCTTCCACGTTCGGAATGATCACCCAGCCCCGTCCGTCCTGCTGGTCGCCCCAGCCAAGCGCGAACGCGGGCGGCATGAGCACCTCCGAGGCGTAGGCGGCGCGTCCGGCGCGGCGGGCCAGCACGGCCAGGGTCGGCAGGTCCTGGAGCGGCAAATTCGTCTCCAGGCCGGCGAGGGTCCCGAGCAGGCTGCCCAGGTCGATCTCCGTGGCAGGATCGGTGTACTTGCGAGCCAGCGCGCGAATGACCTGCTGCTGGCGCGCCGCGCGCGCGTAGTCGCTGTCGTAGTAGCGGGCCCGCGAGAAGTGCAGCGCCGTGATCCCATCGAGGTGGGCTCGTCCCGGCGTCAGGTACAACCCCCAGCGCGGCTCCTGGACCACGGTCTCGACCTTCACGCTGATGCCGTCGACGGCATCGACCAGGGCGACGAAGTCGTCCATGTTGACTTTCACGTAGTACGGGATCTTGATGTCCCACATGGTGGCCAGCGCCTGGCGCAGCCCGTCCAGCCCGTACGAGTTGGCAATGGCGTTCACCTTGCCGCTCCAGATCTGGCCGTTGGCCAGCGGAACATCGACCGTGTCGCGCGGCAGGCTGAGCATCGTCACCCGCTTCTGGCCGGGGCTGACGCTGACCAGCATGATCGCGTCCGTGTTGTCGCCGTAGTAGCCGCGCGCCCGCCGAGCAGCGTCGACGTCCTCACCCACGATCAGGACGGTGAAACGGCGGTCCAGCAGGTTCCGGTTCAGCGGATCGGGCGTCGGCTCGGGCGTGGGGGACGGCGAGGCAGTCGGCGACGGCGATGCCGAGGGTGACGGCGAGGCAGGATCGGGAGAAGGAGAGAGGGTCAGAGCCTGGCTGCAGGCCGCCACCAGGATCAACGCGGTGATGGCCACGATGAGCGTCGTGCGGGCTCGCCGGGGTCGCTTGGGTGACATTCGCGCGGCATCATAGCCGCCGAGAGGCGAGTACGCTCGCTGCCGTGGACACCCGCGAGCTGACCGTATCGACCGGGGGCGGTCGAGCGCTGCTCGACCTCACCGGCGCCTGCGCCGACTACCTCCGCGAGACCGCCTCAGGCACCGATGGGCTGCTGCATGTCTTTGCGCCGCATGCCACCGCGGGCCTGTTGGTGATGGAGCTCGGCAGCGGCTCCGACGCCGACCTGATGGACGCGCTGGATCGGCTCCTGCCGCGGGACGACCGCTGGCGTCACCGCCACGGCTCGCCCGGCCATGGCGCGGACCACGTCCTGCCGCTGCTGGTCTCGCCATCCCTGGTGGTGCCGGTGGTCGACGGCCGCATGGCGCTCGGCACCTGGCAGTCGGTGGCGCTGCTCGATCCGAACGAAGACCACGCCACGCGGACGGTGCGGCTCAGCTTCCTACCGGGCTGAGCGTCATGCGCTGGACCTGGGCCGTCGCCTCCCGCGGATCGGTCGTCGGAGCTTCGCAGGCGTAGCCCCGGCAGACGTAGGCGGTCGCCCGCCCGTCGCGGGGCACCTTCGCGTCGAAGAGCGACCACCCGGCCAGGCTGCCGTCCGGAGGCGAGGCCGCGATCACCAGGTCCGGCGCGTACGGCCCCGCCACCGCGTGCCGCAGCTCGGCAGTGGCCTCGTCCGCAGGCTCGCCGGCGATCACCGCATCGATCGGGGCAGAGAGGCTGCGATCCACCGCGCTCAGCATTCGCCCGAAGGCCGATGGCTGACGGTCGAGGGCCGGCGCGACGGCGCGCAGGATGCTGCGGGCGCGGCGGTCGTAGTCTGCCTCGCCGGTCAGCAGCGCCAGGCGCAGCAAGACGTCGGCCGCCACGGCGTTGGCCGATGGCGTGGCGTTGTCCACGATCGAACGTGGCCGCGCCACGGTCCGGTCGTGCTCGTCGGCGGTGTCGAACAGGGTGCCGCTGGCCTCGTCCCAGAAGTCGGCGATCAGCCGGTCCATCAGCCGCACCGCCAGCCGGAGATCCTCTGGCTCGCCCGTGGCGGCATGCGCGCCCAGCAGGCCATCGGCCAGGTTGGCGTAGTCCTCGGCGAAGCCTGGGGTGTGAGCACGGCCGTCGCGAGCGGTGCGCCAGACGCGGTCGTCGTCGCGCAGCAGGTTGGTCCGCACGAACGTCACCAGCCGTCGCGTGGCGTCCGCGTGGCGCTCCTGGCCGAGGACCAGCGCCACCGTCGCGATTGCGCGCAACGCCATCCCGTTCCAGGCGGCGAGCTGCTTTCCGTCGCGCGCCGGCCGCACGCGACGCTCCCGCGCGGCCAGCATTGCCGCGCGCCCGGCCGCCAGCACCTCCGCCGCGGGCGCCGCAGCAGCGGTGGTCAGGATGGTGCGCCCCTCCCAATTGCCGCCGGGGGTGACGCCCCAATGGGCCGCGAGCGCGTCCACCGCCTTCGCGTCCAAGCCGGTGTCGGCCAGGACCTGACCAACCTCGGCGGCGGTCCAGACGTAGAACCGCCCCTCCTCGCCTTCGCTGTCGGCGTCGAGGGCGGAGGCCAGGCCGCCGTCATCGGTCCCGAGCTCGCGCACCATGAAGTCCACGGTCGAGATCGCTACCGTGGCGTAGCGCTCGTTGCCAGTGGCCCGATATCCCTCGAGGTAGGCGTGCGCCAGCTGCGCGTTGTCGTAGAGCATCTTCTCGAAGTGCGGCGCCAGCCAGCGGTCGTCGGTGCTGTAGCGGGCGAAGCCGCCGCCGATCTGGTCGTGGATGCCGCCGTCGGCCATGCGATCCAGCGTGCGGGTCACCATGGCCAGCAGGCCCTCGTCATGGCTGCGGCGCCACATGCGCAGCAGGAATTCCAGGGTCATCGGCGCCGGGAACTTGGGGGCTCCACCGAAGCCGCCGTGCACGGCATCAAAGCTCGCCCCCAGCCGCGCCGCCGCGCGTTCGAGGACCTCGATGCCGGGATCCTGCGTGCCGGCCGGGATGGCAACCGATTCGCGCAGGTGCCGCGCCAGCTGGGCACCCTGCATCGCCACGTCAGCCCGGCGGTTGCGGTACGCATCGGTGACTCCATCAAGCACCCGACGGAAGGCCGGCAGGCCGTGGCGGTCATCGGGCGGGAAGTAAGTGCCGCCGAAGAAGGGCTCCAGCTCCGGTGTGAGGAAGACGCTCATCGGCCATCCCCCACTCCCGGTCAGCGCCTGGACGGCCGCCATGTAGACGTCATCCAGGTCCGGGCGCTCCTCGCGATCGACCTTGATCGCCACGAATTCGCGATTGAGCTGCGCAGCGGTGTCTTCGTTCTCGAACGACTCGCGCTCCATGACGTGGCACCAGTGGCAGGCCGAATAGCCGATCGACAGGAAGATGGGCCGATCCAGCTCACGTGCCTTGCCCAGCGCCTCCGGCCCCCAGGGGTACCAGTCGACGGGGTTGTGGGCGTGCTGCAACAGGTACGGGCTCGTCTCATTCGCCAGGCGGTTGGTCACGAGGAGGAGTGTGGCACGGGCGCAGCAGAAGAGCGCCGGGGCCATCCCGGCGCTCTTCGCTTCGGATCGTTGGATTGTCCCCGTGGCTTATGGCGCGGGCGACAGGTCAGTCACGCTCAAGGTGCTCGGCGTGTTCTCTCCCATGCAGGGTGGCATCGCGCCGATGCCCTGCGGCACCGCGACCGGAAACTCAATCCCGCCGGATAGGACCACCAGATCGACGGAGTCGTGGAGCTCGCCGCACCAATTGCTCCAGGTGACTGAGAATTCGGCGGGCATCCCTGCATCGAGCGTTCTCGTCGCGTCCATACCGGCGGTCTCGCTCTCAACGAGGGTGGCACCACGAACGTCGATGCGAGCGCCGGGTACCGGCGCAAACCGGCATGGATAGCGGCCGTCGGCAAGGCGGACCGTCACAACCGTGCCGCGGGAGCCGGCAGCGCCGCCCCAGGCCTCCGCTTCGAACGTGACGTCCTGCTGCTGGCAGTAGGTGACCTCGGGCGGGCTCGACGACGCCAGGGGCGTCGGCGTGCCGCCTCCGCCCACGCCGTCAGGGCCGCTGCCGTTGAGAACGGCGGCGGCAACGGCCACCACCGCCACGCCGGCAACGACAGCCGGCACCAGAATCGCGAGGCGCAGGGCGCGTGAGGGGCGCCGCTCTGGGGCTGATTCGACGGTGGCCGGCAGCTTGGAGGGGAGGTACCCCTGTTCGCGCGGGCCGGATTCGGCGCGCAGGCGCCGCTCGAGATCGTTGTCGTTCATCCGAAGGTCTCCTCGCCAAGCTGCGCCCGGAGGGCGTCGAGGGCTCGGCTGACGTGGCTGCGCGCCGAGGGAGCGGCGATCCCCAGGATCCGCCCGATCTCCTCGAATGGCAGGTCGGCTCGATAGCGAAGGTAGATCGCCAGGCGCTGGCGTTCGGGCAGCGTCTCAACCGCCTCCCAGACCGCCATGCGGTCGGCGTGGTCTATCTCGGGCCCGCGCGAGGGCTGTGCACCGACGCGTTCGGCAAGGAGGCGCCCTCGGCGCCGCCATCGGTGGCGGTCCATGGCCGACCGGTACAGGGTGCGGAACGCCCAGGCATCGGGCCGGTCAATGGACTGGCCGTCGCGCAACGCGGACCAGAGGCGGAGCAGGGTCTCCTGCACGGCATCATCGGCTTCCTCTGGGGAGAGACCAAGGTGGCGCGCGAGTCCCCAGAGCTCGGCGCCGCGTTCCGCCTGCAGGCTGACGACCGCGGAACGGAGCACATCGGCCCCGGCGGAAGCGTTCGGCGCAAGCTCGACCGTGGGTTCCATGGTGCCTGTGATCATGGCCTTCCGACGCGCGGGAGGAGCGGAACGTTGAAGCCGGCTAGACCGGTGGTCCGGCGGCGGGTTCCTCCTCGGCGGCGAACTGCTCGGCGTACAGGCGCGCATAGAGGCCCTCGTGCCGGATCAGCTCCTCGTGGCGCCCGCGCTCCACGATGCGACCGCGGTCGTAGACCAGGATCTGGTCGGCACGCAGGATGGTCGACAGCCGATGGGCGATGGCGATGGTGGTCCGCCCTTCCATCAGCCGGTAGAGGGCGGACTGGATCAGCCGTTCGCTGACCGTATCGAGGGCGGAGGTCGCCTCGTCCAGGATCAGGACGCGTGGGTCCTTCAGCAGGACGCGCGCGATCGCGACGCGCTGCTTCTCACCGCCGGACAGCTTGTAGCCCCGCTCGCCGACGATCGTGTCGTAGCCCTCGGGTAGCTCCATGACGCGGTCGTGGATCGCCGCCGCTCGGGCCGCCTCCTCGACCTCTTCCTGGGTGGCGTCCGGCTTGGCATAGCGCAGGTTGTCCAGCACCGACGCGTGGAACAGATAGGTCTCCTGGGTCACCACCCCGATCACCCGGCCCAGCGACTCCAGCTGAATGTGGCGCACGTCATGGCCGTCGATCTCGACCGCTCCGGCATCAACGTCGTAGAGCCGCGGGATCAGGTAGGTGGTGGTCGTCTTGCCCGAGCCCGATGGACCCACCAGCGCCACCAGCTGTCCGGGCAGCGCCTCGTATTCGATGTCAGTCAGGCCGAACGGCTGGATCGGCAGTTTCACGGCCCGTCCGGAGAGCTCGGCCGCTTCGGCCTCGCCCTCGGCCGCCAGCTGCACCACCGTCCGCGGGTAGCGGAAGGACACGTCGCGGAAGCGCACGTCGCCGCGCATGCCGACGGGGTCGAGCGTCACGGCATCCGGCGCATCGGTGATCTCGTGCGGCATCTCCAGGTACTCGAAGATGCGGTCGAACAGCGCCAGCGCGCCCTGGATCTCGACCTGGACGTTGAGCAGCTGCCCGAGCGGGAAGAAGAGGCGGCTCTGCAGGGTGGTGAAGGCCACGATGGTGCCGACGCTGACCGTCGAGTCGCCCTGGATGATCAGCGTCCCGGCCAGGAGGTAGACGAACGCCGGCGCGATGCTGAAGAAGATGCCGATCATGGCGAAGAACCAGCGGCCGATCATCTGCTGCCGGATCTGCAGGTCGCCAAGCCGCCGCGACTCCTTGGCGAAGCGTTCGATGCTGGCGCGTTGCTGCCCGAACGTCTTCGACAGCAGCATGCCGGACACCGACAGCGACTCCTCGGTGATGGCGCTGACCTCCGCCAGCGAGCGCTGGGTGGCGCCGCTCACCACGCGTCGCACCTTGCCGACCCGGTAGGTGATGTACGCGAAGATCGGCAGCATGCCCAGGCTCAGGATCGTCAGCCGCCAGTCGAGGATCAGCATGGCGATGACCGTGGTGGCGACCGTCGCGAAGTTGCTCAGCAGGGACGCGGCAGTGTCGGTCACCACCGACTGCACGCCGTTCACGTCATTGCCGATCCGGCTCTGGATCTCCCCGGTGCGCGTCTCGGTGAAGAAGCGCAGGGGCATCCACTGCAGGTGCGTGTAGAGCGCCAGCCGCAGGTCGTCCATGACGCGCTGGCCCACCACGTTCGACAGGTACGACTGCCAGACGCCCAGGCCCGATGAGATGAACGGCAGGACGATCATCAGCCCGCACTGCAGGTAGAGGAGCTGGAGGTCCTTCGGGCCCAGCAGGTTGTCGATGACCAGCTTCAGCAGGATGGGGTTGATGACCCCGACGGTGACGCTGACCAGGATCACCGCGGCGATGATCAGCAGGCGGCCGCGATAGGGCCGGAAGAAGCCGGCGATCTGGCGCAGGGTGCGCGGACCGCTGCCCGGGCGCGCGGTGAGGTCGGGCTCGGCGCCGCCCCACATCCCCCGGCCGCGCATCATGTCAGCAGGATCGAGAGGAAGGCCTGCGCCATGGGCATGCCCACCGGCTCTCCCACCTCGGCGGCGCGCTCTCGGACGCGGCCCTCGACCTCGTCCCAGTCGTCGATCTGGCTCTCGTGGCGACGCAGCGCCTCGAGGCCACGCTCGAGCGTGGCCGAGACGTCGACCCACAGGTTGGGCCGCTCCACGCCGCTCACCAGCACCTGGCGCACCTTCCACGGCTCCAACCCTTCGTCGATGAGCTCCGGGAAGTTGAGGCGATCGCGCGCTGCGGGGTAGACCGCGGCCAGCGTGGCCTCGCCGGTGGCCAGGTGATCCGGGTGGGCAATGAACGGGTTGCCGTCCGCGCGGCGCTGCGGGTTCTGGGCGATCACCAGGTCGGGACGGAAGCGGCGGATCTGGCGGACGATGTCCCGTCGCAGCTCCAGGGTCGGCTGCAGGTAGCCGTCGGGATAGCCGAGGTGCACGATCTCGCCAACGCCCAGCACGTCCGCCGCCGCGCGCTGCTCGGCGATGCGGGTGGCCGCCAGCTGCTCCGGCGTGACAGCCGGGTCGTCCGTGCCCTTGCCGCCATCGGTGGTGACCACGTAGTCGACGTGCGCACCCGAGGCGGTCAGGGCCGCGATCGTCGGCGCGGCGCTGAACTCGGCATCGTCCGGGTGGCTGAAGATGATGAGCGCGCGCTCCAGCGGCGCGATCAGCTCTTCGCGTTCCAGGTCGGTCATTGGGTGGCGCATGGTACGCCTGATTGACCGATGTCGCCGCCCGTCCGCATACTGCCCCACAGTATGTCGACCGCACCTGGCGCTGGCACGTCGCCCCACTTCCGGCACTCGTACACCAAGGATCGCCGCGAGCTGCTGAATCGGCTGCGCAGGATCGAGGGGCAGGCTCGCGGCCTGCAGCGCCTGGTCGAGGAAGAGGCCTACTGCCTGGACCTATTGCAGCAGGTCGAGGCGCTCACTGCCGCCGCCGACCAAGTGGGCCTGCTGCTGCTGGAGGACCACATCAACGGCTGCCTGGCGCACGCCATCGAGACTGGGCAGGGACAGCCGTACGTCGACGAGGTCATGGCGGTGGTGCGGCGCACCATGGGCCGCCCGCCGAGTCGGCGCAAGGGTTCCAAACCCGGCTCAGTGGACGCCTAGCGGACATCGCAAGGGAGTGCCGCAGGGGGGAACCACGGCACTCCCGGGGTGAGCATACGCTCGGAGTCAAGACTCGGCGGACGCTTGCTCGCTGAGCGTCCGAGCCACGATCACTCGCCGAACATGGTGAGCTGCTGGCCGCCCCGTTCGATGAGCGGATCCAGGCCCAGGACCGGCTCCAAGCGGTCCAATCCAGCGGTGTCCAGGCCGACCAGCGTCTCCAGGTGCTGCCACTTCAGGAAGTGCCAGTTCTGCTGCTCCACTTCCGCGCGCAACCAGGGCGACCGCTCGAGCTTCAGCCGCACCAGCTCGGTGCGCTCGGCCGGGATGACCAGGAACCGCGCCTGCTGGTCGCCCGGCGGAATCTGGCGTCCGCGGCGCAGGATCGCCTCGCCCATCATTGCGGTCCACTCCACCTCGAACAGGAAGGCCATCCGCCCGCGCCGGTACCACATGGCATCGACGGTGCCCAGGACCTCGGCCGGGGCGCGGATGACGAGTGGCAGGTATGCACGCCGCTCGTCCTCCTGCAGGCGATCGAGCAGTGTGGCGCCCTCGTACGGCCGGTCGTGCTCGCGGCGGCTGACCCATGCCTTCAGTCCAAGCCGGTGCGCGTAGTCGACCAGCAGCCCGATGACCCGGGCGTGCTCCTCCAGCCGCCGGCTCAGCTCCTCGTCGGTGCGCAGCTGGCCGCGCTCGCCGCTGGCCGCATAGGCGGCCAGGCAGGCCCGCACCAGCTCCTCGTCAGGCGAGTCCAGGCCGGGGAAGAGCGCGTAGACGCGATCCAGGAAGCCCTGCTCGTCCAGGCGTCCGGCGGTCGACAGGATCGAGAAGGTCGACCATTCGACTCGATCGGCGAGTGGCGACTCGGCCAGCTCCGGATCCCTCAGCCACCACTGGGGATCGTCGGCGTCCCCCAGCCGGATCAGGGAGCGGTGCTCATCGCGCCACAGCTCCTCACGCAGCAGCGTGGCCAGGAGGGCGGCGCCGCCGCGCTCCAGGCGCGCATCCGGCGCGGGCTCGTCGTCACCATCGCTGCCGGAGCGGCCCATGGCCACCCGTCGCAGCAGCCCGCTGTGCTGCATGTGGAGCACCACCGCGGCGGCGAGGCGGGTCAGGCCGGCGGGCTCGCCACGGGCGCGGAGCAGGGCGACGGCCGCCTGGTCGATCGCCTCCGCCAGCTCTGGATAGGTGAGATGCCCCTCGTCCGCGCCAAGGCGCAGCGGCCGGGCCTGCACCGCGTCACGCAGGCGATCCTCGGCCGACGGCTTTCGAAAGTGGAGCGTGACCCCGTCGCCCGAGCGGCGGGACTCGCGATGGATGACGTCCACCAGCTCCAGGTCGGCGGCCGCGCCTGCGACCGCCGCGGCGAGCAGCCGATCCGGGTCATCGCCGTCGAGCATCACCACGAACCAGCCGTCCGGCTTGAGGGCGCCGGCTGCCGACGCCATGGCGTGGCGCAGGGCGGTGGCCTCGGCGCCATCCGAGTGAGCCGGCGACGAGCCGAACAGCGGCTCCAGGCGCAGCGTCTCGGCTGCCTCGCGCCCGATCAGCCAGCTGGTGGCCAGGTACTCGAAGCTGAGCTCGTCCACGCTCGGGGCGTTGGCGATCGAGGACAGGACCATGTCGACGTGGTCGGCCGGCAGGTACTGGCCGATCACGGCCGGGCGGCAGCGGATCCACAGCACGTTGTCCGCGCCCATGCCGCCCAGCTCCTCCAGGCCTGGCGCGAAGCGCGCCGGGCGCCGATCCCTGCCCAGCGCGGCCACCGCGGTCCGTACATCGTCGACCGCGGTCTCGAACAGCCGCCACACGTTCGCCTCGCGCTGGTAGCGCGATGCGGGCTGGCGCACGTGCCCCCCGCTGATGCGCAGGGACGCCACCCGGCCTGGATAGCCGTTCAGCCGGCTGGCGGGCAGCAGGCAGGCGGCCAGCGCCAGCCGGAAGACGGCGGCGAGCGCCGGATCGCGCAGCTCGGCGTCGATCTTGTTGGCAATCGTCTGCAGCGCATACAAGTTGCGCGAGGTGTAGAGGTCGAGCAGCTCCTCGATCAGCTCCGTGCGATCGTCGAGCACCGGGAAGCGGTCGCGCAGCTGCTGGTAGTGCAGGCCCTGGCGCACGTCCGTGGCGGCGACCTGCGGCGCGCCGGCTTCCGGCAGCACGGTGGAGGCATAGCGCGGCCCATCGGCCAGCGCGCCGGTTGGCGCGTCCGGTTCGAGAGCCGGGGGCGGTGGCGGCTCTCCTACCTCGCCGAGCGGCGCTGCCAGATCTTCGTCCAGCGACGGCGAGGCAACGGTCAGGCCGATCGGCGCGGGCGGAAGGTCATCCTCCGCGTCGAAGGATGGGTCGACCGCTTCGTCCACGGCCTCGTCCGGCACCTCATCGACGGGCGCCGGCGAGCTCGGCCGCTCGATCCCCAGCTTGGCCAGGTCGATCTCGTCGACCGGCGCCACGCGCTCGACCGGCCCGCCCATGGCGATGTCGCAGTTCGCGCAGCGATAGATCTTGCGGCCCGGCGCGTCAGCGTCGCGGGGCCAGATGAACTGCTCCCCCACCACCGGTCGCCGGCACGTGGCGCAGCGCGTGGCATACAGCTCCTCGATGTGCTGCCGCAGCGGCACGTCGACGCGCCGCGAGGTGGCCAGCTGCGCAAAGGCGGCATCGATTGCGCCCGCCTCCGGCGCCAGCAGGAAGGCCTGTCCGGCCAGCTGCGCGAATGGACTGGGATCGCTGGCCACGGCCCGCATGCCTGCCGCAACGGCGCGACGCGCCGTCCAGCCGGTGCCGGCCCATGGATCGAGGATGGTGTCGCCGGCGCGGGCGTACGAGGCCAGCTCGGCATCCAGCTGGTTATCGGCCGGCGAAGGGAAGTACCGCTCCAGGAGCGCCAGGCCGGGGAGGCGACGGGGAAGGACGACGTGGTCGAGACGCTTCCGTTGGGCCTCGCCCATCGGGCCTCCTACGGTTCCTCGAGCAGCTCCTCTTCAAGCTCGGGCTCAGCCGAGAACTCCGGGAGGCTGGTGTCGAGCTCCTCGACCTCCTCCGGTTCCTCCTCGAGCTCCTCGCTCTCCTCCCCTTCGTCATCGTAGCGGAGTGCGCTGCCCCGAATGTCGGGTCGGACGCCAGCCGGCCGCCCGCCCGAGGTGCCCGGGAACGAGACCTTGCCGAAGTTGTCGGGGTGGGCGAACGTCTCGCGGATGATGATCCGCACCTCTTCGCCGCTGACAACGGTGATGGCGGCGTCGTAGCGGTTGCCGCCCTTCATCAGCTTGCCCAGCCGGGCCCCGACGCGCGGCTCCACCTGGCCGATCTGCACCTCGCCGACGCGCGCCACTAACGCCTCACCGTCGAGCGCCAGCTCGACCGCGTCACCCGGCGAGAGGGGCGCCAGCTGGCGCGCGGGACCGACGTTGATGACGCGGGCATGGCCGGTCTTACCCATCTCCTCGATGAAATCGGCGGCCGATGCCTTCTCCGGCTTGCCATTGCCGCCGGTGCCGTCGCCGCCACCGAGCAGGACTCGCAGGCGCGCCACGTTGCGCTCGGCGATCCGATTGGTGGCGTCACGCTCCAGCGCATTCTCGTAGGCGGCCAGCGCCTCGTTGTGCCGGCCGAGCTCCGCGAAGGCCTTGCCGAGCCGGTTGTAGGCATCGGTATCCGGGCCCAGCTCGAGCAGCTCCTGGTTGGTCGCGACGGCCGCCTCCCATTCTCCCTGGGTGGCCTGCGCAATCGCGGTATCCGCCAGCTGCCTGCGCTGGCGCATGGTCGTTTCAGTATCCCCGAGCGTCATCAGGTGGGTGTCTCTCCCGCGAAATCGTGGTTGAGAAAGGGCGGTGGCAGGTCCGCAGCGGGCCATTCCGGCCCGAGGGCGCCTTGTTGTAGCACCGGCCGCAAGGGGTGTCAACGCGGGTGGTGCGGGCCGGCAATCCGCGCCCCCGCGCAGCCCTCAGCCGGCGTACAGAAGCAGTGCCACCACCAGGCCCAGCACGGCCAGTGCGCCGAACTCCAGGATGACCGACCGCCCGGAGGCGCCGTCGTCGAGGGCTTCGGCCGCCCCGCCCCAGGCATGGAAGCCCAGCGCCACAATGGCTGCGCCGACCACGCCCGGCAGCTGCAGCAGGCTGACCGTGGTCGCGATCTGCGCGACCGCCACCAGGTGCAGCGTGGCCTGCCCGACCGCCTCGACGCCGCTCCGCCCGCGCGCTTCGGCGGACCGCAGGGCGGGCACGCTGGTCAGGATCAGCAGCAGGATCACACCGGGCGGCCACGCGTTGGCGGGGATCATGCCGCCGATGCCGGCAGCGGCCGCGAACACGATGCCCACCAGGGCCAGGTCGAGACCCACCCGGCGCTGGCCCGCCTCGGTCAGGCCGAGCTCCAGACGAATCACGCCGAACAGCAGCAACGCCACGACTGGCGTGAGCAGCAGCCCGATGCTGGGTACCAGCAGCCTGCCGAACAGAGTGAGCGTCACGCCCGCCGTCGCCAGCGTGGCGTAGCGCGCGAAGCCGAGCTCGATGCGGGCCGGCCCGATCAGCCACACCGCCCCGATGCCGCCGATCGCCAGCTGTGCGGCCACGGCCACCGCCACCCAGAACGGCGTGACCAGCCAGCCGATGGCCGCCACCACGGCCATGGCGATCGCGATCAGGATTGCCTCGCGGTACTGCAGGCGCGTCAGCACCCGCATGGCTGCCGGTCGACGGTTCATCACCCGTCCGATCATCAGAGCCACGCCAGCAGCGCGTCGGCGTCGCGCGTGCCGGCGACCTGGTCACGGGTCAGCCACGCCCGCCGCGCCATGGAGACCGCGTAGTCGATCTGGCTCAGCTCCTCGGTGCGGTGCGCGTCGCTGGCCAGCGTCAGCCGCACGCCGGCCTGCGCCGCCGCGCGGCCCAGTGCGTCGTCCAGGTCCAGGCGCGGGCTTCCGTTCATCTCGAGAAGGGTACCGGTGCGCGCGGCTGCGGCAAAGAGGCGCGGCCAGTCGAGCGGCATCGGGTCACGCCGGTTGACGATGCGCCCCGTCGGATGCGCGATCACATCCACGTGCGGGTTCTCGATCGCGGCCAGCGTGCGGGCGGTCAGCTGCTCCGACGGCTGCGTTCGCGCGGTATGGACCGATGCGACCACCAGGTCGAAGACGGCCAGCAGCTCATCGGGGTAGTCCAGGCTGCCATCGGCACGGATCTCCATCTCGGTGCCGTGCAGGATGCGAAACGGTGCGAGCTGGGCGTTGAGGCGGTCGATCTCCGCCTTCTGCTCGACGATGCGATCGAGCGTCAGCCCGCGGGTCACGCCCAGCGAGGGCGAGTGATCGGTCAGCACCATCCATTCGCGTCCGCGATCGCGCGCGGCGCGCGCCATGACCTCGATCGAGTCCACCCCATCGGTCCAGTCCGAGTGCACGTGGGTATCGCCCCTCAGATCCGCCATCGTGATCAGCTCGGGAAGCTTGCCCTTGCGCGCAACCTCGATCACGTCGGTGTCCTCGCGCATCTCCGGCGCGATCCATGGCAGGTCCAGCCGGGCATAGACCGCCTCCTCGCTGTCGTCCAGCAACAGCTCGCCGCTCTCGACCACCTTGAAGCCCTTCTCCGACAGGCTCAGGCCGCGGTCCAGGGCGATGCCGCGCAGCGCGACGTTGTGCTCCTTGCTGCCGGTGAAATGCACCAGGTGGGTGCCCCAGGCCGCCGGCGGGCAGACCATCAGGTCGACCTGCAGCCCGGCCCCCAGCACGATGCTGGACTTGTCGGTGCCGGCCGACAGGATCCGATCGACCTCGGTCAGTCCGTCCAGCACGGCGATCAGCTCCTGCGGGTTCTCCGTCGCCGCCAGCAGGTCCAGGTCGCCGATGGTGGCCTTGCGGCGGCGCAGCGATCCGGCCGGCTCGATGCGCACCACGCCCGGCACGTCGCGCAGGCGCGCGATCAGTCCACCGATCATCTCGTCTGCCTCGTGCAGCAGGACGCGCGTGACCTTCTGCTCGAGCCGGGCGATGCCCGCCAGGATGTTCTGCTCGGTCCGCTCGGACAGGCCCTTGATGCCGCGCAGCTGCCCATCAGCCGCCGCGGCCCGTAGCGCGTCGACCGAGTCGATGCCTCGCTCCTCGTGCAGGAGCTTGACCGTCCGCGGCCCGACACCGGGAACCTTCAGGATCTCGAGCAGGCCGTCCGGCACCTGCGCATGCAGCTTGTCGTGGTAGGCCAGGCTGCCGGTCTCCGACAGCTCCGCCAGCTTTTGGGAGAGCGCCGGGCCGGCGCCGGGCAGCTTGGGTGGCGTGCCGCGCCGGTACAGCGACGCAACGTCCTCCGGATACCGCTCGATGGCATCGGCCACCCGCCGGTAGGCGACCGCCTTGTAGACCACCTCGCCCATGATCTCGAGCATGTCGCCGATCTCGCGGAAGACACGGGCCAGCTCGAAGTTGGTCAGCAGGGCATCGTCGGAACGGGTCACCGCGCGCGGTCGGGGCATCGTCGCAATTCTAGGAGCACCAAGCGGCCCGACCCCGTAGCGGGATCGGGCCGTGGTGTGATGTGTGGTGTGTAGCCTGGACCGGCTAGCGCTTGGGAGCGCGCAGCGCCCGGCGGATGCGGGTGGCGAGCGTCTGGCCGCGGCGCCGACGGATCACGTCCGTCGAGCGCTGGCGTCGCCTCGCCTCACCCAGCAGTTCCTCCTGCTTGAGCGTGGCCAGCAGGCCGAGGTACGTAGCGCCTCGACTCATTTGGTGTCCTTCCTGAACGTCGCGTCACTCGCGACGTAACTGATTACATGCCATCTCTTGGTTACGCTAACAGTGTACCGGGTACGAAGTAACTCGTCAAGTACGCTATACTGGTTACACGATGGCAAAGCACATACCACCGAGACGGGAGCCGATGGTGGAGCCCGCCGAGACCGAGGAGCTTTTTGTCGCCTTTGCGAACACGCTCAGCCACACGCGTGGCGCAGCGCACGACGAGATTCCCGATGGCGACGCCCTGCTGGAATGGCTGCGGGTGCACGAGCTGCTGAGCAACCGGGGCCGCGCCACCGAGGCCGCTCACCTGCGGCGCGACCCGGACGAGGCCGAGCGCCGGCTCGAGCGATTCCGGCACCTGCGCGGCCTGCTCCACGACACCGCCTGGTCGATCTCCACCCATGGCCGCGCGGAGATGCAGCAGCTCACCGAGCTGAATCACGTCCTGCGCCACGGGCTGCACTACCACCAGCTGCGGATCGGCCCAGACGGCAATCGCTACGAGGTGTCGCAGGTGGGCGACCGTCTGGACCAGGCGCGCGCGGCCATCGCGTCATCCTTCGCGCACTTCGTGGCCGATGACGCGCGGGACAGGCTGCGGGTCTGCGCCAACGACGGGTGCCGTGCCGTCTTCGTCGATCGCTCCCCCGGCGGCAGGCGGCGCTGGTGCGACATGCGAACCTGCGGCAACCAGGCCAAGGTGGCACGCCATCGCGCTCGCGCACGTGAGCTGGCCGCAGGGGTTCCCTCCTCCCCCGGCACGGACTAGAATCTCCGCGGCCCGCCGGCACACGCCGGCGCGGCACGAGAAAACCCGCAGCGAGGCGATCGCGAGCCAACGTGGACGCAGGCTCCAGTCAACGCGTGCGCCCGTGGCTGCGGCGCGGGGTAACGGCCTAGCGCCGTCCCCGCTCCCGACCACCGGCGCGTCCTACCGCGACCAGGACAACCCGAGGTGGTCGAGATGCCGTTTCCGAACCGATTCTTCGGTGGCCACAGGCCGCCCTTGCGGCTGCTCGTCGCGCTGAGCGGGCGCGCGCCGGAGGTGCGGTCATGACCTCCGCCAAGACCAGCGAGCTGCTCGCCGAGGTGCAGGCGCTCATCCGCGAGCGTGAGCGCGAGGGCGTGGTCGGCCTGGCCGAGCGCATCGGTCCCGCCGAGTGGGCGGACCTGGTGCCGGAGCTCGAGCCCAACGAGGTCGCCGTCCTCCTGCAGTGGCTGCCGGACGACGAGATCCCCCTCCTGATGGAGGAGCTGCCGCCGTCCGAGGCGGCCCGCATCCTCCGGACACTGGCCGCGAATGAGGCCGCCCAGCTGCTCGAGGAGATGGATCCCGATGACGCGGCCGACGTCGTCGAGCAGCTGCCCACGCGGGACGCCGACGCGATCCTTATCCGGATGCGGCCCAGCGAGGCCGCCGAGATTCGGGAGCTTTCGGTCTACCCGCCCGATTCGGCCGGCGGCATCATGACGCCCGCCTTCGTGGCAGTGGCCCGCGACGCCTCAGCCCAGGAGGCGATCGCCGCGATCCGGAACCTGGTCGACCAGGCGGAGACGGTGAACTATGTGTACGTCGTGGACGGCGAGCGACGCTTGCTGGGCGTCCTCTCGCTGTATCGCCTGCTGCTCAGCCGGGCCGGGGCGCCCGTGGTCGAGCTCATGGCCCCCACCACCGTCCGGGTCCGCGCGTCCGCTGACCAGGAGGTGGCGGCGCGGCTGCTGACCGACCGCAACCTGCTGGCCATCCCGGTGGTCGATGACGACGACCACCTCATCGGCATCATCACCGAGGACGATGTCGCAGATGTCCTGCAGGCCGAGGCCACCGAGGACATCGAGCGCCTCGGCGGGTCGCAGCCGCTGAACATCCCCTATCGGCTCTCGAACGTGCCCCTGCTGGTCCGCAAGCGGGTGGGGTGGCTGCTGGTGCTGTTCATCGCCGAGGCCTACACCGGCACCGTGCTGCGCGGCTTCGAGGGCGAGCTGGCGGCAATGGTGTCGCTGGGCTTCTTCATCCCGCTCCTGATCGGCACCGGCGGCAACATCGGCAGCCAGACGGCCACGCTGATCGTGCGTGCCATGGCCATCGGCGAGGTGACCATGCGCGACCTGGGCTGGATCGTGTTCAAGGAGCTGCGGGTCGGGCTGATCATGGGCGGCTTCATGGGCGTGGTCGGCTTCGCATTGGCGGCGCTGCTGGGGGTGGGGCCGGAGGTCGGCCTGGTGGTGGCGCTGACCGTGATTGCCATCTCGGCCTGGTCGGCGACCGTGGCGGCCACCCTGCCATTGGTGCTGCGCCGGGCGGGCGTCGATCCGGCCGTGGTTTCGGCCCCATTGATCAGCACCCTGGTGGACGGCACCGGGCTGATCATCTACTTCGAGATCGCCCGCCTGCTGCTGAACCCGTAAGGATCAGGCGCCGATGGGATGCCAGACGGTCTTGATCTCGACGAACTCGCCGATCTGGTACGGGGACTGGCTGCGCTCGCTGAGCCAATCCACGCCATCGCTGCCCGATGACGGCGGGCGCACCAGGCGCTTGACGTTTTCCACGCCCAGCTCCTCGATGGCGGCCGCCTGGGCGGGGTCAAGGCCGTACGCATCGAGCCCGTTGACGTCCATGTGTGCGGCCAGGTGCTGGACCAGCTCCCGGCGCAGCCCGGTGATCAGGTTCACCGCGCCGCCCGGAACGTCCGAGGTGGCGAGCACCTCGCTGAGTGTGACCGCCGGCAGAGGGCGCGATTCAGAGGCGATGACCACCGCCGCGTTGCCCGACACGATGATCGGCGCCAGGCGGCTGACCAGGCCCAGCAGGCTCGATCCTTCCGGCGCAATGAGGCCGACCACGCCCGTGGCCTCGGGCACGCTGAAGTTGAAGTAGCTGCCGTTCACCGGGTTCACCGTGCCCAGCGTCTGCGCGTACTTGTCCGCCCAGCCGGCATACCAGACCCAGCGATCGATGGCGGCGTCCACCACGCGCGTGGCGCGGCGCCGGGCCATGCCCTCGGCGTCCATCACCTCCGCGATGAATTGGTCCCGCCGTCCCTCCATCAGCTCGGCGATGCGGTAGAGGATCTGGCCGCGGTTGAAGGCGGTGCGCGCCACCCAATCCGGCTGCGCCTTGCGCGCGGCCCGGACCGCGTCGCGGATGTCCTTGCGCGTCCCGCGGCAGGCGTTGGCCAGCAGCCGCCCGCGCGCGTCGAAGACCTCGTAGGCGCGGCCCGACTCGGTGCGCGGGAAGGCGCCACCGATGTACAGCTTGTAGGTCTTCCGGACGCTGAGTCGCTCGCCGGCGGCGCCGGCGGCGTTGGTGGTCGCCAGCGGCTGGGCTGTGCGCTGGTCGAGGACCGGTGCCCGCCGGGAGCGGGTGGCGGTCTTGGTACGGGAGCGCGTGGCCATCAGCCCGCCGCCCCGATTTCGATCATCGGCGGTGCGTGCCGTTCGGCGACAGGTCGAGGTAGCCGGCCAGGCCGTGCATGCCGCCCTCGCGCCCGTAGCCGGACTCCTTGTAGCCGCCGAATGGCGAGGTCGGGTCGAAACGGTTGAAGGTGTTGGCCCACACCACCCCGGCGCGCATGGCGCTCACCATCTTGAAGATGCGACTGCCCTTCTCGGTCCAGACGCCGGCGGACAGGCCGTACGGCGTGTTGTTCGCCTTCTCGATTGCCTCGTCCGGCGTCCGGAAGGTCAGCACCGACAGGACCGGTCCGAAGATCTCCTCCTGCGCGATCCGGTGCGACTGGCTGACGCCGGTGAACAGCGTCGGGCGGAAGAAGAAGCCCTTGTCGGGGAGCACGCAATCGGGCTGGAAGATCTCGGCGCCCTCGTCGATCCCCGACTGCACCAGCTCCTGCACCTTGGCCAATTGGCCGGCCGAGTTGATGGCGCCGACGTCCGTGTTCTTGTCCAAAGGGTCGCCGACACGCAACGTCGAGAGGCGGTCCTTCAGCTTGTCCAGCAGCGGCTCATACACCGATTCCTGGGCGAACAGTCGGGATCCGGCACAGCACACCTCGCCCTGGTTGAAGTAGATGCCGTTGATGATGCCCTCGATGGCCTGATCAAGCGGCGCGTCGTCGAAGACGATGTTGGCCGCCTTGCCGCCCAGCTCCAGCGTCAGCTTCTTGTGCGACCCCGCCACGGCCCGCGCGATCATCTTGCCGACTGCGGTGGAACCGGTGAAGGCGACCTTGTCGACCTCGGGGTGCGTGACCAGCTCCATGCCGATCTCGCCCGGCCCGGTGATGATGTTCACCACCCCCGGAGGCAGATCGGCCTGGCGCACCACGTCGGCGAACAGGTACGCCGTCAGCGGTGTGGTGGAGGCGGGCTTGAGGATGACGGTGTTGCCGGCGGCCAGCGCGGGGGCGATCTTCCAGGCCAGCATCAGCAGCGGGAAGTTCCACGGAATGACCTGGGCCGCCACGCCGAGCGCCCGCGGCTCGCGACCCGGGAAGGCGTAGTCGAGCTTGTCCGCCCAGCCGGCGTAGTAGAAGAAGTGCGCGGCCGCGAGCGGCACGTCGACGTCGCGCGACTCCTTGATGGGCTTGCCGGAGTTCATGGTCTCGACCACGGCGAACTCGCGGCTGCGCTCCTGCATGATCCGCGCGATGCGGTAGAGGTACTTGGCGCGCTCGCTGCCGGGCAGCTGCGACCAGGTGTGCTGGTAGGCGCGGCGGGCGGCGGTGACGGCCCGGTTGACATCGGCCCTGGAGGCCTTCGCCACCTTGGCCAGCGACTCCTCGGTGGCCGGGTTGATGACCGTGAAGGTGGCCCGCGGCCGGCTTGGCTTGAACTCGTTGTCGATGAAGAGGCCGTATTCGGGCCGGATGGTGATGTGATCGGTGGCCTCGGGGGCGGCGGCGTATTCCCACGGCACCTTGCCGCGCGCGGCCAGGCCCCACGAGGCGGGCGCTGGCCTCGTCTCGGGCTTCTTGGTGAGCGTCACGCCTCGATTATGGCACCGCGTCGCTCGGACCGACCGGCAGCGGTCGGCTACGCTCGATGCACGCATGGCATCTCAGCCGAAGCCACCGAAGCCGCGGATGGCATTCATCCGGCCCTTCACGGTGGCGGTGGTGAACCCCGTGAGCCGGCTGGTTGCCGGTCACCTGCCGATGTTCGGGATTGTCCGCCACAAGGGCCGCCGGTCGGGCCGGCAATACCGAGCACCCGTGAACGTGTTCCGCGACGGTGACGACTACCTGGTGGCCCTGACCTACAGCTCGCAGGTGGACTGGGTACAGAACGTCCTCGCGGCCGGCGCGTGCGAGCTCGAGACGGGTGGACGCGTAGTCCGTCTGACCGATCCGGAGCTTTTCGTCGACCGTGAGCGGCGCCTGATGCCCTTCCCGGTACGGCTGTTCCTGGGCCTCGTGAACGTGACCGAGTTCATGCGACTGCGGCCCGTGGCGGGCAGCTCGGCGCGTGACTGAGCGGCGCTCGCTCGGCAGCTACGCGCTGATCGCTCTCGTCGCCGGCGTGGCGCTGGGCCTGTTCAGTGGGGTCGGCGATCGGCTGCCGCCGGACACGGTCCTCCACGTGGTGGTCGCGTCGGCCAACGCCGCCGGTCCATGGCTGGTCACGGCGTTCGTGGTCGGCGCCCTGGCAGGTGCACCGCTGGCAGGCGCGCTTACCGCCACCGCGGCGCTGGCGGCGGCGGTGGCGGTCTACTACCTGAGCATCTACCTCGCGGGCAACGAGGTCGCCGACGTGGCTCGATTGGCCGGGGTATGGCTGGCCGTGTCGGTGGTGGTGGGACCGTTGCTCGGCGCTGCGGGGGGCGCGTGGGCACGGCCGCGCCGGGCATTCGACCGGATCGGCGCCGTTGCGCTGTTGTCCGGAACGCTGGCCGCGGAGGCGATCCTGCGGCTCATCCAGGTCGAGGCGTGGACCGGCCTGGACCTGGCGCGGACCGACATCCAGGTCGGCCTGATAGAGCTTGCCGCGGCAGCGGTCCTTCCCGCCGTGCTCCTCTCACCCGGTGAGCGGCTGCGTGGCTACCTGGGTGCGGCCATCGCCACCGCGGGCGCCACCGTCCTCACCGCCGTGGCGCTGGCAGGCATCCGCTGGGCGCTCCTGGAGTAACGCCGGTGCAGGTCAACGGCCCGGCAGCGTGCCTTCCAGGGACAGCAGGTAACGCTTGCGATCCAGTCCCCCGGCGTAGCCACCCAGTCCTCCGCCCGCATGGAGCACGCGATGGCAGGGGACCACGATCGGGATCGGGTTCGACCCCAGCGCGTTGCCGGCCGCGCGGGAGGCCCGCGGCGATCCCGCCGCCTCCGCCATCCGGCCGTAGGTCGTCACGGAGCCGAATGGCACGCGAGCCGTGGCCCGCAGCACGCCCTGCGCGAAGCCGCGCACCAGCGACCAATCCAGCGGCAGGTCGAAGCGCCGCCGCTCGCCGGCGAAGTACTCGTCCAGCTCA
>DATBRW010000013.1:0-32742 GCA_036560125.1 Candidatus Limnocylindria bacterium
ACCTCCACGACACATGCCTTGACCGCCGATTCTGGCCCCGACTACGACGAGCGCGGGCCGGTGGAGCTGAAGGGCGTCCCCGGCTCACGCACGTTGTACGCCCTGCGCCCCAGCCAATGAGGTCCGGTCCCTGCCGATGAAGGGACGCCCGGCCACGCTGTACGACGAGGTTCGCGCCTTCGCCTTCGCCCTGCCGGAGGCGTGGGAGGACCACCCGTGGGGCGAGTCGGTTGCCAAGGTCGGCAAGAAGGTCTTCGTCTTCATGGGGATGGGTGAGACGGACGGGACCGCACATTTCACCGTCAAGCTGCCCGACTCGCACCAGGAGGCCCTGGCGCTGCCCTTCAGCGAGACGCCGGGCTATGGCCTGGACCGCGGGCATTGGGTCACCGTCCATGCACCGCCGGACGCCCCGCTGGACATGCTGACCGCCTGGGTCGAGGAGAGCTATCGGGCCGTGGCGCCACGAGCGCTGGTCAAGCGGCTGGAAGGCCGATGACGCCTCCTATACTCCGCCGCGGATGCTGAACCCCAACCCGCCGCGCATGATCACGGTGGTGGCCGCCGTGGCCCTCATCCTGGTCGGCATGTCCGCCACCATCTTCCCGCTCGACTTCGTGAACGCCGCGCTCGACGTGGTGCAGGACGCGCTCGGCACCAACATCCAGGTCACCAAGCAGTACGGCTATCTCTTCATGTTCGCCGGCGACGCCCTCCTGGTCGCGGGCAGCCTGCTGCCGGGGATCTGACCCATGGGCAGCCGCATGAACTTTGCCCCGCGCATGCCCACCATCATCCTGGCGCTGGTACTGATCCTCGTTGGTCTGCTGGGCACGTTCGTCGGCGCGGTGCCCGATCTTGCCGGCGTCAGCGGCGAGACCATTGGCGCCTGGTCGCTGGTGGTTGCGGCGGTCGTCCTGTTGCTGGGGATGGTCTTCGAGGGATTCTGACGCTCGGGCCGGAGGGCCCGCGGAACTAATCCGGCGCGAACCTCGTCCAGCCTGCGTAACGCGGACCGGCCCACCGATCGGTCCACCAGCTGGGAGGTCCTCGTCGATGCGACGCCTGTTGACTCTTGTCGCGGCCACCGCCGCGCTGCTGCTCACTGCCACTCCGGCCCTCGCCTGCGGCGGCCTGATCGGCCCAAACGGTGCCGTCAACCTGCTGCGCACGACCACCTTCGCCGGCTACCACGACGGCGTTGAGCATTACGTGACGAGCTTCGAATTTGCCGGCGGGGAGGGCGAGTTCGGCAGCATCGTGCCCCTGCCTGGCGTGCCGACCGACGTCGTGCGTGGTGGGGATTGGACGCTACAGCGTCTGGTGCAGGAGACGACGCCTCAACGCGAATTGGCCTTCCCGCTGGCCGCTGCTGGTGCGGCCGAGGACCGAGCCCAGGTGCTGCTCGAGACCAAGATCGACGCGCTCGAGATCACCGTCCTGCGCGGCGGCGGTGACGAGGTGGGCCTGTGGGCCACCGATCACGGCTTCCGCCTCCCGCCCGATGCGCCGGAGGTGCTCGACTTCTATGCGAATCGCTCGCCGATCTTCATGGCTGCGCGCTTCGACGCCGATGCGGCCCGTGAGCGCGGCCAGGCCGTTGGCGACGGCACGCCCGTGCACCTGACCATTCCCACCGACAATCCGTGGGTCCCGCTGCGCATCCTGGCTCTGGGCCGGACGGCAGCCGAGACCATTCAGGCGGATGTGTTCCTGCTGACCGACGAGCAGCCGGCCATGCTGCCCGATCCAAACGGGATCCTGGGCACGCCGGGCCTGTCGCTCGACCATGCCGCGCCGGCGAGCTCACAGCTGCTTGCCGACCTGCGCTCGGACAAGGGTATGGAGTGGGTGCCCCAGACGGCGTGGCTGACCAAGGTGGGCATCAACGCCGAAGCCAGTGCGCTCCGCTTCGACCTGGCTATCGACGCGTCCGGCAAGGGCGCGCCGTCATTGCAGGACGCGGGCTTTGCGCCGTTCGGCCCGGCACCGGTGCCGCCGAACAGCACCATGATCTGGGTCGTACTGCTGGGGCTCGCGCTGAGCCTGCCGCTGGCCGCCGCCTGGCTCATCACCGTGGTGGCGCGCTCCGGACCGGGCGGACGGCCGCTGGCCGGGGCGTGAGGGACGCTGCGTGACCACTCGCCGCTGGCTCATCGTGGCCGTGCTGGCCGCCACCTCCCTGGTGGCGGCCGCCGGCTGCGGCCGGGTCGCGGGCCAGGAACCGGTCACGTTGCAGATCACCATCCACTACTCGCAGTTCGAGGAGACGGCGCTCACCGTTCCGCACGGCGTGCCGGTCACCTTCGTGCTGGTCAACGAGGACCCGATCGAACACGAATGGCTGATCGGTGACGCGGCGTTCCACGAGCGCCATCGCCACGGGACGGAGGCCCACCACGGCGCGCGGCCCAACGAGATATCGCTGAAGCCGCTCGAAACGGTGCGGACGACGCTGATCTTCGCCGAGCCCGGCAGCCAGCTGTACATCTGCCATCTGCCCGGCCACGAGGCCTACGGCATGGTGGGGACGCTGACCGTCACCTGAGGCCGAGGTGACCGGCTCAGGCGCCGATCGGCTGGACCCCGAGCAGGCCGGGCAGAATGTCGCCGAACAGGAAGCCGGCGATGCCGGCCACTGCTCCCAGCAACAGAATCTCGACGCCGGAGCGCAACCAGCTGCGGCGCGTCCAGCGCGACTTCACCACTCCGATCCCGAACAGCACGGCGGCGGTTGCCACCACCGAGGCCCAGATCGCCACCTCGACCGGAAGCAGCACATACGGGATCACCGGGACCGCCGCCCCCAGGCCGAAGGCAGCGCCCATGATCAGCGCGCCCTGCATCGGGCTGCCCTCCGCCAGCCGATGCGTCAAGCCGAGCTCCTTCTCGACCATCGTCTTGAGCAGGACCGATGGATGCTGGGCCATGCTGCGCGCCATCTGAGCGGCCGTGTCCGGGGGCAGTCCGTCCTCCTCGAACATATACGCCATCTCGGCTTCGGCCTCGCCCGGACGCTCGATGACCTCGTCGCGCTCACCGACGATCTGCGCCTCGAAGATCTCGTGCTGGCTCTTGCTGCTCATATATTCGCCGGCGGCCATGCTGAACACGCCGGCCAGTCCGGAGGCAAGGCCGGCGATGAGCACCGGGAAGCGGTCGGCCGAGGCCCCGGCTACCAGGCTCACCACCGCGAGCGTGCTGACCAGCCCGTCCTGGGCACCAAAGATCGCCTCGCGGATCTCGCCGAGCAGGCTCGCCTTGCGGCGCTCCTCCGCCAGGTGCCCGGCCAGCCACGCGCGATCGAACTCATGCGCGGCCAGTCCGGCGCGCGCCGCCTCATCCTCGAGCAGCGCCGTTCGATTGCTCTCCATCGCCTGATGCTAGCCCAGCCGCCTAGAGAGGGGCGGACCGAGCCTCCATCGGCTCATGGCCATGCGATAGACTGCCGCCAGGTCCTTTAAGTCCGGCCCGGTGAGGCCGGAAAGGAGCGAATGTGCAGACCCTGAGCCGCATGCCCCGAACGCCAGCCGCCACCGAGCGGCCGGCGTTCGTTTCGTCTCCGGGGCTGTTGGCCACCGCCGACGGCACGCTTCTCCGTGGCTCGCTCCGCGGTGCGCCGGTCGCCGCCGAGGGCGACCTGATCTTCACCACCGCCGCGACCGGCTGGGGCGAGATCCTGACCGATCCCTCCTATGAGGGCCAGATCGTGGTGCTGACGCACCCGATGGCCGGCAACTACCGGATCGATCCCTCCGAGCTCGAGTCGGATCGGGTCCATGCGCGCGCCCTGATCGTCACGCGCCTGGTCACGCCACCGGCCGGCGAAGGGCTGTCACTTGAGGACCTGCTGGGCGACGCCGGCATTCCGGCGCTGGAGGGCATCGACACCCGTGCGCTGACACTGGCGCTGCGGCGCGGCGCCGCCCGACGGGCCGTGATCCGCCGCGCTCCCGAAGCCGACGAAGAGGATGATGCCGAAGGTCGCCACGCCGTGCAGGAGGCGGTCGATAGCCCGACCTGGGAGTCGGTCGATCACGTGGCGGCCGTCTCGACCCGATCGACGCACATCGTGGCTGCCACGGGCCAGCAACGTGGTCGGGCGGTACTGGTCGACTACGGCGTCAAGCGCTCCCTGCTGCGGGCGCTCGCGGCGCGAGGCCTGGAGATCACGGTCCTGCCGCATGACGCGAGTGCAACCGATGTGGCTGCCCATCGCCCCGACCTCGTGGTCCTGTCGCCCGGCCCCGGCGATCCATCGCGCATGGCACCGCAGATCGCCACGGTGGCGACGCTGGCAGCCGGCGCCCAGGCGGGTGGACCACCGATCCTGGGCGTATGCCTGGGTCATCAGCTGCTGGCGCTCGCCGCCGGCGCTCCGACCCGTCGTCTGCTGGTCGGCCACCATGGCGGCAACCACGCCGTGATCGACACGGCCAGCGGGCGCGTCGACATCGGGGCGCATAACCACGAGGTGGCAGTGCTCGACGCCCCGGAGCTGGGCTCGGCCGGCTACCGCGTCAGCCACCGCGACCTGAACGACGGCACGGTGGAGGGACTCACCCACGCTTCGGGGCGGATCGCATCGGTCCAGTTCCACCCCGAGGGGGCGCCCGGACCGATCGACGCGGCGCGCATCTTCGACCTGGCTGCCGACGGCGCCATCCCGACGCCTTCGTGACCCCGCCGCGCCGCGTCCTGGTGATCGGCTCTGGGCCGATCGTCATCGGTCAGGCGGCCGAGTTCGACTACGCCGGCGTGCAGGCCTGCCTGGCGCTGCGCGGCGAGGGCGTGGACACGATCCTGGTCAACTCGAACCCGGCCACCGTGATGACCGATCCCGATGTTGGCGGAACGGTGCTTATCGGCCCCTTATCGGTCGCTTATCTGGAGCGGGTGATCGCCGAGCACCGACCGGATGCGCTGCTGCCGACCCTCGGCGGCCAGACCGGTCTCAACCTGGCGGTGGCTCTGGAAGACGCCGGCATCCTGGAGCGATACGGCGTGCGCGTGCTTGGCACGCCGTTGGTCGCGGTGCGTGCGGCGGAAGACCGCGGCGGCTTCCGCTCGCTGGTGACCGGCATCGGCGAGCCCGTGCCGGAGAGCGCCGTGGTGGAGTCAGTGGAAGACGGGCTGGCCTTCGTGCGGCACCTCAACGCGCCGGTGGTGGTGCGGCCGGCCTTCACCCTCGGCGGCGGGGGAGGCGGATTCGCGATGGACGAGGTCGAGGCGCGCGAGCGCATCGCGCACGGGCTGGCAGCCAGCCCCATCGGGCAGGTGCTGGTCGAGCGCTCGCTGCTGGGCTGGTACGAGATCGAATTCGAGGTCCTGCGCGACGCGGCGGACACCACCATCGCCATCTGCGGCATGGAGAACCTGGACCCGATGGGCGTGCACACCGGGGACTCGATCGTGGTCGCGCCTATCCAGACCCTGCCCGACCCGGTCGTCCAGCGGCTGCGCCGCTGCGCCCTGAAGATCGTGCGCGCCCTGCGGCTGGAGGGGGGCTGCAACGTCCAGCTGGCGGTGTCGCCCGACGGTGCCGACTACCGCGTCATCGAGGTGAACCCGCGGGTCAGCCGCTCCAGCGCGCTGGCCTCCAAGGCAACTGGCTACCCGATTGCTCGCCTGGCTGCCCTGGTCGGGCTGGGCAAGCGGCTGGACGAGCTGCCGAACCCCGCCACCGGCATCGGCTCCGCCGCCTTCGAACCGGCGGTCGACTACGTCGTGGTCAAGCTGCCGCGCTGGCCGTTCGACAAGTTCCCGGAGGCGGATCGCTCCCTGGGCGTGCAGATGAAGGCGACCGGCGAGGCGATGGCCATCGATCGCGAGTTCGGTCCCGCGCTGCTCAAGGCGGTGCGGTCGTTGGACCCTCGTGGCCGCGGCTGGACATGGGATGACCCGGCCTGGGGGCTGACCCATCGGCCTCCGGCTGACACCAGCACCTTCCTGGCGCCAAGCGACACGCGGCTGTGGCGCATGGTGAGCCTCCTGCGCCACCGCTGGACCGATGCCTCCGGGCTGTCGGCGGCAACGGGCATCGCTCCCTGGTTCACCGAGCGACTGGCCGAGCTGGTGGAGGCAGAGCGCAACGTGGTCGGCGCGCCGCTGATCGATGCCAAGCGTGCGGGCTTCGGCGACGCCGATATTGCGCTGCTGTCCGGCGTGCCACCAGCGGCGGTACGGCGCGCCCGGGTGCGGGCCGGCATCGCGCCGGCCTACCGGCGCGTCGACACCTGCGCCGGTGAGTTCCCGGCCGAGACGCCCTACTTCTACAGCTCCTACGCCACGGGAGAAGTGCCGCCGCCCCCGGATCGGCGCAGCGTGATCGTGGTCGGCTCCGGACCGATTCGCATCGGGCAGGGCATCGAGTTCGACTACTGCTCGGTGCGCGCCGCCTGGGCCGTGCGGGCCATGGGCCTGGATGCGGTGGTCATCAACAACAACCCCGAGACGGTGTCCACCGACTACGACGCCTGCAGCCGCCTCTACTTCGAGCCGCTCGACACCGAGTCCGTGCTGGACGTGATCGACCACGAACGCGCGCTCACCGGCGAGCCGCCGCACGTGATCCTGACCTTCGGCGGCCAGACGGCGATCGACCTGGCCAAGGACCTGGCCTACGCCGATGTGCCGATCGCAGGGCTGACTGCGGAGGCGATCGAGACGACGGAGGATCGGCAGCGGTTCGCCCAGCTGCTCGACGAGCTGGGCCTGGAAGGTCCGCGCGGCCGGCTGGCGGAAGACACGACTGGCCTTCGCGAGGCGGTGGATGCGCTGGGCCTGCCGGTCATCGTTCGCCCGTCGTGGGTGATCGGCGGCCGGGGCATCGCGGTGCTGTCGAGCGAGGAAGACATCGCCGCCCTGCTGGCCACCGAGATCGGCTGGCCGCTGCGCGTGGACGAGATGATCGAAGGCGTCGAGCTCGACGTGGACGCCATCAGCGACGGGACCGACTGGTGCGTGCCGGGCATCCTGGAGCAGCTCGACCCGCCCGGCATCCACTCCGGTGACTCGGTGGCGGTGGTCCCGCCGCAGACTCTCTCGCGGGAGCGCCAGGAAGCGGCCGCCGAGGCCGCGGGGCGGATTGCGCTGGCGCTTGGGCTGCGCGGCATCCTCAACGTCCAGATGATCCTGGCCGCGGATCGGGTGGTGGTGATCGAGGCCAACCCGCGCGCCAGCCGCACCGTCCCGATCGTGGCCAAGGCAACGGGGCGAGACGTCGTGGCGGAGGCGGTGCGCTGCGCGCTGGGCGCCTCCCTGGCCGAGGTCGGGTTGCGGCCGGGGTTGGCAGCGGACGCGGCGCTGGTCGCCGTCAAGGCGCCCATCGGTTCCCTCTGGCGGTTGCCGGGTGTGGATCGGCGGCTGGGACCCGAGATGCGATCGACCGGTGAGGTGCTGGGCCTGGCGCCGGACTACGCCGCCGCCCTGGAGGCCGCGCGGCAGGCCGAGGCGGTGCACCTGGTGGCCGGGGACATCGCGAGCGTGCCACCCGCCTGAGATCCACCGGGCACGAAGAGAGGCCGTCGCGGCTCCGGTACGGAGGGTCCCGGACCGCGACGGCCCCTAGTTCGAGGCGTCAGGCGAACAGTCGAACTGTCCGACGGGGTGGACCATGCTTGTCACCGCCGGCCCGAGCTTCCATTGGCGACGGTCCAGTCCCGTGGGTGCCGGTCAGCCGATAGGCTCACCGACGCCTTCGCCGCCCACACAAGCAAGTAGCGTGCCGGATGGCCCCGACTAGCGGCGGCGTTGCCGGCCCTGGCGTGGACCCGGCGCGGTCAGGGTCATCCGGCGCCGCAGATAGCCGCCGTACCAGCCGATCAGCGCGCCAAGCGCCCATTGCAGCTGCAGGATCTGGTTGAGCGTGATCGCCACGAACAGGCTACTGAAGGTCGCATTCGGCAGCGGAACCGGCTCGATCAAGAGCCCCAGGATGGTGGCCTGGATCAAGGTGCCGACGACGCTTGCCGCCAGTCCGAACAGCCATGGCCGCTGCCACCCGATCCAGCCGGCGGCCACCACCGCGAAGACCGTTCCCAGCAGCCCAACAATCTCGATCAGGCCGTAGTTCGGCGGGGCAGCGTCGAATCGGTTCGTATAGGCGGCGGCGACCAGCAGGTTGACGTACGACATCGTCTGGGCCACGGCCCAGGCGATCCCCGGCAGCAGCCAGCCGCGCGGGTTGAAGGCGAGCACATAGAGCCCGGCCACGACGGGGCGCAACGGCCCGCTGTAGGTGAAGCCCGCCAGCGGATCCGGCTTGCCGGGCAGCGGAGGCGCGGGCGGAAAGAGGCGACCGAAGAGCCCGGCTGGGCCTGATGATCGGGCGCTGGCTTCCGTACTTGGCTCGTCGTCCTCGGCGGAGCCGACCTCCTCGCCGCGTTCCAGCTGGCGCGCGCGACGGCGGGCTTCCGCCCGGTCGGTGGGGCGGCGAGTTGTGTTCGACATGGTCGGCGATTGTACGCGAGACGGGCATAGCATCCCGCACTGCCCGATAAGCGGTCGCAAAGCGCGCGATAACCGGCCAATCCCATCCTCTGCGAGCCATGTCCGCGCCTGCCGCCCTTCCGTCGGAGGTGTCCAGGTGTCCCGTTCCCGCCCTGTGCTGGCCGTGCTGGCCAGCATCACGCTCCTGCTGGCCGTGCTGTCGACGACCGTCGCCGTGAACGACGCTGCCGCGGGGCCGGTGGCCCTGGCCGGAGGCGACGAAGCTCTGGCACCCGAATCGATCGGCCACCTGCTGGTGAGCGAAGTGATGACGGGTGGGGCCAGCGCCTCGGACGAGCTCATCGAGCTGTACAACCCATCGGCATCGGCGCTGCCGCTGGAAGGCCTGGAAGTGGTCTACGTCACGGCCACCGGCGGCACCATCACCCGCAAGGCATCGTGGGCGGCGGGCGCCGCGTCGCTGTCATCCGGCGCTCACCTGCTGATCGCGAACGGCGCGGGCGCCTTCGCAAGCATCGCCGACGTGACCTATACGAACGGTCTCGCGGCCCCCGGTGGCAGCGTGGCGATTCGGATCCTGGGCGCGACCACGGCCATCGATGCAGTGGGCTGGGGCACCGCGGGCACTCCCTGGATGGAAGGCACCGCGACGGTGGCGCCGGCGGCGGGCCACTCGATCGAACGGCTCCCCGGCGCGAGCGGTGGCTCTGGCCAGGATACCAATGAGAACAGCGCCGATTTCGTCGAGCGGGCTGCTCCGGATCCACAGAACTCGGCCTCCCCGCCGATCACCGTGCCGACGCCGCAGCCAACGGCCAGTTCCACGGCGGCGGAGACGCCGGTGCCGACGCTCACCGCTTCCGCCACCGCCGATCCCACCGGCACGCCGACTGTGCCCGGTACTCCAACTCCTGCCGCGACGCCGGTGGCGACCCCGACGTTCTCCGCCACCCCAACGGGCCAGCCGGTCACGCCCGCTGCGTCGCCCACGCCTTCACCCGCGCCGATGACTATCGCGGCTGCCCGTGCCATGCCGGACGGCGCCACGGTCCTGGTGGAAGGCCTGAGCCTGACCGACAGCGGCTTCAGCGACGGCGGCGGCTACCTGGCCGATGCGACGGGTGGCATCGCCATCCTGCTCAGCGACGGCACCTTCCCCCGCGGCATGACGCTGCGGGTCCAGGGCGAGCTAGACCAGCGCTTCAGCCAGCGCACCATCCGCGCCGACACCACGGAGGTGACGATCGTCGGTCCAGGGTCGGAACCGACCGCCGCCGCGGTGGCCACCGGCAGCGTCAATGAAGCGCACGAGGGCGAGCTCGCGGAGGTCGATGGCGTCATCGTCAGCGGTCAGACGGCGCTGACCAGCGGCATCGCCGTCGACCTGGACGACGGCAGCGGACCGATTCGCGTCATGGTCGGTGCGGCCACCGGCGTCGACGTCACCGGGTGGACGCGCGACGCGCGACTGCACCTGCGCGGCGTGGTCGGGCAGCGGGACTCGAGTGGATCGGGCACGGCCGGTTACAGGGTCCAGCCTCGCGACGGAGCGGACATCCTGGCGGTCACGCCGCCGGCCAGTCCGAGCCCATCACCATCGCCCAACCCCTCGGCGACACCCGTGCCCTCAGCCAATCCCGCCGTCCTCAGCATCGCGGCGGCGCGCGCAATGGGCGTCAATACCCGCCTGACGGTGCGTGGCGTGGTGACGCTACCCGCCGGACTGGCGGAGCCAGGCGAAGCCGCCATCCAGGACTCGTCGGGCGCCATCCTGCTGCGGCTGGGCGACGATGCCGGCAGCCTCAAGCTCGGCGAGCTGGTCGAGGTGGCCGGTACCCGATCGACGCGGTCGGGCATGGAGACCATCCGCGTCACCATGCCGGCTCGCAAGCTGGGCCGCCAGGCACAACCCGACCCGATGCGCCGCTCCACCGGCGCCATGGGCGAGGCGCAGGAAGCGATGCTGGTCGTGGCCCGCGGGGAAGTGACGCTCACGCCGCGCCGCACCAGCGCGCAGAACGTCTATTTCGACATCGATGACGGATCGGGGCCGCTCAGGATCTT
This sequence comes from Candidatus Limnocylindria bacterium, assembly GCA_036560125.1. GTDB lineage: Bacteria > Chloroflexota > Limnocylindria > QHBO01 > QHBO01 > DASSCW01. The sequence continues at coordinate 10,516 of DATBRW010000013.1, forward strand.
CGTCAGCCCGCAGGCCGGCATCCAGACCGACGCGATCTTGCTTGGATCGGTCATGGAGGTGGCTGGCGTGCTCGGCCAGGAGACGACCGGCAAGCTGCCGGACCGCGGATATCGGCTCTGGCCGCGCGGATCCTCGGATATGCGGGTCGTGGCGGCGGCTCCCGGGAGCACGTCGGGCGGCGGTAGCACGGCCAGCGGTGGCGCAGGGGAGCCCACCGGACCGAGCGCCGGATCGGGTGGGGGAGCCGGCATCGGGCAACCAGGCACGGCGGCGTCGTCCGCGAAGCCGGCAAAGCAGCAGGGCGTGCCGCGTCTGGAGGCGCCGGCGCCTACGGCGGCCATCCCCTCGGCGATCCCGCAGGCGTCCGGGCCGGCACAGATCCAGCGCGAGGGGGCGGGCAACGACGCGAGCCCGGCTCCGGCGTCGGCGGCGCTGCTCGTCCTGGCGGCCCTGCTGCTCGGCGGTGGCGGCGTGGCGGTCGGACCGCCCGGCCTGGCGGGACGCCTGGTGGCCCACCTCCGCGAGCGCCTGGGATGGAACCGCCATCGTGAAGGGAGCGAGCTGCCAGGGCCCGCCGGCGGCATCGGCGCCAGTCCGCGCCTCGTGCCGCTGACCGTGGTGGAGGATGCACACGAGCGTGCCGGGCGTATACTCCCGCCGACCTGAGCGCTGAGCACGCGCCACGCTCAATCCACGCTTGCACAGAGGACCCGCCGCCACGTGACGGACGTCTCCCAGGCAGATCGACCGATGACTGGCAGCCGCCAGTACCACATCGCGCTCGAGCGTGGCGAGGTGGCGGAGTACTTCGTCCTCGTCGGCGATCCGGGCCGGGTGGCCAAGGTGGCCGCCCATTTCGACGCAGTGGAGCTCGAGCGCAGCAATCGGGAGATCACCACCGCCACCGGCACCTATCGGGGCATGCGCCTGACGGCCATGTCCACCGGGATGGGGACCGACAACGTGGAGATCGTGCTGGCCGAGGTGATGGAGATCACCGACCAGCCGTCGTTCATCCGCATCGGCTCATCCGGCGCGCTCCAGCCCGAGATCGAGCTGGGGGACCTGATCGTGTCGATCGGCGCCGTGCGGCTGGAGAACACGACGGACTTCTACGTGCATCCGGGGTACCCCGCCATCGCCCATCGCGAGGTGGTGGCGGCCCTCGAAGAAGCCTGCCTTGAACGGGGCTATCGGCACCATCTGGGGCTGACCGCCACCGCGAGCGGGTTTTACGCTCCGCAGGGAAGGCAGATGCGCACGCTCCCAGTTCGCTATCCTCAGCTCGCGGAGGAGCTGCGACGCCAAGGCGTCGCGAACCTCGAGATGGAATCGTCGGCCCTGTTCGTGCTGACGAGCCTCGCGGGGCTCCGCGCGGGAACGGTCTGTGCGGCGTATGCACAGCGGATCGAGGGAACGTTCCTGGAGGGTGCGGCTAAGGAGGCCGCGGAGGCACGTTGCATCGATGCCGGGCTCACCGGTATCCACCTGCTCTGGTCAAAGGACCAGGAACAGGACGGAGATCCCCGACGGCGGTCAAGGTGACCGGCGGGCGAGGCGGGGAGCAGTAACCGCAAACCGGCGCAATCAGCCGGAAGAAGGAGGCAACCGACCGATGGCGACCAATGCCTACTGCGTCAAGTGCAAGGCTAAGCGCGACATGCAGAACGAGCAGAAGATCACGATGAAGAATGGCAAGCCTGCCACTGAGGGCAAGTGCCCGGTGTGCGGGACCAAGATGTTCCGTATCGGCGCCTGAGCGCGCTTCTGCAGACTTTCGCGCGTCGCATTTGACAGCGCGTTCCGGTCGCCCGGCCGTGCTTCGTCGGACCAGCCTCCGAGGGAGCCGCCGGGCGGCTTGGCGTCCGGGCCGCGATACAATGGCCCCCTGGTGGATGAGGCAGCCGGCCAGCCGATCCTGGCGATCGACCTAGGCGGCACCCGGATTCGCGCCGCCTACGTAGGCCCCGACCTTCACCTCGTCTCCCGCCGAGCAACGGACACGAACGATCAGGAGGGCGTCGACGCCGTCGTGGATCGCCTCTGCGCGCTCGCCGCGGATGCCTTGGCCGATGCGCGGGCCGCCGGACTTCCGGATCCCGCTGGCATTGGTATCTCTTCGCCCGGACCGTTGGACCCGTGGCGTGGCGTGGTGATCGCGCCGCCGAACCTGGCCGGCTGGCGGGATGTGCCGCTGGTCGAACGGGTTGAGGCCGCCCTGGACCTGCCCGCCTACCTGGAGCGAGACACGAACGTGGCGGTCATGGCCGAGTGGCGTCACGGCGCCGCACGCGAGGCCCACAACGTCATCTACATCACCGTCTCGACCGGGATCGGCGGCGGCATCGTGGTCGACAGCCGGCCGCTGATCGGGCCGGACGGCACCGCCGGCGAGGTCGGCCACGTCACGGTCGAGCTGGACGGGCCACTCTGCGGCGACGGCTCGCCGGGACACGCCGAGGCGATCGGCTCCGGCACCGCCATCGCGCGCGAGGGTCGTGCGCTGCTGGAGACGGGACGCTCCCCGAAGCTGGAAGCCGTCTTCGCCGCCTCTGGTGCCGCGGAGCTCGGCGCGGAGCACGTTGCCCAGGCCGCCGACGAAGGTGACGCCGCCTGCCAGGCCGTGCTGGACCGCGCCTGGGTAGCAATTGGCGCGCTGTGCGCCAGCCTGGTCAACGTGCTGAATCCCGAAGTGATCGTCATCGGCGGCAGCATTGCCGCCCATCGACCGGAGCTGTTCGACGTGGCACGGCGCGAGATCGAACGCCGCGCGTTCGCGGCCCCGGCACGCCGCGTGCGGGTCGTCCCCGCCGAGCACGGCGACGACGTCTCGCTGATCGGCCTGCTGCCGATCGTGAATGAACGACTCCACGACCCCGCCTACCGGCGTGGGCGCACTCCCGTGGCGAACGCATGAGGAGCAATCCGTGACCCGAATCGGCATCAACGGCTTCGGCCGCATCGGACGCCAGACGCTGAAGGCCATCATCGAGCGGCACCCCGACGACCTCGAGGTGGTGGCCATCAACGACCTGGCGCCGACCGCCACCAACGCCCATCTGTTCAAGTACGACTCGACCTATGGCCGCTTCCACGGCGAGGTGACCGCCGGCGACGGCCAGATCACGATCAACGGCCACGTCATCAAGGCGTTCAGCGAGCGGGAGCCGGTCAAGCTGCCCTGGCGGCAGCTGGGCGTCGAAATCGTGATCGAGTCGACCGGCATCTTCACCGACGGGGAGAAGGCGCACTGGCACCTGGACGCTGGCGCCAAGAAGGTGATCATCAGCGCGCCCGCCAAGAACGAGGACGTGACGGTCGTGCTGGGCGTCAACGAGGGTACCTACGACCCGGAGCAGCACCACATCATCAGCAACGCCTCCTGCACCACCAATGGCCTGGCACTGCCGGCCAAGGTGGTCTGGGACTGCTTCGGCATCGAGCACGGACTAATGACGACCGTCCACTCGTACACCAACGACCAGAACGTACTGGACGTGGTGCACAAGGACCTGCGCCGGGCGCGAAGCGCCGGACAGAACATCATCCCGACCAGCACGGGCGCGGCGCGAGCGCTGGCCCTCGTCATCCCGGAGCTGAAGGGCCGGTTTGACGGATTCTCGCTGCGGGTACCCACTCCAACCGTCAGTGTCGTCGACCTTGTGGCGGTGACCACCAAGCCGGTGACCAGGGACAGCGTGAACGCCGCCCTCAAAGAGGCGGCGGACGGATCCATGAAGGGGCTGCTCGGCTATACGGAGGAGAAGCTCGTCAGCATGGACTTCAAGGGCGACGAGCGCTCCAGCATCGTGGACGCCGACTCGACCATGGTCTCCGGCGAGAACCTGCTCAAGGTCGTGGCCTGGTACGACAACGAGTGGGGCTACAGCTGCCGCGTCGCGGACCTTTCGAAGTACGTGGCCGATCGGCTTTGAGCCAGTCGCCCTCCCTGAACAAGAAGACGGTCCGGGACGTCGATGTCCAGGGCAAGCGTGTCTTCCTGCGCGCCGACCTCAACGTGCCACTCGACGACGGGCGCATCACCGATGACACCCGCATCCGGGCCAGTCTGCCGACCATCGTGTACCTCTTGGAGCACGGGGCCAGCGTGGTGCTGGCCAGCCACCTCGGCCGGCCGAAGGGCAAGGTCAACGACGCGCTGCGGCTGAAGCCGGTGGCAGACCGCCTTTCGCAGCTGCTGGGCCGGCCGATGCGCATGACGGGCGACGCGCTGGGGCCTGGCGTGGTCACCGCCGTAGAGAAGCTGCGGCCGGGGGACCTGCTGCTGCTCGAGAACCTGCGCTTCCATGCGGAGGAGGAAGCCAACGACCCGGACTTCGCCAAGTCTTTGGCCGACATGGCCGACCTCTACGTCAACGATGCCTTCGGATCGGCGCATCGGGCGCACGCTTCGACGGAGGGGATCACGCACTATCTGCCGGCCGTGGCGGGCCTGCTGATGGAGCGCGAGGTCAGCTCGCTGTCGCGCCTGCTGGCCAAGCCGCCCAAGCCATTCCACACCGTCATCGGCGGTGCCAAGGTCTCGGGCAAGCTGGAGGTGCTCGAGTCCCTGCTGGGCCGCTGCCAGGCGGTCCTGGTCGGGGGCGGGATGGCCAACACCTTCCTGGCGGCGCGCGGCGTGGCGCTCGGCAAGAGCCTGGTCGAGCCCGATCAGCTGGAGAACGCATCTCGCATCGTGGCCGAGGCCCGGCGCAAGCGCGTGCGCTTCATGCTCCCGACCGACGTGGTGGTCGCCGCCCAGATCCACCCTCGCTCGCAGCGACAGGTGGTGGCCATCGGGGAGGTGCCCAAGGACTGGTACGTCGTTGACATCGGTCCGCAGACGCTGGCGGCCTACACCGAGCACCTCTCGCGCGCCAAGACGATCTTCTGGAATGGACCGCTGGGCATCTTCGAGATCGCCCCGTTCGCCGAGGCGACCAACGCCATGGCCCGCTTCCTGGCGGAACGCAGCGCCAAGAGGGTGGTAACCATCGTTGGTGGTGGCGACTCGGTGGCGGCCGTTGAGCAGCTGGGCCTGGCGGACCAGATGAGCCACGTCAGCACGGGTGGCGGGGCGTCGCTGGAGTTCGTTGAAGGCAAGGAGCTGCCTGGCGTGGTGGCGCTGCTCGATGCGGATCCGCCGTCGAAAACCAAGCCGCCACCACGGGCCCTGGCCACGACCAAGCCGCAGCCCCGGGCTGCAGCCAAGCCTCTGGCCACGGCAGCGCCGAGCAGGGCGGCGCCCAAGAAGAGCCGATGACGACCCTGATCGAGGACGTCGTCGCGCGGGAGGTCCTGGACTCGCGCGGCAACCCGACGGTCGAGGTCGAGATCTTCCTGGACGGCGGCGCAACGGGTACGGCGATCGTGCCGTCCGGCGCCTCGACCGGCGCCCATGAGGCGGTGGAGCTGCGGGATGGCGACCGACAACGCTACGGCGGCAAGGGTGTGCTCAATGCCGTTCGCCACGTCAACGATGTCATCCGGCCGGAGCTGCTGGGCGCCGATGCCGTGGACCAGGTCAGCGTGGATCGGCTGCTGATCGACCTGGACGGCACGCCGAACAAGGGACGGCTCGGGGCCAACGCGTTGCTGGGCGTGTCGCTGGCCGTGGCCCATGCCGCCGCCGATGGGCTGGTGCTGCCGCTGTATCGGTACCTGGGTGGCGCCGGCGCGCGCGTGCTGCCCGTGCCGCTGGTGAACATCCTGAACGGCGGCAAGCACGCCATCGACTCGACCGACTTCCAGGAGTTCATGATCGCGCCGCTCGGCGCGCCGACCTTCCGCGAGGGCCTGCGCTGGGCGGCGGAGACCTTCCACACGCTCGGCGCATTGCTCCATGAGCGCGGCTTCGCGACGACCGTTGGCGACGAGGGCGGCTACGCACCCAGCCTGGAGAGCAACGAGGCGGCGATCGCGGTGGTGCTGGAGGCCATCGAGCGAGCGGGCTTCGCGCCGGGCGCCCAGATCGCCATCGCGCTTGATCCGGCCACCACCGAGCTCTATGCCGACGGCGCCTACGCGTTGGCGCGAGAGGGGAGGACCCTGACCCCGGAGGAGCTCATCGGCTTCTGGCTCGACTGGTTCGATCGCTACCCGATCGTCAGCCTGGAGGACGGCCTGGCCGAGGATGACTGGGAGGCCTGGCGGTCGCTGACCGAGAAGGCGGGTGGCCGCGTGCAGCTGGTCGGCGACGACCTGCTGGTCACAAACACCGTGCGCCTGGCGCGCGCCATCGAGGAGCGTGCCGCCAACAGCATCCTGGTCAAGCTCAACCAGATCGGCACCTTGACCGAGACGATCGAGGCGGTCGAGATGGCCCAGCACGCGGGCTGGACGGCGGTGATCAGCCATCGCTCGGGCGAGACGGAAGACACCACCATCGCCGATCTGGTGGTCGCGCTGAACACCGGGCAGATCAAGACCGGCAGCATGAGTCGTGGCGAGCGAATCGCGAAGTACAACCGCCTGCTGCGGATCGAGGAAGAGCTGGCCGATGCCGCCGAGTACGCCGGGCGGCGGGCCTTCGCGCAGCATCGGTCCTCGGATGCCTGACGTCCTGGACGTCGGCGAGCAGCTGGCCGCGCTTTCGCGCGAGGGGCACGACTTCGCCGAGTTCTTTCGAGCGCCGTCTGGCTCGCTGAGCCTGACGATCGCGCGCTGGCCGGCCGGATCGGTCGACGACCAGACGCCGCACACCGAGGACGAGGTCTACTACGTCCTCAACGGCCGTGCGGCGTTGGTTGTGGAAGGGTCACGGACCGATGTCGGCCGCGGTTCGGTCGCCTTCGTGGCAGCCCGCGACGACCACCGATTCATGGACATCACCGAGGACCTTGAGGTCCTCGTCTTCTGGTCTCCGGCGCGCCACAGCAACGAGCCGGCCGCCGGCTAGGACTCGGTCGGAGCTTCGCCCTCGGTTTCGGTCTGCTTGCGCCGGCGGGCGGCGGCGGACTCGCGCGACGCGCGCGTGACGGCGACCTTGGCCTTGCCGGCAGCGGTGCGCGGCCGATCGGCGGCCCGAGCGCTGGCGGCCTTCGACGCCTTGGCGGCGGCCACCTTCTTGCGCTGAGCCGTCTTCGTGGCGGCGGATCGCTTCTTGGGTCCGGATTCCGCCTGAGTGCCATCGAGCAGGTGCGCGGCGTTGGCCTTGGCCATCAGCCGGCTCTTGCGGCGAGCGGCGTTGTTGCGGTGGATGATGCCCTTCTCGGCGGCGCGATCAAGGGCGCTGATGGCAGCCGTGATGGCCTGCGTGCCGTCGCCCTCAGCACGGCCGAGCGCGATCGCGTTGGCGCTCTGGACCAGCGTCTTGGCCTCGCTGCGTGCACGTCGATTGACGGCGCGGCGACGGTGCTCCTGGCGAACGCGCTTCAGGGCCTGTGGAGTACGCGCGCCCTTCCAGGTGCGAGCCTTTCTTGCCACGAACGAACCTCGAGTGGGGAAGCATGAAATGAGCGCCGGCAAAAGCGCGGCGGCTCGGCGGCGGAGTATAGCACCGGAGCACCCCCCAGCCAAACGCGGCGGTCCGCCGAATGGCCGACGGAGCGGCCATGACCATCGTCGCTCGACAGGCGTGCGAACAACCGCCAGAATCCACCCAACGCAGCCACTCGTCAGGGTGGCGCGTGCAACGCCGCCGGGTGTCACGGCGTCCTGGGAGGGAACAGGCCTGTCGACCTACCGCACCGCAGTTCCGCCGCAGGGTCGGCCTGTCATCCTGCGCACGAGATGACCAAAACCGACCGATGACGACGCTCACCGCTCTCGCCCGCCCACGCGTGCTGCTCCGTCCCGGGCCAACGCGGCGAAGCTTCCTGTTCGGCTTCCTGGCGACGATACTGCTCGGGCTGCTGGTCATTGCCGGCGCATCGGCCGCCATGGCGATCAGCCATGCCGACCGCGTCATGCCGGGCGTCAGCGTGGCCGGCATCCCCATCGGCGGCATGGATCGCGCGGCTGCGACCGAGACCCTGGAGGCAGGCCTGCCGTCACTCGACGCGGGCACCTTGACCCTGCAGGTCGACGACGTCGCGCGCACGTTCCCCTTCGCCGATCTCAATCGCTCGTACGACCTCGAGGCCACCGTCGACGCGGCGTTCGCCGTGGCACGGAGCGGCAACCCGCTCGTTGATGGCGTGACCCGGCTCCGGACGCTTGCCCACCCGACGGCCGTCACCGGCGCCGGCGTGATCCTGGATCCGGCCGCCGTGAATCAGATCGTCTCGGATGTCGTCACCGCCTACGACCACCCAGCGACCGATGGGTCCGTGAGCTTCCGCAAGAAGGATGGTTTCGTGGCCGCTCCCGCGGTCGAGGGCGTCACCGTGGACGCTGCGGCCCTCAGCCAGTCACTCACCGCGGCGCTGGACGCCGCCCGCGGGGATGTCGCGCTGGACGTTCCGGTGGCGCACCAGGATCCGGCAGTCGGCACACGCGACGCCCTGGCGGCGGCCATCTCAGCCAACTGGATGAGCGCCCAGCAGCTGAACCTGACGGGTGCCGGGCATCGGCTGAAGATCTCGGCCCCGAAGCTCGCCTCGCTCATCACATTCGGGGCGCTGGCCGATGGCGGATGGGGCGCATCGATCGACCAGGAGGCGCTGGCCAAGCTGCTTCGGCCGGTGGCGGACCGGGTGGCTGTGACGCCGCGCAATGCCTCCTTCGCCTGGGGTGGCGGCGGCGCGGTCGGATTCTTCCCCGGCGAGGCAGGTCGCAAGCTCAAGGCGAAGGCCACCGTCGCAAGCGTCGTGGCCGCCCTGGAGCAGCGAGCTGCAGGCTCGTCCAAGCCCGGTGCCGCGCTGGCCTTGGGGGTCGTGCAGCCGGCGCTCACCAACGCCGAGGCGCGGGCGGCAGCGCCACAGATGGAACTGCTCTCGACCTGGACGACCTACTACGTGCCTGGTGATGGCAACTTCTGGGGCGCCAACATCAACATCCCCGCCCAGGACCTGAATGGCCGGGTCGTGGCGTCTGGCGAGTGGTTCGAGTTCTGGCAGGGCATCGGCCCAGTCACCCTGGAGCGCGGATACGGATACGGCGGCGCGATCATCGGCGGCCGATCGGTCGCCAACGGCGCCCTGGCAGGTGGCATCTGCTCGACCTCAACCACACTGTTCAATGCGGCGATGCGCGCCGGCCTCGAGATCGGACAGCGCGTGAACCACTCCTACTACATCGACCGCTACCCAATGGGCCTGGACGCGACCGTCTTCAAGACCGATAGCTATGAGACGGACATGACCTTCCGCAACGACATGGCGACCCCGGTCGTGATCCGCTCGTATACCGGCAACGGCTTCGTCCGGTTCGACATCTGGGGCATCCCGGACGGCCGCACCGTGACGCTGTCCGCGCCGTCGACCAGCAACCCCGGCACGGCCATCGAGACGACGGTCGTGAACCCCAGCCTGCCACCCGGCACCGTCAAGCGCGTCGAGTACATGCACAACGGCTTCGACGCGGTGGTGACCCGATGGGTACGGGACGCCAACGGCAACATCATTCATCAGAACATCTGGTCGAGCCATTACCGGACCGTCAATGGCGTCACCGAGGTCGGCCCGAAGCGCAGCTAGGGCTTCCAGAGCTGGACCGATCTCTCGGCGCCAATCGGTCCCGTTCCTGATCGGGATTGCCCTGGCGGTTCTGCTCACGGCCTGTGGGCAGACGTACCCTCTACCGACGGTGGCAAGCGACGATGGATGGTGCCGCGGGGTCGGCTACGAGGGTGTTCTGCGCGGAGACCCCGATGACCCGCGTCTCGCGTGGGGTGAGAAGGAAACACGGGTCAACCGGCTGGTCCTCCGACGCGAGCTGGTGTGGCCGCCGGGCTACACGGCGCGCTTCGTACCGCAACTCGAGATCCTGGATGCTTCCCGTCACGTCCGATTCGTCGCCGGCGACGTGATCGAAGTCGGCTGTGTCACCGGTCCGGGCATCAGCGGCCCGCTCTATGTAATCGAGAACTAGGTCACTGGGACTGAGTCGGCCATCTCCCGCAACCAGGCGACCGCTCCCTCGGCGCACTGGATCCGTTCCTCGTCGTTTGCCGTGGCCATGCTGGCATGCCAAGTGAGCGCACGCCCCACCATGCCCATCCATCCGGCGAGGCCTGCCACGCGCCGCAGCTGCGAGCGCGGAGCGGCATCCGACCAGACCTCGAGGTACGTGTCCCGCAGACGATCGACGAGCGGGTCATCGTCGGCGACCTTGAATCGATCCGCGACGCTCCGCAGCGTGACGAGCAGCGAGCCGAACGGATGGGCCAGCTGCGCGTCGCCCCAGTCGATGACCAAATGCTCGTCGGCCCGCGAGACCAGGACGTTGCCGTCGTGCAGGTCGTCGTGCTGGATCGAGGGACCGATGGCCACGGCCTCGACCTCGTGTGCGGCAGCTTCGATGGCCGGCAGCAGCGCGGAGAGCGTGCGCCGCTCATCTTGGGTCAGGCCGGGCAGCTCGGTGCGGCCCTGGACGATCGGGTCATCGAGCAGAGCAACGAACAGGCCGGGAATCGCACGTGGGCGGCGATCGATTGCGCCGGCCGCCAGGATAGGTTCGGCGAGGGTCCTCATCGACCGCTGCAGCTCGGCATAGCGCGGCAGCACGTGATGCCAGTGCTGGACATCGGCGTGCTCGGTCAGGACGTCGCGCAGGAGCCGACCGCCGTCGGGAACGAGCATCCGTCTGGCAGCGGCATCGACGGCCAGGGGATTCAGCACGAGATCCGGTGCGCGCGGCGCCAGCAGCGCCGTGAGGGTCGCGTCGTTCGCCATGGCATCGGCCGTCTGCTTGAGGAAGACGATCCCCGCATCGGTCGGGATGGTGAGCACGGTCGACCACGCGCGCTCACGCTGCTCTGGCGCTCCAGTCCGCCCGATCGACAGCTCGGCCAGGCGTGCATCAGCCCAGGCAGTGGCCTTCGCCAGCCATTCGGGCTGACGCCACGGGGCAATGGCGTGTGTGCCGCTCACCGGCGCAGAGTACGCGGCTCGCGCTAACGTTCCTCCCCGTGATCCCGCAGGAACGCATTCGCAATTTCAGCATCGTGGCGCACATCGACCACGGCAAGTCGACGCTCGCCGATCGGCTGCTGGAGATGACCCACACCATCGACAAGCGCCTGATGACCAGCCAGGTGCTGGACTCGATGGACCTCGAGCGCGAGAAGGGGATCACCATCAAGGCCCGTGCGGTACGCCTGCAGTACGACGCCGCCGACGGCCAGACCTATGCACTCAACCTGATCGACACGCCGGGTCACGTCGACTTCAGCTACGAGGTGAGCCGATCGCTCCAGGCCTGCGAGGGAGCGATCCTGGTGGTCGACGCCAGCCAGGGGATCGAGGCCCAGACGCTGGCCAACGTGCACCTGGCCTTCGCCCAGAACCTGGTGGTCATCCCGGTCATCAACAAGATCGACCTGCCCAGCGCCGACCCGGAGATGGTGATCGCCGAGCTGGAGGACACCCTCGCCATCCCGCGCGAGGAGGTCATCCTGGCGTCGGCCAAGGACGGCACCGGGGTGGACCAGGTCCTGGAGGCCATCGTGCACCGCATCCCACCGCCGCGCGGGGACGCATCGGCGCCGCTGCAGGCGCTGGTCTTCGACAGCCACTACGACCAGTACAAAGGCGTGGTCGCCTACGTGCGGGTGGCCAACGGCACCCTGCACGACCACGAGCGCATCCGTTTCATGGCCACCGGCGTCGAGAGCGAGATCCTGGAGCTCGGCTACTTCCGCCCGCAGCCGGTCCCGACCCGCAGCCTGACGGGCGGGGAGGTCGGCTACGTCGCCTCAGGCCTGAAGAGCATCGCAGAGGCACGAGTCGGCGACACCCTGACCGATGCGGACAAGCCCGCACCCGAACCCTTGCCGGGCTACCGGCAGGCGCTGCCGCTCGTCTTTGCGGGCCTCTACCCGATGCGCGGCGACGACTACCCGCTCCTGCGCGAAGCGCTGGACAAGCTCCACCTCAATGACGCCAGCTTCGTCTACGAGCCCGAGTCGAGCGTCGCCCTGGGCTTCGGCTTCCGCTGCGGCTTCCTGGGCCTGCTGCACATGGAGATCGTCCAGGAGCGCCTCGAGCGCGAGTTCGACCTGGACCTGCTGGCGTCGGCCCCGAGCGTGGAGTACCGAGTGCGCCTCAATCATCGGTCAGACGAGGTCGTGGTCGACAACCCGGCCAAGATGCCCGACCCCGGCGAGATCGAGGCAATCAGCGAGCCCTGGGTGGCGGCCCAGGTCATCACGCCAACCGATTACATCGGGCCGGTCATGGAGCTGGTCACCACCCGGCGCGGCCAGTTCGGGACCATGGAGTACCTGGACCCGAAGCGCGTCAACATGCACTTCGAGCTGCCGCTGGCCGAGCTGATCATCGACTTCTACGACCTGCTCAAGAGTCGCACCAGCGGGTATGCCAGCCTCGACTATCAGTACACCGGCTACCGCGAGGGCGACCTGGTCAAGCTGGACGTGCTGGTCAACGCCGAGCCGGTGGACGCGCTCTCGCTGATCGTCCATCGGTCCGACGCGTATCGGCAGGGCAAGGCGCTGGTCGAAAAGCTGAAGGAACTGATCCCACGCCAGATGTTCGAAGTGCCGGTCCAGGCCGCCATCGGCTCGCATATCATCAGCCGCGAGACGATCCGGGCCATGCGCAAGAACGTGCTGGCCAAGTGCTACGGCGGGGACATCACTCGCAAGCGCAAGCTCCTCGAGAAGCAGAAGGAGGGCAAGCAGCGCATGAAGCGGATCGGCTCCGTGGAGATCCCGCAGGAGGCGTTCCTGGCGGTGCTCCGCATGAACGAGGCCTGACCCCTTGAACTTCGAGGAGTCCCTGCGGCTCTCGATCGCGCTCGGCCTCACCATCTTCCTGGTGCTGCTCCGGTTCGACTCGGACCGGATCATGCGCTCCGACTACTTCCGCTATCGCTACCCGTGGCTGGGGCCACTGAGCTACTACGGCCTGGTCATCCTGTTCGCGATCGGGATCGCCATCATCCTGCCCAACGGCCGTGGCCACCTCTTCCTGACTCGGCCAGAGCCCGGGACCATGCTGCCACTGGTGCTCGGCTTCGCGGCGGTTGGCATCCTGAACGCGGTGGCCTTCGCCTTCCGCTGGTACGGCGGCATCACGCCCCTGCCAACCTCACTGCTGCCCAGCCGGCTGCTGGGGGCGGGCGCCAGCGCGGTGGCCGACGAGCTGCAGTTCCGCTCGATCGTGCTGGGCATGCTCATCTTCGCCGGCATCGAGGCCGGCATCGCGGTGATCATCCAGGCGCTGCTCTACGGCCTCGCCCAGCGGCGCCTGTGGCGCGACCGGCAGTGGTACTTCCTCATCGCTTCGGTGATCCTGGGCTACGCCTGCGGCTGGGCCACGGTGCTCACCGGGTCGGTGCTGCCGGCCATGGTCGGCCACTTCGTGGTGATTGCCGCCCTGTTCGCGTTCGCCGGCGGACGCCTGCGGCAGCGACCCATCTGAGGCCGATGGAGCTGCCCTAGTCCGCCCCGCCCGAACGCCTGCGATCATGAGGGCATGTCGAGCGTGACAAGTGAGTCCACGGGGAGTCACCACCTCTACGTTCATGTGCCGTTCTGCCGGCTGGTGTGCGCGTACTGCGATTTCGTGACCGTCGGCGGTCGGGCCGCCGCGATCCCGCGCTATGTCGCGGCGCTGCACGCGGAGTTGGCCCTGCGTCCATCGCCCGGACGCCTGACGACCATCTATATCGGTGGCGGCACCCCGTCATTGCTCCCGGTCGACGGGGTTGCGGGCCTGATCCAGGCGGCCATGGACCGATGGGTGGGCAATCCCCAGGAGATCACCCTCGAGGCCAACCCGAGCGGGCGCGAGGCGCCGGACTGGATCGGCCTGCGCGCGGCAGGCGTGACCCGGATCTCGATGGGTGCGCAGTCGCTCCGCGATGCCGACCTGCGCGCGCTGGCGCGCGGCCATAGCGCGGCGGAGGTGCGCACCGCCTTCCGCGGGGCTCGGGCAGCCGGCTTCGACAACCTCAGCCTGGACCTGATCTACGGCATTCCCGGCCAGACGCCGCGCAACTGGCGCAGCGTGCTGCGGCAGGCGATGGCCATGCAGCCTGAGCACCTCTCCCTCTACGCGCTGCAGCTTGCGCTGGCCCCGGACGAATGGGCCGCGCCCCCGCGATCCGGCGCGCTGCGCTGGCGTCGGCGCGTGGCTGCGCAACAGGACGACGGCCTGGCCGCTGCGCAATACGCGCTCGCCGAGGAGGTGCTGGAGGCGGCCGGCTACCGCCACTACGAGCTCTCGTCGTGGGCGTTGCCCGGCCGCGAGTCAGGCCACAACGCGGCCTACTGGGATCGCCGGCCGTACACGGGCCTTGGCGCCGGTGCGCACTCGTTCGACGGCCGGACGCGATCATGGAACGTTCGCGATCTGGACAACTACCTGGCGGCGGCCGAAGCGGGTGAGCGACCCGTGGCCGGCAGCGAGCGGGTGGATGAGCCCACCGCGGCCTTCGAGGCGATGGCGCTGGGACTGCGGAGGGTTGACGGCATGAGCCGCGCCGCCTTCGGTCGCGAGTTCGGTACCGATCCGTTGGCGCGGTTCGCGCCGGCCCTCCAGGAGTCCGTCGACAGCGAGCTGCTGGTGGTCGACGGAGACCGGCTCAGACTGACGTCGCGGGGCAGGCTGCTCGCCTCGGAGGTGCTGATCGGCCTGCTGCCGGCTCCGGCGCAGGCGCCTTCCGCCTGACACACTGCACGCGGTGGAGATCCGCGACAGCACCTTGGCCGGAATCGTTGACGGCCGCATCGATCTCGCCTTCCGCCGCTGGGAGAAGCCGCGGGTCAAGGCCGGCGGGCGGCAGCGGACAGCCGTCGGCGTGATCGGCTTCGACGCAGTGGACCGGCTGCCGCGCAGCGCGGTCACCGCTGCGGCCGCCCGCCGGGCGGGCTTCGCGTCCCGCCAGGAGCTGCTCGGCTTCCTCGACCGGCGCAGCGCAGGGCAGATCTACCGCATCCAGCTGCGCGTGGTCGGGCCGGACCCACGGGTCGCGCTGCGCGACCAGGTCCCTGACGTGAACGACCTGGCCGAGATCGAGCGCCGGCTGTCGCGGCTCGATCGCGCCAGTTCCCACGGCTCGTGGACGCTGGCCGTGCTGCGGGCCATCGCGGCCAACCCCGAGCGTCGGGCGGCGGACCTGGCCACCGAGTTCGGGCGTCCGCGGCTGCCGTTCAAGATCGACGTGCGCAAGCTGAAGGAGCTGGGTCTGACCGAGAGCCTGCCCATCGGGTACCGGCTGTCACCCCGCGGCGAGGCGGTCCTGGCGCACTTGGAGGATCGCTGAGCTCAGTTGCCGCGCCACCGGCGGAGCAGCGCGGCATAGATCAGTGACCCGGCGGCGCCGGCCAGCAGATCGTTGACCGTGTCCCAGGTGCCCCGCACGTTGCGCAGCCCGAACAGCACGTCGCTGTAATACTCCTGCGCCTCCAGCGCGATGTGCCCGATCTGGGCCGCGCCGACCGCGCTCAGCACCGGAAGATCTCCCAGCTCGGCCGCCACGATCGTGGCGGCGCCGGTGCCATGCGCATGTGGCAGCGCGTCGAAGTAGCGATAACGGTCGTACAGGTCGAAGTGGTTGCCCAGCAGGTCGAGCGCGAAGATCGACAGCCACAGGTTGTCGGTCCAGACCGGGTAGGGTCGTGACCCACCACGCAGGACCGCATGCTTGATCGGCACCACCAGGCTCAAGGGGATCATCGCCAGGCCGCGCGTGCCGATTGCCTTGCCCCGGTAGCGCGGATCCTCCGGCTTGCGCAGCGCCTCGCCAAGGATGACGAGCATGAACAGCCGCAGCCCGGCGTTGCACAGGTAGCCCAGGAACCGCACCGTGCCATGCTAGAGCGGAGGCTCATTCGTTGACATCGGTCCAGCCGGATTGGTACCATGCGAACACGCGTTGGCACTCTCGGCCATAGAGTGCTAACAGCGGAGATCACGAGGTAACGGATGGCCGAAGACCACTCCACGACAACAGAACCACGTTCTTCGCGCCGCATCGACCTCACCGAGCGACAGCGCAGCGTGCTGCGCGCGGTGGTGGAGGACTACGTCCTGACCGCCGTGCCGGTGGGCTCCAAGGCGCTGGTCGAGCGCTACGCCCTGCAGGTCTCGCCCGCCACGGTGCGCAGCGCCATGGCCGAGCTGGAGTCGCTGGGCCTGCTGTCGCACCCGCACACCAGCGCCGGCCGCGTGCCGTCCGACCTGGGCTATCGCCTGTACGTCGAGTCGCTGATGCGCGAGACCGCGCTGGACCGCACCGATGAGCTGATGATCCGGCACCAGTTCAGCCAGGTGCAGCTCACCAGCGACGAGGTCATGCGCCTCGCGGCGTCGATCCTGGCAACCAGCACCCGGTCGGCCGCCGTGGTCACGCCGGCCCGCGCGCGACGTGCCCGCTACGGGCACATCCAGCTGGTGGAGCTCGCCGACCAGGCGCGGCTATGCGTGCTGGTGCTGGCCGACGGCAAGGTGGTGCAGCGGCGCCTGGACCGCGGGCTGCTGGAGAAGCTCGCGGAAGCGGCACCCATCGGGCAGGCCGACCTTGACCAGGTGGCTGCGACTCTGAACGTCGAATTGCCGAGCCTGTCGGCGCCGCAGGTGCGCCGCAAGATCGCGCGACTCTCACCGCTGGCCGGCCATGTGGCCGAGGTGGTATCGCAAATGCTGGAAGAGTCGGATGGAGTGAGCATCGAGGAAGTCTTCACCGATGGCATCACCAATGTGCTGGAGCAGCCCGAGTTCGCCCAGGGCGCCAAGCTGCGAGGCGTGCTGGAGGTGCTGCGGCGCTCGGACTTCCTGGAGCAGCTGGTGCCGGTGCTCACCCGTGGCGAGGGGGTGCACGTGATCATCGGCCATGAGAACCAGATCGAGACCATGCATGAGGTCAGCCTCATCTTTGCGCCGTACGGGGCGGCCGATCGGGCGCTTGGTCTGCTTGGCGTGCTGGGCCCAACCCGCATGCCGTATCCGCGGGCCATCCCGACGGTGCGCTACCTGGCCACCCTCATGAACGAGCTGACAACAACCGAGCATTACAGCGAGAGCCATGACTGAGCATCAGACCAACGGCGACGCCCGCGAGGCGGTCGAGGAGCGCGGTCCGCGCGCCAAGGGACCCACGCGAGCCGAGCTGATCCAGAAGCTGGAGGAGCTGCAGGCGCAGCTCGAGCAGACGCAGAGCCAGTCCGACGAGCACATGCGCGCCTGGCAACGGGCCGCCGCCGATTATTCGAACTACAAGCGCCGGACCGATGAGGAGCGCGACACGGTCGCGATCTTCGCCAATGCGCTGCTGATCGGCAAGCTGCTGGCCGTGCTGGACGATTTCGATCGCGCGCTTGACAACGTCCCGCCGGACACCGACGACGCGTGGGTCGAGGGCGTCCGCCTGGTCGAGCGCAAGCTGCGCAACGTCCTCGAGGCAGAAGGGGTGACACCCATCGCGGCCGTCGGCCAGCCGTTCGATCCCATTGTCCACGAGGCCGTCGTCCACGAGGAGACGGCCGACTATCCCGATAACCACGTCATCGACGAGCTGCAGCGCGGATACCGGCTGCACGACCGGGTCCTGCGCCCGGCGCTCGTCAAGGTCGCAAACAACCCGAAGGAGCACTGACCTCAAATGGCCAAGATCATCGGTATCGACCTGGGCACGACGAACTCCGTGGTCGCCGCCATGGAGGGCGGTGAGCCCCAGGTCATCACCAACGCAGAAGGCGGACGGATCACACCGTCAGTCGTCGCCTTCGCCAAGTCCGGGGAGCGGCTGGTGGGCCAGGTGGCCAAGCGCCAGGCGATCACCAACCCGGAGAACACCATCTTCAGCATCAAGCGCTTCATGGGCCGCCGCTGGGACGACCCGGAGGTGCAGCGCAGCAAGGACCTGGTCCCGTACAAGGTCGAGAAGGATCCGAAGTCGGACGGCGTGATCGTCACGCTGGCCAACGGCAAGACCTTCAGCCCGCCCGAGATCAGCGCCATGATCCTGCAGAAGCTGAAGGGTGATGCCGAGGCCTACCTGGGCGAGAAGGTGACCGAAGCCGTCATCACCGTGCCGGCCTACTTCGACGACACCCAGCGCCAGGCCACCAAGGACGCGGGCCGCATCGCCGGCCTGGACGTCAAGCGCATCGTCAACGAGCCCACCGCTTCGGCGCTGGCCTACGGCCTGGACAAGCAGAAGGAAGAGAAGATCGCCGTCTACGACCTGGGCGGCGGCACCTTCGACATCTCGATCCTGGAGCTGTCGGAGGGTGTCTTCGAGGTGCGCTCGACCAACGGCGACACGCACCTGGGCGGCGACGACTTCGACCAGCGCGTCATCGACTGGCTGAGCGAGGAATTCAAGAAGGACCAGGGCATCGACCTGTCCAAGGACCGGATCGCCCTGCAGCGCCTGAAGGAGGCCGCCGAGAAGGCGAAGATCGAGCTCTCCTCGACGACGCAGACGGAAGTCAACCTGCCCTTCATCAGCGCCGATGCATCGGGCCCCAAGCACCTGGTCATCACGCTGTCGCGGGCCAAGCTCGAGGACCTGGTGGCCGACCTGATCACTCGGACCTCCGGGCCGGTCAAGCAGGCCCTGGCCGATGCGGGCCTGAAGCCCGAGGAGATCGACGAGGTGATCCTGGTCGGCGGCATGACCCGCATGCCGTCGGTCATCGAGGCGGTCACGGGCCAGTTCAACGGCAAGGAGCCGCACAAGGGCGTCAACCCCGACGAGGTGGTGGCGGTCGGCGCGGCCATCCAGGCCGGCGTGCTGGGCGGCGAGGTCAAGGACGTCCTGCTGCTGGATGTCACCCCGCTGTCGCTGGGGATCGAGACCCTGGGCGGCGTGGCGACCAAGATGATCAACCGCAACACCACCATCCCCACCAGCCATACGCAGATCTTCTCGACTGCCTCGGACAATCAGCCGAGCGTGGACATCGTGGTCCTGCAGGGCGAGCGGGAGATGGCCGGCGACAACAAGAAGCTCGCCACCTTCCGGCTGGATGGCATTCCACCCGCCCCGCGCGGGGTGCCGCAGATCGAGGTCACCTTCGACATCGATGCCAACGGCATCCTGAACGTGACAGCCAAGGACAAGGCCACCAACAAGGAGCAGAAGGTCGCCATCACGGCCTCCTCGATGCTCGCCAAGGACGACGTGGACCAGATGGTCCGCGACGCCGCCGAGCACGCCGAGGAGGATCGCAAGCGGCGCTCCGAGGTGGAGTCGCGCAACGAGGCGGACGCGCTCGTCTTCCAGGCGGAGCGGCTGGTCAAGGATCTTGCCGACAAGATCTCCGACGAGGAAAAGGCAGAAGTCCAGACGCGCATCGACGCAGTCAAGGAAGCCCTGAGCGGGACCGATGCCGGCGCGATCGACTCGACCAAGCAGCAGCTCGCCGAGGTGCTGCAGCGGATCGGCACGCGGGCCTACGAAGCCAGCGAGTCCGGAGGCAACGGCTCCAACGGGGCCGATGGCGACGGCTCGCCCGATGGCGCGGCCCCCGAGTCGGGCGAGGGCGCCGAGGAAGGCGAGACAATCGAAGGCGAGTACAAAGAGGTCTGATCCCTCAGGCCACGGGATGGGCCGTCCCTACCGACCCTCGGCTGGCTTCGCAACAGCCTTCGGGACGGCAGGGGGACGGCCCTTTCCATCTCGGGGAGCAGACTTCCTGGTTGATGGCATGAGGCTGAATGAGCCGAGGGTCCTGCACGAGGACGAGGAGCTGGTGGTGGTTGACAAGCCGGCGGGGATGGCCACCGCCGCTGGGGGTGGGATCGATGACGACGCCTCGCTCCACGCCTGGGTGACGCGGCATGTCGGCGCACGCACGTTCATCGTCCATCGGCTGGACCGGGGAACGAGCGGTGCGATCGTCTTTGCCAAGACGGCGGCGTCGCATCGGCGCCTGTCGCAGGCGTTCGAGGGGCGCGAGGTCGGCAAGCGCTACCTGGCGGTCGTGGACGGCCACGTCGGGCGCGTGACCGGCGAGATCGCCGAGCCGCTGCGAACCTTCGGTTCGGGTCGGGTTGGCGTGGACCCGAAGGGTGCCGAGTCGCTGACGCGCTATCGCCGTCTCGAGCGGCTCCGGGACGCTGACGTGCTGGAGGTCGAGCCGCTCACGGGACGGCGCCACCAGATCCGGGTGCACAGCTACGCCATCGGGCACCCCGTGCTGGGCGACACGCGCTATGGCATCGCCCGACCGGTTGGCGGGGCGCCGCGCCTGATGCTGCACGCAGCCGAGCTGCGGTTGCCCGTGTCCGACGGGGAGCCGCTGGCAATCCGCGCCGACCCGCCGCCGGACTTCGAGGCGGTGCTGGAGGGCCTGCGCTAGGCCGGCTCGGACAGCTGGCTGGTGCACATCGGGCAGCGAGTGGCCGCCACCGCGATGTCGGACGCGCAGTACCGGCACGTCTTGGTGGTCGGCTCACCTTCGGCGGCGCCGGCGCGCCGGGCGGCCAGTGCGTTCATCGGCTTCACGACGAACAGGAAGATGGCGAGCGCGATCAGCACGAAGGTGATCAGCGCGTTCAGGAAGAGCCCGTAGTTCACAGACGCATCGCCGGCCTGGAACGACAATTTCGAGAAGTCGGGCACGCCCAGGAGGCCGAGCAACGGCGTGAGCACGTCGCCCACGAAGGAGGTGACGACCGCCCCGAACGCGGCTCCGATCACGACCGCGACCGCGAGGTCGATGACGTTGCCGCGCAGCAGGAAGTCGCGAAACTCTCGAACCACCGTGTTCCTCCAATTTGAGCTCGGGTGCAGTCAGGAGCATAGGGGTGGCATCGGGCTAGACTCGGGTCGATGCGCCTTGCGACCTGGAACGTCAACTCGCTGAAGGCCCGCCTGGACCGGGTGCTGGCCTGGACCGAGCGGCAGCAGCCGGATATCCTGTGCATGCAGGAGACCAAGCTCACCGACGAGCAGGCGCCGGCCCTCGACTTCCGGGCACTCGGCTACGAGCTGGTCCATCACGGGCCGGGCCGCTGGAACGGCGTCGCCATCGCGTCTCGGGTCGGGATCGACGAGGTGACCGCCGGGATCCCGAATGCGGACGGCTGGACCGATGACGGCGGACGCTTCCTGGCCGCCACCTGCGGCGGCGTCCGCGTCGCCAGCATCTACGTGCCGAACGGCAGGATGGTCGACTCGGAGTTCTATCTCGAGAAGCTCGACTGGCTGGCGCGCCTGTCAAGCTGGCTGGACGACACCGATCCCGCCACCGAGCTCGCGATCTGCGGCGACTACAACGTCGCGCCCACCGACGACGACGTGTGGGACGCGCAGGCGGCGCACGGCGCCACCCACGTCTCGCCGCGCGAGCGCGCGGCGGTCGAGAAGCTGCGGACCTGGGGCATGGTCGACGTGGTGCGACAGTTCCACCCGGAGACGGGCTTCTTCACCTGGTGGGACTACCGCGCCGGCCACTTCCACAAGAACTTCGGCATGCGCATCGACCACGTGTATGCCACGCCGCCGTTGGCCGCTCGGGCCATTGCCGCGGAACGCGATCGGGACGCCCGGAAGCCATCGACCTACCCGGGCATCCCCTCCGACCACGCCCCGCTGATTGTCGACTTCGCCGATCCGGCCTAGACCGCGGCCGGCGCGGGCGCCTCGGCCGCCGGCACCTCCTCGGTCGCCGGACCCTGCCGGCGCCGCTGGAAGAACTTGACGACCTCCATCACCCACAGGATGACCGAGCCGGCGGCCGCGCAGATGACCCACTGGTCGACGTTGAGCGGGACGGTGTTCAGCAGCCGGTTCAGCAGGTCGAGCTGGTTGGCCAGGATGATTGCCAGCAGCGAGATGCCGCTCAACCGGAGCAGGGTTGTATTCGACAGAAGCGAGCGACTGAAGACCGACTGGGTCAGGTCGTTGCAGGAAAGCCCGTAGAAGAGGTTGGCAAAAGAGAACGTCGCCAGGCCCATCGTCCGTGAAAGCGCATCGTCGCCGGTGTTGATGCTGAACACCTGGATCACCGCCAGGGTCGCGACGGCCTGAATCGCCCCGTAGATGGCCAGCCGGATGCCGAGCGGCAGCGGCATGATCTGCTCATCGGCTTTGCGCGGTGGCCGCTCCATCAGGCCTGCCGTTGGCTCGCCGAGCCCCAGCCCGATGGACTGCAGCACCTGGGTCGTGAAGTTCACATACAGCGTCTGCTGCGGGACGAACGGGAT
>DATBRW010000014.1:0-1523 GCA_036560125.1 Candidatus Limnocylindria bacterium
CGCGCGAGGAGTCCTCACCTTCGTCGAGCGGCTCGAGGACCTCGACGACGTGCAGAACGTGTACGCCAACTTCGACATCCCGGATGCGCTGATGGAGGCGCTCGAAGCCACCGTCGCCTGACCGCGTCGCTACGATACGCAGCGTGATCGCACTGGGCATCGATCCGGGCACCGCCACCTGCGGCTTCGGCGTGGTGTCCCTGGAGGACGGCCGCCTGCGGCTGGTGGACGCCGGCGTCATTCGCACGCTTCCAGAAGAATCCGACAGCGCCCGCCTGCGACAGCTGCATACCGCCCTGGCATCCCTGCTGGCCGAGCACGCCCCGGACCGGGTCGGCGTCGAGCGCCTCTTCTTCCAGCGCAACGTACAGACCGCCATGGCCGTTGGCCAGGCGCGTGGCGTGGCCCTGCTGGCCGCGGCGCAGGCCGGGCTGACGGTCGACGAGCCGACCCCCAACGAGGTGAAGCAGGCCGTCTGCGGCAACGGCGCCGCCGACAAGGTGCAGGTGGCCGACATGGTGGCGCGCCTGCTGGGCGTCTCGCTGACCGGCGTGCCGGATGACGCGACCGATGCGCTGGCGGTGGCGATCGGCTGCGCCTACGCCGGGATCGCCGGGCAGCGGCTGGCGGGCGCCCGATGATCGGCACGCTGCGCGGGGCGGTCACGCACCTCGGACCGGACTACGTGGTGGTCGAGATCGGCGGCGTCGGCTACCGGGTGGTGGTGGCGCCCAAGCTGCTGGCGCGGTTGCGACCGGAGCGCGAGGCGCACTTCTTCATTCACCACCTGGTGCGTGAGGACCAGCAGTCGCTGTTCGGCTTCGCCTCGTCGGAGGAGCTGGCCTTCTTCGAGCTGCTGATGACGGTGACCGGCGTCGGCCCGCGCCTGGCGCTGGCCATCGTGGGCGCGCACCCGGTGACACGGCTGCAGCTGGCGATCGTCAGCGACGACCTGGACCTGCTGACCTCGGTCACCGGCGTCGGTCGGCGAACGGCCCAGCGCATCGTGCTGGAGCTCAAGGAGAAGATCCACGCCGCCAGCATCGCGGTCGGGCCGGGGGCCTCCAGCGAGTCGGACGTGGTCGCAGCGCTCGAGTCGCTGGGCTACACCAACCACGAGGCGCGGCGCGCGGCGGGCGCGGTGGCCGGCACCGATGACGCCCTGGACGCGCGCATCAAGGCAGCGCTCCAGGAACTGGCACGCTCGCGATGACCGACGCCGCGCGGTGGAGCGACCCGGAAGTGGCGCGCCGCATCCTGGAGACCACCCACGTGTGGGCCGTGGTCGGCTGCTCGCCCGATCCGATGCGTCCCAGCTACGGCGTCTCGCGCACGCTGATGGGCTACGGCTACGAGATGATCCCCATCTATCCGCGCGAGACCACCATCCACGGCATCCCCACGGTGCCCGACCTCGCCACCGCCGCGGCGGGCCGTCCACCTGACAGCCCGATCGAGGTGGTTGACATCTTCCGCGCGTCGCATCGGGCCGGGGCCCACGTCGACGAGGCGATCGCCATCGG
>DATBRW010000015.1:0-35008 GCA_036560125.1 Candidatus Limnocylindria bacterium
CAGCGCCAGGCGGAGGGCGTGGTCGACTCGATCGTCTTTGGCGCCGGCGACGGCGGGACCATCACCGCCCGCAGCGTGATGAGCGGCGAGGTGCTGGCCGAATGGCAGGCGGGCGGCCCGGTCGCCAGCCTGGCCTACGACCCCGACCAGGCGCGGCTGCTGGTGGGGATGAGCGACTCGGGGACGGTGACCACCTACGACCTGGCCGCCTTCCTGTCGGTGCGCGGCGAGCGCGGGCCGCCGGCCGCGGGGTTGGTCATCGAGACCGGCCTGGCGGGCGTGAACGAGATTGATGTGCCGCCGGACCAGCCCGCCCTGCTGTTCCGCGGCCCCGACGGGATCGTGGCGGCCGAGAAGGCCACCGGCGTGGAGCTGGCCCGCAGCGAGCTGGTGGCCGGCGGGGTCGGATACGTGCCGGGCACCACGGGCGACGCGCCCAGCGGACCGTTCGTGGTGGCGACCGACCTCGAGCGCAACGTGCTGGTGGTGATGGACGCAGCCACGCTGCTCCCGGATGAGGACATCAACGGCAACCCGCGGGTCGAGTCGCTGCCGTCGTCGGTGGTCGGGCCGATCGAGGTGCGCGGACGCGGCGACGACGCCCAGGTCTGGGTCCCGGTCGGGCCGCTGCCCGCCGACAACGAGCACCCGGCGGTCCGCGGCGGCATCACCGTCTTCGACGAGCGCATCCAGGAGATCGACACCGCGCCGCTGCCCGGCACGCCGTCGCTGATCGGCTGGCAGTCGGTGGCCAACATCATCTACATCGCGGGCTTCGACGAATCCAGCCAGCAGCCGGCGGTGTGGACCGTCCAGCCCATCGGGAATGGCGGCAGCCAGAGCGCCGGGTTCGCGGCCTTCGACACGACATTGCTCAGCGGGCAGCCGCTGGCCATGGCCTTCGACGTCTCGGATCACGACCAGGACGAGGACCATGCGCGCCTGCTGGTGTCAGTCACCGCTGAGGACGGCAGCGGCAGCCTGGTGCAGATCGACGCCGGGAGCAACGCCTTCGCCTGGCGTCTGGCGGGCATCGGCTTCGGCTCCGTCCTGGTCGCGCTGATCTACCTGCTGGCGGCGACCATGTTCAGCCGCCGTCGGATCGCCGTGCTGGCGGGCATCTTCGTGGCGGTCGACGGCATGAGCTACGTGATGAGCCGCATCGGCATGAACGACATCTACGTGGCCGTCTTCATCGCCGCTGCCTACCTCGTCTTCTGGCAGGTCTGGTCGGGCCGCTGGCCGCGCAGCGCCTGGTGGGCGCTGCCGCTGGCCGGCGTCCTGATCGGCCTGGCGGCGGCCACCAAGTGGGTCGGCATCTACGCCATGCTGGGCATCTGGATCCTGGTCTTCGCGCGCTCGGCGCTCGGCCGCTTCCTGCTGGTAGCGCTGATCGCGGCGATCGCGGTGGTGATGGGCTTCGGCGCCCCATGGCCGTTCCTGGTGGTGGCGCTGGCCACGCTGGCGCTGGCGCTGGTGGTGGTCTGGGTGCGGCCGATCCAACTGGAGATGCGAGATCTGCTGGGCCTGTCGGCGACGATGGCCGCGCTGGCAGCCGTTGGCCTGGCCTTCACGCTCGCCTTCAACCAGGTCGAGGGCGCCCGTGAGCCCGGCAACGCGGTGGAGCTCGTCTTCAGCGTGCTGGCGCGCGCCGCGCAGGTCGGGTGGCCCGCCTATCTGCTGCTGGCCGGATCCGCGGTGCTGCTGGTCATCCGTGCCGTTCGCTCCCTGTCCGACCCGGACAGCGACCGTCGCTGGCAGCTGCCCGGCGAGCTGGGTGGGTTCCAATGGCCCTGGATCGCAGCCTGCCTGGCCGTGATCCCGCTGCTCGTCTATTTCCTGGCTTACGTGCCGTACCTGCAGCTCGGCCATAACATCGCCGGACCATCGGCCGGTCCGGGCTATGGCTGGTCATTGGATGAGATGCACGCCCAGATGTTCGGCTACCACTTCGGCCTGCAGGCCGGGCATCCCTCGTCGTCGCCGTGGTGGAGCTGGCCCCTCGACCTGAAGCCGGTCTGGTTCTACGGGCACGACTTCGACGAGCGACGCGTCGGCGTGATCTACAACGGCGGCAATCCGATCCTGTTCTGGGCCGGTGTGCCGGCGCTCGTCTGGTGCGGGCTGATGGCCTGGAAGCGCCGCTCACTGGCGATGGTGCTGCTGGTGGTGGCCTTCGCCTTCCAGTTCCTGCCCTGGACCCGGATCGAACGCGCCACGTTCCACTACCACTATCTGACGGCGGTCATCTTCGCCATGGTGGCGGTGAGCTACGTCGTCGACGAGATGCTGCGCTCCTGGACGTATCGGCCGCTGGCGATCGCGTTCCTGGTGCTGGCGGCGATCGTGGGCGTCCTGGTCTTCCCGCTCGGCTCGGCCATCGCCATGCCCGACTGGTACATCAACCTGGCGCGCTCCTTCCCGCCCTGGAACTACGCCTTCCAGTTCCCGCCTCCGCCGCAGGGGGAGCGCGGCCAGCTGATCGCGGCCGACTCGGTGAAGCTGATCGCCGGCGTGCTGGTGGCGGTCAGCGCCGCGGCGTTCGCCCTGTACGGTCGAGAGCTACTGGGAGGAGGGCCGTCGCAGGGCGAGGACGAGCAGGACGATGCCCAGGACCACGAGCGCTACCGGCCACAGCAGGTCGGTGTCGATGGCGGGCACGTACTGGTCGATCAGGAACCAGACCCCCAGCCCGATCAGGATCACGCCGAAGATCACGGCACCGCCTGAGCCTCCACGGCGCAGCCGCTGCTCGTGTGCCTCCCAATCGGAAGGCGGTGCGGCCGTGCCCATGGCTTCGGTGACCGCCAGCTCGCCGCCCGGCTCGGCGGCGCGCGCCACGGTCGCGGCGCTCGGACCCTCCGGCACCACGATCCACATCACGATGTAGAGCACCAGGAATATGCCGCCGGTGACCAGCGCCAGCACCGCCCACACCACGCGCACGATCGACGGGTCCATGTCGAAGTAGTCGGCCACGCCAGCGGCGACGCCGCCCAGGATCGAGTCGCGGCGGGATCGGTAGAGGCGCCGGTTCATGCACAGCCCTCCTCGGGGTTCAGGGTGAAGCTGGCGGCGTTGCCCTCGAGCGCCAGGTCGATCGTGTGCGCGGCCGACTCGAAGCCGTCGCTGGTATAGGTGCCCTCACCGGACTTCTGGAGCCCGGAGTCGTCCAGGTTGTGGGCGAAGGTCACGTTGGCGTCCACCGTGATGCGCAGGCCCGCCTCGGGGGCGGTGCAGAGGTCGACGCTGCCGGCGTTCACGCCGATGCTGCCGGCCAACTGCGTGTCCGCATCGGTCAGCACCAAGAGCGAGCCGGCGTTCACGTGCAGGTCGAGCTCCCGCACCTCGGAGCCGCTGAGGTTGATGTCCAGGGACCCCGCGTTGGGATCGGCCCTGACGCGGGAGAACTGACCGCCGTCCAGGGAAACGTGGCTGTCGGTGGCGTTCAGGGTCAGCGACAGGTCGTAATCGACGTCGCGGCCCAGGGTCACCGTCCAGTCCTGGCGATCGTCCCTGAACGGGAAGCCACCGTTGTTCGAGCGCATGGTGAGCGAGCCGGAATCTGCCTCAAGACTGACGTGCTGGTCGCCTTCCGCCGTCGTCATCGCCTCCCAGCCCGAACCATCGGCCAGGCCCAGTGTCAGATCGCCGCAGTTCAAGGTCAGGTCGACGCTGGCCGTCGTGGAGGAGAAGTCGCCGTTCGAGGTCTCTTGTGCGCCCTGCCCCTGGCCGCAGGTCCCAAGGAAACCGCCGGCCCCCGCCGCGATGGCGGCGCCCCCAGCGAAGCCCACCACCAGCGCCGCCACGACCACCCCAATCACGGCGAATGGGGTCCGCGACAGCACGATGGCCAGCCCGATCACGATCAGGATCACCGGCCACAGGTTCCACATCTCGGCCATGGCCGGGATCTCGAACCAGCCCTGGGTCGCGCCCAGCGCGACGACGCCGGCAGTGACGAGAGCCAGCCCCCAGAACAGGAGGCCGCGGTTGACATGCATGCTCGAGGTCCTCCGCGGGTCGCAGCCCCCCAAGGCCTGCACGCCATTGTCGCATTGCCCCGCCAGCCCCACCCCTCTTGACATGATCCATATATTCACAATATGACTCGTATCTCCAATCCTCCGGCCCGCGAATACCGCAGCGAGCTCCGCGCGCAGCAGGCGGAGGAGACGCGCGCCCGGATCCTGGAAGCGACGGCGCGCGTCATGGCCCGCGGCATAGCCACCATCTCTATCCCGGCCGTGGCCCGGGAAGCGGGGGTCTCGGTGCCGACGGTCTACCGTCACTTCGGCAGCAAGCAGGACCTCCTGGCGGCGGTGTACCCGTATGCGCTCAAGCGCGCCGGGGTGGACGAGCCGCCATTCCCGGCATCGCTCGACGAGCTGAAGGAAAACGTGCGGCTCTACGCTGCGCGGGTCGGCTCGTTCGACGAGCTCACTCGCGCAGCCATGGCCAGTCCGGCCTCGGCCGAAGTCCGAGCGCTCAGCATCCCGCGTCGGCTGGGCATGATCGAACGCCTGGTCGACTCGTTCGACCCACCGCTGGTAAACGCCGATCGCGAGCGGATGGTGCGGTTGCTGGCCGTGATGCTCAACTCGTCGGCCCTGCGCACCTGGAGCGAGGTGCTGGGCGCCTCGGTCGAGCAGGTGGCTGATGACGTGGACTGGATCGCTCGCGCGGCGTTGGCCGCCAGCCGGAGGAAGGACCGATGAGCACCGCGCTGCGACCGCTGAGCGATCTGCGCATGGCCGATGCTCCGGAGGTCGGTGGCAAGGCCGCCAGCCTGGGAGAGTTGGTGGCCGCCGGCGTCCGCGTGCCGGACGCGGTCGTGCTGACCGCCACCGCTGCGACGCTTGCCCCTGAGGAGCGACGCGCCCTCCTGGAGCAGGGTGTTCGCTTGCTGGGCGACGGAACGTTCGCGGTGCGCTCGAGCGGCGTCAGCGAAGACGGAACCGAGCGTTCGTTCGCCGGCATGTACGAATCGGTGCTGAACGTGCCCGTTGACGGCCTTGCCGCGGCGGCAGACCGCACTCTGGTAAGCAGGCGCGGGCCTCACCTGACCACGTATGCCGAGGCGGGCAACGGCGTGAACGCGGGTTTGGCGGTCATCGTCCAGCGCATGGTCCAGGCCTCCGCAGCCGGCGTCGCGCTGACCGCGGATCCCATTACGGGCGACCGTACCAGGACGATCGTCACCGCCGTGCGGGGTACCGGGGACAGGCTGGTGTCCGGCGCGTCGATTGGCGATGAATGGGTCGTCACCGACGGTCGCGCCGCCGTTCGACGACGCGCCGAGTCGGCGATCGACGAGCGGCAGGCCCTCGCGGTGGCAGTCGAAGCGAACCGCATCGCGGCCGCGCGCAACCAGCCGCAGGATGTGGAGTGGGCGATCGACGGAGACGGCACGCTCTGGATCCTGCAGTCCCGGCCCATGACGGCCCTACCGCGGCAGGTCTCCTGGGAGCCCGGCGCTGCCGGCGCCTTCACGCGGCAGCTGCGCCTGGGCGAGTGGATCGGCGCGCCGGTGACGCCCCTCTTCGAGACGTGGCTGCTGACTGCCATGGAGAATCGGATGCACGCCTTCTACAAGGCGGAGATCGGCCAACGGGTGCCGCGTCCATACCACGTCGTCGTCAACGGCTGGTATTTCTACGGCCTCAACTTCCTCTCGGGCGGGGCCATGCTCCGCAGCCTGCCCGGCATCCTCTGGCACCTCGTGCGCGAGCCGCGGAAGGCAGCGGGCGTGCTCCCGGCAACCGTCCGCCACGGCTATCCGCTGATGGAGCGCATGTGGCGAAGCGACATCCAGCCGAGGTATCAGGCGGTCGTTGCCGACGCCGCCAGCGAGGTCGAGGACCTGCCACTGGAGCAGCTTCCGGCGCTGGTCGACCGGCTCGCAGAAGCAGCGGGCGAATACTTCGCATCCATCACGGCCCTCGCCGGCGCCGGGTACAAGCTGGAAATGAACCTCGCCCGCTTCTACCAGCGTCATGTCCGGCCAAGGCTCGGTGGCAGCCACCTGCCCTTGCTGGCCGGCATCGAGGCCCCGGTCGGACCTGCCGCGCATGCGGTCACCTCGCTGGATTGGTGGTATCCCCCGTTGGGCGAAGTGGGGGTGGCACGCGCGGACGGCGCATACGGACGCCTTGTCAGGAAGCGAGAAGCGGCCGAGTCAGCTGCCGAGGCGGCGCTGGCCGGATCGCCGAAGCGGCTGCGCGAGTTCTGCCAACTCCTCGCCGACAGTCAGCACCTCGTCCCCATCCGCGAAGAGCAGACCTCGGAACTGACCCTGCCGTGGCCGGCGATGCGGCGCGCCGTGCTGCGTATCGGCCAGGCCCTGACCAACCGGGGCCAGCTGGCTACCGCGGACGACGTCTTCTTCCTGACCCGCGACGAGGTCCTCGCTGCCCTGGTCAACGGCGAAGCGTTCCAGGCACCGGACATCTCGGCGCGGCGTGCGACGCGCGAGGAGCAGGCGCGCCTGGTGCCGCCGCTCCTCATTGGACGCATCAACCCCATGCTGAAGCGAATGTGGGATTCGTACCCCCGAATGCTCGGCGCCACCCCATCGGAGCGGGCGCTGGTCTCGGGCAGCCCGGCGTCAGCCGGAAGAGCCACCGGCGCGGTGCGTGTGATCCTCGGCCCCGATGAGTTCGAATTGCTTCAGCCGGGCGAGATCCTGGTGGCGCCGCTCACGGCTCCGGCCTGGACGCCGCTCTTCACGCGTGCGGCGGCTGTGGTCACCGACGTCGGCAGCCCGGCAGCGCACGCGTCGATCATCGCGCGCGAATACGGCATTCCCGCCGTCGTCGGCTGCGGGGACGCCACCGCGCGGCTCACCACCGGGATGCGCGTCACGGTCGATGGCTCGACCGGCAACGTGGAACCGGCCTAGAAACCCGCCTCCGTCTCGCCGTCGGCGTCCGGCTCGTGGTCCTCCGGCGCGGCCCTCTCGACCACGATCGTGCAGCGAGTGGCCAGCGCCGCCAGGGCGCCGATCGCCGCGAACACCGGCAGCAGGGCCGCGCCGATCACGCCTATCGTCAGCGGGATCACGATCAGCGTGTCGCCACTCTCGTTCTTGATCGTCAGCCGACGTACGTTGCCCTCGCGGACCAGCTGCCTGACCTTGGCCAGCAGCTCGTCGCCATTGATGCTGAACTCTTCGACCTTCTCGCCACCCATCGGTCCATCCCTTCCGCGCCGAGGGCGTCAGGTCGCGCGCCAGAACAGCCAGGCGTCGCGCATCCGCTGCACCTGACCCGGGGTGAACTGGGTGATGCACGAGTCGTCCGAGTAGTCCATATAGTTGTGAATCGGGTCCAGACCCGGTGCCGGGCAGGTGTCCTTGCCCTGTGGGCAGCCGGAGGTCGCGGACTTCTGCGGGGGCGTGTCGCTGACGAAGTCGCCGTTCTTGTTGCACTGCCCGAAGAAGGTGTGCTCGAGATTCAGCCAGTGGCCGGTCTCATGGGTGAGCGTGTCGCCCTCATCGGCGACACCTGCGTACTCGGTTGAAACACCGGGCATCGTCCGCCAGTCGATCACGATCCCGTCGAGGTACGCCTGGGCGGTGTCGGTGATCTCGGGCAGATATGCATAGCCCAGGAGGGCGCCCCCGCTGGTCGAGTAGACATTGAGGGCGCTATCGCCGCCCTGCTTCAGTGCGCGCTTCATGTCGTGCTCGGCGCCGGCTGACTGCGAGCGGTACCACACGGCGTTGTTGGTGCGAGTGACGCCGGCGAGTGAGAACGCGAAGCCGGTGGCCGCCCCTCCTTCACCGCCGCTGAAGCCGCGATTGATCGCGCTGATCTGGCTACTGATCTGCGCATTCGTGACGGCGCCCGCGGTACCGTCCGTCACGACGTGCCAGTACACCGAGACGGTGACAGAGAAATTGCTTGGCGCGCGGCCCTTGGCGGCCGCCGGAAGGTCGTGAACGACCAGGCCGCTGTCCTTGTCGCGGACGAGACCGCGGCTATCGACGGCCACGCCCCGTGTCGACCCGCTGCGAGCTTCTGGGCCAGTGGCGGCGGCCGCGATCTCTTGCGGAGAGCACGCCCAAGCGGGCAGTCCACTACTCGCGAGCGAGACCGTGGCCGGGCCGGCCAGCGAAATGGACAGGGCGGCCGACGCAAACAGCGCCAGCCCGCGACGTGCGACGGTCATCACGCGATCCTCCAATCGGGGCGGCCGTGTCCGCCGCCTGGTCCCATGCTCGGCTGAAATGTACGCCGCCTGGCGCGCGCGGGCCAACCTTGACATCGGCGCCCGGGCGGTCGTAGACTCCCGCGGCGGCCACCGTGAACAGATCGCTGTTTCGGCGCGCCGTCCGGCCAATACACCACCTAGCGAGGATCGACCGAAGGCGATGAACCTCCCGAAGAACGTTCCGCACGCGTTCCGTCTGGTTACGCCACCGAGTGGCGCCGACGACGGGAGATCTGCGCCCGCCTCGAGCTGACGAGACGGCGGCAAGGCCGCCAATCAGACGCCACGAGCCGTGGGCCAGATCGGGTCCACGGTTTTTTGATGCCCCATCGGCATCAGCCAAGAGCCGCGGATCCGCCGGGACCGCGGCTCGTTCTTTCTTCGAGACAGGGGACACATGGCCACACACGAGGGACCAGACATGACCGGCATCGCAGAACAACTGAAGACCGATGCGGCCGTCGCCGATGAGCGGCGCGGCCTGGTGCCGGCTGCCCTTCCGGAGACGAAGCCTGAGGCTCCGGTGGCGGTGCTGGTCGAGCATCTGACCAAGTCCTTCGTGGTCGGCCGCCGCAAGAAGCCCGTGATGGCGATCAACGACGTGTCGTTGATCATCCGCCGCGGCGAGATCTACGGCGTGCTGGGTGCCAATGGCAGCGGCAAGTCGACCCTGATCCGGCTGATGAGCACGCTGCTCACGCTGGACACCGGACGGGTCGAGGTGTTCGGCCACGACATCGAGCGCGACGAGATGGCGGTCAAGCGCCTGATCAACCGGGTCAGCGTGGACGCCGCGTTCTTCAAGAAGCTCAGCCCGTACGAGAACCTGGTCTACGCGGCGCGCCTGTACGGCCTGGATGCCGGCAAGGCGAAGGCCGATGCGGTCCGGATCCTCGAGCGGCTGGGCATCAGCGAGAAGCGGCTGGGCCGTCCGCTGGAGCAGATGAGCAGGGGCATGCAGCAGAAGGTCGCCATCGCGCGGGCGCTGCTGACCAGCCCGGTGCTGCTGCTCCTGGACGAGCCTACGACGGGGCTCGATCCGCGATCGAAGCTGGACGTTCAGACCTTCGTGGAGGACATGCGCGACGAGCACAACGCCACGATCGTGCTGACCACGCACGACCTGGACGAGGCGGATCGGCTGTGCGATCGGATCGCGATCCTCAACGACGGAAGGATCGTCGAAGAGGACGCGCCGGCCGCGCTCAAGGCAATGGTCGCCGAGCGATATGGGATGGAGCCCACGCTGGAGAGCGCCTTCATGCGCTTCACCGGCCGCTCCCTCGACGACGACATCGAGGAAGACGACACAGAGAACGACGACGAGTGATGAGAAAGGAGGTGAGAAACCGTGTGGATTCATCCGACCCCCAAGGAGGTGGTCGCCTATCACGAGGAGCTCGTGGCGCAGCTGCACCGCGACATCCACGGATCGGGCGCGCCGCGTCCGGAGCGTCGCCAGGTGCGGCGCTGGGTCGGTCGTCAGCTGGTGCGAGTCGGCACCCGGCTGGCGGCGGACCCGTCTATGCGGCCGGTCCGGTCCCTGTAATGGGACTCGGGCCGGCGTAGCCCACGTCGACAGGAGCAACCGCAATGGCACTCATGACCCGCGAGCTGAGGGCGTCCTACGCCTTCGTTGAGCGGAACTTCAATCTCTCCAAGCGATATTGGGGCTGGGAAGTGGCCTGGCTCATTTACTCGGTCGCCGGTGCGCTGGCAGTCAGCCTCATCGGTCGGGCCGAGGGAAGTGAGACGCTGCTGCTCACCCTGGTCATCGGCGCCATCTTCTGGAGCTACCTGTCGATCGTCTTCGAGTTCATCGCTGACGCGGTCCAGTGGGAGCGCTGGGAGGGGACCCTGGAGTACACCTTCATGGCCCCGGTGCGGCGGTATGCCCAGCTGCTGGGAGCGGCCGCGTACGCGGTCATGTTCGGCCTGGTGCACACCATCTTCGTGCTGGTGATCCTGTCGCTCTTCTTCGAGCTGGACCTGTCGCATGCGAACTTCGCCACCGCGGCGATGTTCACGCTGCTGGGCACGATCAGCTTCGCCGGCATCGGGATCGCGGCGTCGATCCTGCCGCTGGTGTACGTGGAGCGCGGTGCGCAGATGGTCTTCGTCATCCAGTCGGTGCTGCTGCTGGTGAGCGGGGTCTACTACAGCGTGGAGATCCTGCCCCAGTGGATGCAGGTGATCAGCGCCTTCTCGCCGGCCACCTACGTGCTGGACGGCGTGCGCGAGGGCCTGATCAACGGCAAGGGCATCGACAGCCTGCTGCACGACGTGTGGCCGCTGCTGATCATGGCCGTGGTCTTCATCCCTGCTGGGACGTGGGCCTTCGGTCGGGCGGAGCGCTACGCGAAGCGCACCGGAAAGCTGAAGCGCGTCGGATGAGCACGAAACGAGACACGGGCAACGCAACGGACGGGAATGCAATCTCACGGAGCTCTCACATGGCACTACCAATGACCGATGAGCCGATGAGCGACACGGCGGGCCTCCCCGCCGGCGTCGCCATGCGGCCGTTCGCCGGCGACGAGGACCTCAAGGTCTTCGTCGAGATCGCCAATGCCGCGAATGCGGAGGACCGCGTGGAGGAGCGCACCAGCTTCGACGCGCTGCAGAACTGGGTTGGTCACCCGTCGCGCACGTTCGATGCGGCGCGGGACGTGGCCGTGGTGACGGTCGACGGCAAGCCGATCGCCTACGGCTGGACCACCTGGGTCGACTCCAGCGACGGCGTGCGCGACTACTCGACGCGCGGCCACGTCCATCCGGCGCGGCGGCGACGCGGCATCGGCACCGCCATCCTGCGGCACAACGAGGCCCGCCTGCGGCGCCTCGCAGCCGAGCACGCGACGGATCGGCCCCGGTTCTATTCGGCCTTCGCGCCCGACACTCGTCTGGGCGCGGTGGCGCTGCTGAAGGGGCAGGCCTACCAGCCGGTGCGCTACTTCTTCGACATGGTGCGGCCGACGCTGGACGAGATCGAGGTGCCGGACCTGCCGGAGGGACTGGAGCTCCGGCCGGTGGCCGGTCGCGACCAGATGCGGCAGCTGTTCGACGCCGATGTCGAGGCCTTCCTGGATCACTGGGGTGGCTTTGACGCCACCGATGCGGCGTTCGAGCAGTGGATGGCCGATCCGGACTACCAGCCGGAGCTGTTCGTGGTGGCCTGGGACGGCGACGAGATCGCCGGATCGGTCACCAATGTCATCAACGAGCGCGAGAACGCCGAGCTCGGGCGCCTGCGCGGTCTGCTGGACAGCGTCTCGGTGCGGCGCCCATGGCGTGGCCGCGGCCTGGGCTTCGCGCTCGTCATGCGCAGCCTGGAGCTGCTGCGCGAGCGCGGCATGACGAGCGCGTGGCTGGGCGTCGACGCGGAGAACCCAACGGGCGCGCTGCGCCTCTATGAGAAGGCCGGCTTCGCGGTGGACACCCGCGCGGCCGCGTACCGGAAGCCAATGGAGATGGACTCATGACGACCGATGCACGGGTGATCGAGCTGGCTCGCCCAGAGATCGAGGGTTTGAGCCTGCGCACGTATCGGCCCGGTGACGGGAAGGCCATCAGCGAGCTGGCCAACCGCGTCTTTGAAGCCGATGACGTGCCGTGGCGCACCGATCCGGAGGAGCAGGAGAACTGGCTGTCGGCCGGCAACGAGCACTTCGACCCGGCGCGGGACGCGTTCATGGTCGAGGTTGACGGCACGCTGGTGGCCAACGCCGACATGGAGTGGGTCGACACCACCGATGGCCTGCGCGAGTACCGCATGGGCTGCCTGGTCGACCCGGCCTGGCGCCGACGCGGGATCGGGACCTGGCTCCAGCGCACGCTGGAGGCTCATGTCACGGGGCTGGCGGCCGCCAACCCGACCGACCGACCCCTGGCCATGGGGTCCTGGGCCGCTGACTCGGAGACGGAACGGATCGAGCTGTTGACCCGGTTCGGGTTCCAGCCGGCGCGCTATTTCTTCGAGATGGTGCGGCCCGCGCTGGACGAGATCGAGCAGCCGGTCATGCCAGACGGCATCGAGGTGCGGCCGGTGAGCGAAGCGCAGCTGCGCCAGCTGTGGGAGGCGGATATCGAGGCGTTCCGTGACCACTGGGGTGGTTTCGACGGGTCGGAGGAGCGATTCCAGCAGTGGATGCGCGACCCGAAGTTCGATCCCAGCCTGTTCGTGGTGGCCTGGGACGGCGACGAGATCGCCGGCGGCGTGATCAACGAGATCAACGCCACGGAGAACGCCGCCTTCGGCCGTCAGCGCGGCTGGCTGCGCAGCGTCTTCGTCCGCCGGGAATGGCGGCGACGCGGCTTGGGCAAGGCGATCGTGCTGCGATCGCTGGAGGTCTTCCGCGACCGCGGGATGACCAGCGCCGGGCTGGGCGTGGACGCGGATAACCCGACCGGCGCCATGGGCCTGTACACGGGCACGGGCTTCGAAACGGAGGTCCGCTCGAGCGCCTACCGCAAGCCGATGGAGACCGCCGCGTGATCGAGACGGATCGCGAGCTGGAGCAGCTGGCGGCAGAGGCACCGGACATCCCGGGCCTCCGCTTCCGGCGGCTGCGCCTGCCAGACGATCTGCCGGCGCTCTCCGAGATGCACAATCGAGCGGCAGCCGCCGATGACATCGACGAGCGCGAATCGGCGGAGGATTGGGACAACTGGCTCGCACACCCGTCCGGGTTCGATCCGATGGTCGACTGCCTAGTCGGCGACCTCGACGGCACGATCGTTGCTTACGCCCAGGCCCGCGCGGAGGACGACAACGATGGTGGGCGGAACTACACCGCCGGCGGCGAAGTGGACCCCGGTGTCAGGGGTCGAGGCATCGGGCGAGCGGTGCTGCAGCACAACATCCGCCACCTGCGGGCCCGCGCCGAGCTCGAGCAGGCCACGGCGCCGGGGGCCGCTTCAAGGGAGCGGCGGCTGGAAAGCTGGGCCTTCGAGGCGCAGCCACGGCGCGTCAGGTTGCTCGAGTCGGAGGGATTCGAGGTCGTGCGCTGGTTCTTCGAGATGCTGCGCCCGAACCTGGATGACATCCAGCCGCTCCCCATGCCGGACGGCCTGGAGATCCGACCGGTCGCGCCGGAGGATCACCGAAAGATATTCGAGGCGGATGTGGAGGCGTTCCGCGATCACTGGGGCGCCATGGAATTAGGTGAGAACACATTCCAGCGCTTCTTCAGCGGTCCCGGCTTTCAACCGGACCTGTGGCGCGTCGCGTGGGACGGCAACGAGGTGGCCGGCGTCGTCATGAACAAGATCATGATCGCGTTCAACGACGCGTCGGGCGAGCGGCGCGGTGAGCTGGCCGGGGTCAGCGTCCGTCGCCGCTGGCGGAGGCGTGGGCTCGCTCGCGCGCTCGTGGCGGAGTCGCTGCGCGCCCTGCGCGACGGGGGGATGACCAGTGCGGTCCTGGGCGTGGACGCCGAGAACCCGACCGGCGCGCTGGGGGTCTACGAGGCCAACGGCTTCGGCGTCCACCGCAAGGGGATGAACTACCGCCGCCCGCTGGCGAGCTGAGCCTCAGCGCCCGGTGGCGCGCTCTGCCAGCACTCGATCGCGGACCTCCTGGTAGAAGTCCACGATCTGCTCGGTGACGCGGTCCCAGGAATACTCCGGCGCGCGAGCGCGACCCGCCTCACCCATGCGGTGCCGCAGCTCCTCATCGTTGGAGAGCGCGTACAGCGCGGCAGCCAGGGCGCGGTAGTTCTTGGGCTCCACCAGCAGGCCCTGCACGCCGCGTTGCACCACCTGCTTGTAGCCGTGGATGTCGCTGGCCACGATCGGCACGCCGGCGGCCATCGCCTCCAGCAGCACAATGC
The DNA here is from genome assembly GCA_036560125.1 of Candidatus Limnocylindria bacterium. Lineage (GTDB taxonomy): Bacteria > Chloroflexota > Limnocylindria > QHBO01 > QHBO01 > DASSCW01. The sequence continues at coordinate 14,046 of DATBRW010000015.1, forward strand.
CAAAGCTTTCCTGGCCGGTGGCCGGCGCGCAGAAGATGTCGGCGCTCGCGAAGTACCGCGCCTTGGCCTCGTCGGTGACGCGGCCCAGCAGCTCCACGTCGCGGATCTGGCGCAGGCCGATGAAGCGGCGGTACTCGCGGGCCTTCGGCCCTGACCCGATCACCAGCAGCCGGGCATCGACGTGGCGCTTGCGCAGCCGGTGGTAGGCCTTCAGCAGATGGATCAGGCCCTTGCGCTCCTCGAAGCGGCCCACGAACAGGATGTTGACCGTCCCGTCGCGCAGCTCCTCCATGGGCTCCGCATCGGCGTATAGGTCCAGGTCCACCCCGTTGGGAATGATCCGGTATTCGCCGGGGAAGTAGCGGCTGATGAAGTGACGCGCCGCCCCGCTCACCGCGATGCGCCCGTCGAGCTTGTTGGCCAGCTGCGAGGCGAAGCGCTTGCCGACCCAGTACGACGGCGAGAAGCCGCCGAAGGCGTGGAAGGTGCCGATGTTGACGGTGTCCGACTGGTCGAGCATGGTCGGCGACAGGAAGGGCACCAGCGGCTCGTGGAAGTGCAGGACGTCGAAGCGATGCTCGGCCAGCAGGTCGCGCGCCCGCTCCTTGAAGCGCCAGCTGAGCGTGACGCGGCCCATGCTGCCGTTGGTCGGGAAGGCGTAGCCCGTGCCAAGGCGGATGACGTGGCCCTCCGTCTCGCGTTCCTTGCCGTACTTGCTGGTGATGATCCAGACGTCATGGCCCAGGCGGCGCATGGCTTCGTACGTGTGCCGCACGTGCTCGTTCACCCCGCCCGGATGCGGGTAGCCGTATGGGCTGACGATGCCGACCTTCAGCGGACCGCGAACAGGGGTTGGCTGGACCGATGGATCGGCGAGACGGCGCTCCTGGGCGACCTGGACCTGCGTCATCGCCACTCTCCTGTGGGACGGAAAGTATGGCGCAGGTGGCGGCCCTTGGCGACGAGCTGCCGGCCGTAGACCGAGATGTTGTGCCAGCCGCTCCAGTGCTCGCCGGCAGGCTCGGTCGCCCGCGCGGCGATGGCCTGCCGGTAGTCCGCCGCGGTCGCGCCCGCGAACCAGGTCCAGCCGGTGCCGACGTGCTCGAGCACGTGGGCGTCGGAATTGCCGACCCCTGCCAGGTGCAGGAACCGTTCGTTCAGCCGATTGCGCTCGAGGCGGCGCACACGACCCGCGGCGCTTGGGTTGTGGAGCTCGATCGCGTCCAGGTGATGCCGCGGATCGGGGTCTCGCTGGAGGGTGAGCAGGCTGCGGCGGCCGAGGCTGGGGGTCAGCGGCGCGAGCGGGTGCGCGGCGATGGCCAGCCCGCCTTGGTCGTGAATGCGTTCCAGGGTCTCGGGCAGCGGCCGCAAGGCGGGAATGCGCTCCTCGATGAACAGGGCCAGCACGTGGCCACGGCGGGTGGTGATCTCCTCGCCGACGACCAGGTCGAAGTGGAAGTCGCCCGCTTCGTGGATCTCGCGGGCGCGCAGCGCGCCGTCCAGGCGCTCGTGATCGGTGATCGCCATCAGATCGAGGTCGGTCTGCGCCTCGATGTGCTGGAGCAGGGCGTCGACCGCGACGGTGCCGTCCGAATAGAGCGTGTGCAGGTGCATGTCGGCTTTGCCACGGGTGCCCCCGCTGCGGGGCGTCACCTGTCCGCCTCGCCGGTGCGCTGATCGGTCCAGAAGGGCTGGAAGGACGCCCACCACTGATCCGGTGCCTCGCCGATGGCCGCTTCGAAGCGTGCCGCCAGGGCGGCGGTCAGGGCCGCCACGTCCTGGTCGACCTGGCCCGTACGCGGCGCCTCCACCAGCTCGGCGCGGACGGCGAAGCGCTCCGGTGCGGTGCGCAGCACGCGCGCCATCATCAAGGGTCGCTTGGTGCGCAGCGCCAGCGTGGCTGGGCCGGCCGGCAGAGTGGTGGCGTGACCGAACATGGTGACCGGGACGCCATCGGCGGTCAGGTCACGGTCGGCGATCAGCGCCACCAGGTCGCCGCCCCGCAACGCGGCCAGCATCGGCCGGTACGAGCGGGAGAGCGGCACCACCTCCACCTTGCCGCTGGCGCGTCGGGCGCGCAGGAAGTCGAACAGCTCGGGCGGGTCCGTCTCCTCGACCGGCGCCACGGCGCGCAGGCCATGCGCGACGATGAAATGGCCGTACGGCTCGAAGTTGCCCAGGTGCGGCAGCGCGATCACCGCTCCGCCGCGCAGCACCGGGAGCCAATGCTCCCAATCGTCGACGTGGATGATGTCGGGGATCTGCTCGGCGCGGTAATACGGGGAGCGGAGCATCTCCAGCCAGTAGCGCGCGTGGTTCACGAAGGCGCGCCGCACCATCCCGCGAATGGCGCGGTCGGAGGTCGGCCGCCCGGTGGCAGTCGCCACCCGCAGCAGGTTTTCCGCCACCAGCGCGCGGCGCCCCGGCGCCATGCGGTACCACACTCGGCCGCCCAGGTCGGCAAGCGCATAGGCAGCGCCGCGCGGCAGCGAGCGCGCCACCGCCTCGGCGACCTGCAGTCCCAGGCGCAGTGCGGTGCCTCGCATCCGTCTAACCGGCGGCCGCCCGGGTCCAGTCCTCGCCGCGCCGCGCCATCTCGAGCGCAGCGCGCGCCCGCTCGCGTGCCTCCGGCGTTTGCGGCCAGATCGGGCGGAACATGTACCACTGGCCCGGATCGGCGGTTATCACGGTGCCCAGCTCGTCAGCCAGCGCCTGGGTGGCGCGGAAGATCTCGGCCGGCTCCTCGCTCGACGCCCGGATCAGCGGCAGGCCGCGCGCCGCGAAGCGGTCGCCGGTGGTGCGATAGCAGGCGACCGGCAGCATCGGCGCACCCGAGCGAGCCGATAGCGTCGCCGGCCCGGTCGGGAAGGTGGTGGGCTCACCCAGGAACTCGACCGGCACGTCGCCGGGCCGATACCCCCCGTCGCAGAAGAGCACCAGGTTCTCGCGGGCTCGCAAGGCCTTGAACAGGCCGCGCAGGTTGCGCCAGCCGATGAGCGTCAGGCCATGCCGCGCCCGCACCGCCTTGAGGTGGTCGTACAGGCGTCCATACGTCGTGTCGTCGGCGATGACGTGCAACTCCTGGGCATGCATCTTCAGCGCCGGAGCGATGACGTCCATGCCGCCCACGTGCACCGTGCAGAGCAGCACGCCCTTCTCGTCGGCGCGGGCCTCCCACAGGAGCTCGATGTTGTCGATGTCGACGAGGGCGCCAACGTCGTCCGGCCTCTCGTCGGCCAGACGCATCATGTCGGCCAGGTAGCGGGCGTAGTTGCGGAACGAGCGTCGCGCCGCGCGACCGACCTTCGGATGGCTGGCGGGCAGGCGCATGGCGCGGGCCAGGTTGTCGCGCACCACGTCCTGCTTATCACCGGCCAGGTCGTAGGCCAGGTTGCCCGCCGCGGCGGCCACCGGCAGCACGAAGCCGCGGGGGAGCGCGCCGATGGCGGTCTCGCCGGCCCGATAGGCCCAGAAAGCCAGCCGTTCGCGGGTGCGCTCGCCGGCGTGCGGCTGCACCGCCGCACCCGCGGTCATCCGCATAGCGGCATGCGGCTGGTTGTCGGCATCAGCTCAGCCGACGCTGGCGGCCGCCTTCGGGCTGCTTGCCAGCTTGCGCAGCTTCCTGCGCTCCGGAGCCTGGCTGCCGTCCAATGTCTCGTTGTCATCGCCGCGGATGAAGGCCTCCACCCGGTTGTAGGCGACATCGTCGTGGATCTGGAGCGGCGGCGACTTCATGAAATACGAAGATGGCGCGACCAGGGTGCCGGCCAGGCCGCGGTCGAGGCCGAGCTTGGCGCAGCGGATGGCATCGGTGATGACGCCGGCGCTGTTCGGCGAATCCCAGACCTCGAGCTTCAGCTCCAGATTGAGCGGCACGTCACCGTAGGTCGTGCCCTCCATCCGGATGTGGCACCACTTGCGGTCCTTGAGCCACGGCACGTAGTCGGAGGGACCAACGTGCACATCGTCGTCGCCGATCTCGTAGTCGAGCATGGAGGTGACCGCGTTGGTCTTGCTGATCTTCTTTGACTCCAGTCGCTCGCGCTCCAGCATGTTCAGGAAGTCGGTGTTGCCGCCGAAGTTCAGCTGGTAGGTGCGATCGATCCGCACGCCGCGATCCATGAAGAGGCGGGTCAGCACGCGGTGCGTGATGGTGGCGCCGACCTGGCTCTTGATGTCGTCGCCGATGATCGGCAGGCCCTTCTTGGCGAAGCGGCGCTGCCAGTACGGCTCGCGGCCGATGAAGACCGGGATGGCGTTGACGAAGGCCACGCCCGCCTGCAGCGCCTGCTCGACGTACCACTTGGTCGCCTCCTCGCTGCCGACCGGCAGGTAGGAGACCATGACGTCGACCTTGCGGTCCTTCAGGATGCCGACCACGTCGGCCGTCGGGCCGGGAGCCTTCTCGATCACCTGGCTCAGGTACTTGCCCAGGCCGTCGTGCGTCATGCCGCGCTCCACGGGGACGCCCAGGTTCGGCACGTCGGTGAACTTGAAGGTGTTGTTCTGCCCTGCCCAGATCGCCTCCGAGAGGTCCTTGCCGACCTTCTCCTTGTCGACGTCGAAGGCGGCCACGAACTCGATGTCGCGGATGTGGTAGCCGCCCAGGTTGACGTGCATCAGGCCGGGGACGAAGTCGGTCTCCTTGGCGTTCTCGTAGTAGTGGCGGCCCTGCACCAGGCTCAGGCGCAGTTGCCCACCCCCACGATCGCCACCCGGATCTTGCCGTCCGAGGCGCGGTGCCCGTTGCTCGCATGCTTGCCGTTGGCGGTCTTGCCGTTTCCGTCAGCCACCCTATTCGCTCTCCTTTGGTGTGTTTGCGGTCGTGGTTGCTCCCTGGGGCGCGCCCGAGGTGAGCTGGTAGACGTGCCGGATTCGCTGCACCGTGGTCGCCACGGCCAGGATCGAGATGATTGCGAGTGCGCCGATGAGGGCCCAGTCGAAGCCGAAGCCCGCCAGGGCAATGCCTAGCACGATCAGCACCAGGCGCTCGACGCGCGACGCGAGGCCAACCTCCGCGGAGAGGCCGAGGCCCTCCGCGCGAGCCCGCGAGTAGCTGACCAGGAACGAGCCCGTGAGGGCGACCATGGCCAACAGCACGGGAATCGTCGGGTCGTCGCTCGACAGCAGGAAGTAGGCAGCCACGCCGCCATACAGGATCGCCTCAGCTGCGCGATCGAGGGTCGAGTCGAAGAACGCGCCGAACGGCGAGGTACCGCCGCTGGCGCGCGCCAGCGAGCCGTCCACCGCGTCCAGCGCCGAGCCGAAGCCCAACAGCACGGCGCCGATCAGCAGGTTGCCGGTTCCCACCAGGATGGCGGCGGCGATGACGATCAACAGGCCGAAGACCGTCACCATGTTGGCGGTGATATGGAGCGCGAGTGCCAGCCGCACGATCGGCGACAGCAGGGCGCGGCCCGCCTGCTTGGTGCGGGTCGACAGGATGGAGGTGCCGCGCGGCACGTCCTTCGTCTGCGGATGGCTAGACATTGGTGGCCTCCGAGCCGGCGGATGACGGAGCCAGGTCGATGCCGGCGGTGCCGGACACCAGGCGCGCCTCGGCCTCGTGCAGCTCCTCGAACGCGGCCAGGCGCAGCTTGCAGATCACCTCACGCCCCTGGCGCTTGGTGTCGATCAGCGCGGCCAGCCGCAGGATCCGCAAGTGCCAGCTGATGAGAGGCTGCGAAAGCCCGACGCGGGCCGACAGCGTCTTGACCGGCACGGGTCCGAGCTCGGCCATGAGCCCGATCATGCGCAGCCGGGTCTCGTCGCCAAGCGCCCGGTACAGGGTTCGCAGGCGACGCAGGTCTCGCTCGCCGGCGGTGGTGCGGGGGATGGTCATGTCGTAGCGGTTCTTTATCAAATGCGGATTGATATAAGCGGACGCTTATGATATCGACGTGCTCGGGACACGTCAAGGCCGGTGCTAGACTGCGGCCCGCCAAGCCCCGCTGCGGCATCGCTGCCACCGGAGGAGGTGCATCCTGACCAGCTCCACGCCGGACGCCCTCTGGGCGTCGCGGTCGGTCCGGCTGATGCGCCCGGCGGCGGTGGTGACGACGGGCCTGCGCCTGTCGGCGCGTGGCACCAGGGTGCTGGACGGGGTGGACCTGCGGGTACCGGTCGGGGCACGCCTGCTGCTGGTGTCGGAACCGGATGACGCCGCCTCGTTGCTCCTGCGCATCCTGGCCGGACTGGTGCGCCCGTCCGCCGGCTCCTTCGACCTGGCCGGCGTGCCGCACGCCAACGATGCCGATGCGGGCTGGCGACGGCGGATTGGCTACGTGAGCGGCGAGCGAGGCTTCTATCCGTGGCTTTCGCCACGCGAGGTGCTGGACCTGGCGGGGCGCCTGGCCGATTACGACCGGGCGGAGCGGGGGCGGCGCATCGATGCCGCCGTCGAGCTGTACCGGCTCGGGCCGGGGCTCGACAAGCCGGTCTCGCGTGGTGGTCCGGCCCTGGCCCAGCGCGTTTCGCTGGCCGCGGCCATGCTCACCGATCCAGAGGTGCTGCTCCTTGACGACCCGCTGCGCTCGCTGGAGCCCGCCGAACGGGCCCGACTCCTGGATGTTCCAGGCGACCGGCGGACGGTGGTGCTGGCCAGTCGCTACCCGGCCAGCGAGGAGGGCCTGGTCAACGAGGTCGCCCTGCTGCTGAACGGGCGCCTCTCCATTCACGCCCGCCGCGAGGACCTGGCGGAACGCGGCCTCCCGCTCACCCTGCGCGGGATCGCGAGCCTGGCCGTGATGCGGCCACCAGCCGTGCCGCGGGCGGCGGGCGCGTGAGGCGCTTTGGCACCGTCGCCGGGCTTGCCCTGCGCGAGCTGTGGATCAGCTTCCGGCTGCTGCTGGTGGTGGGTGTCCTGATCGTGGCGGCGGTACCGAGCGCCATGCTGCCGCACACCACCCCCGCGCTCGCCACCACGCCGCTGGAATCGCCGCTCGAATGGTTCGCGATCGGTCTGGCGCTGGCGCTGGGCGTGGTCGGCGGGATGGCGGCCTCCGCGCTCTCCCTGGAGCGACGCCGCGGCTCGGCCGGTTGGCTGGTGATCCGCGCCGTGCCGCGCAGGGTGGTCCTGCTGGGCTGGTTCGCGGCCTTCGTGCTGCTGCTGGTGGTCGGCCTGCTGCCAGGGGCCATGCTGGTGTGGCTGACCGTCGCGGCGCCGGCCAGCGACGTGGGCGACGCCTGGCCGTTCCTGGCGCCAGTGATCGGCGCCTGCGCCGCCGGGGCTGCGGCCGTGGCGATCGGCCTGCTGCTGGGAGCGCTGCTCACTCCGTGGCCCGCCGGGCTGCTGACCGTGCTGGTCACCGCCGGGCTCCTGCTCGTCGCAGTGCTGGGATTGGCGCCCCAGCTCGCCGCCGCCCCGGCACCCGGCGCGGGCCTCGCGATCCTAGGCGACCTGCCCAACCAGGCACGGCCGGTGGCCGATGCGCTGCGCGCCAGCGGCAGCTCGCTGGTGGTAGCGGCCGTGGCACTCGTGCTGGCCATCGCGGCGCTGGGACGCGCCGACCTGTGAGCGCCAAGCCGACCCTGCCCATGCACCCGGCCGCCGCCTGGGCGGTGCTGGTGGTCGCCTCGCTGGGTGTGTTCCTGGGCGGCGTCGAACTGATGGTGGTGGCCATTGCGCTGCCCGCGATCGTGACCGACTTCGGCGGCTGGGCCAGCCTGGCGCGTGCCTCGTGGATCGTGAACGCGTACCTGCTGGCCTACATCGTGGCCATGCCACTCGCCGGCCGCGCGGCGGACCTGTGGGGCGCCCGTCGTCTGTACGTGGTGGCCATTGGCCTGTTCTGCATCGGCAGCCTGGGAGCAGGACTGAGCCGCTCCGCCGGCCCCGACACGGGCCTGGACTGGCTGATAGTGTCGCGCGTGGTGCAGGGCTTCGGCGGCGGCGCCATGGTGCCGCTGTCGATGGCGCTGGCCAGTCACCTGTTCGTTGGGCGGTCGCGTGCCGCCGCCCTGGGACTGGAGGGAGCCGCAACCTACATCGGCATGGCGATCGGGCCCGCGTACGCGGCCTGGGTGCTGCTCAGCTTCAACCTGCCGTTGCCGGGCGTGGACCTGGCCTCGTGGCAGTGGATCTTCTTCCTGAACGTGCCGGCCGGCATCATCACCCTGCTGCTGATCTACGTCGTGGCCGGCGGCGTGGAAACGCCACGCACGCCGGGACGCATCGACCTGTTCGGTGCGCTGCTGATCAGCCTGGCGCTGGTGTCGGGGATCGGCGCCCTGACTCTCGCCGGCGAGCGCGGTTGGACCGATCCGGTGATCCTGGGCGCCTTCGCCGTGGCGGCGGCCAGCCTGCTGGCCTTCGTGTTCGTGGAGCGGCGGCTGCGCGCGCCGCTGATCGACCCGCGGCTGTTCGGCAACCGCAGCTTCTCCGCCTCGAACGCGGTGAGCCTGCTGACCGGCTACACCCTGGCGACCGCCATCATCGGCGGGCCGGTGTTCGTCAACCGGGTGCTGAATCTGGGCGCCGATCAATCGGCCCTGGCGCTGACCGCCCTGACCGCGGCGATCGCGGTGGGGGCGGTGGTTGGCGGCCTGCTGTCGGCCATTGGTGGCGAACGGCTGACCGCCGTGCTCGGCGTCGCGCTGAGTGCGGTGGGGCTGTACCTGGCGACCGGGTGGGGGACCGAGACCGGAGTGGATCGGCTGGCGCGCGACCTGGCCATCTTCGGCGGCGGCTTCGGGCTGACGGTGTCACCGCGGGCGACGGCCGCGGTCGAGGCGGCCGGGGCATCGGCCTATGGTGTGGCGAGTGCGATGCTGCAGATCACGCGCACGGTCGGCATGAGCGTGGGACTGGCGCTGTTGACCAGCATCGGCCAGAACCGCATCAACGACCTGACCGCCCTGATCAACGACGACGCCCGGCGCGACGCGCTGGTCACCACGCTCGGTCACCCCGAGTTCGTGGGCGTCGACCCTCGCGAGAGCCTGCAGCTGGTCAATCTGCTCGAGGAGTGGTCTCGCACCGAAGCGGCGGACGTGCTGCGGCTGGTGCTGACCATCGCCATGGTGGTGGCGGTGGCAACGATCCTGCCGGCGCTGATGGTCGGAGCGCGACGGCCGGCGGACGGCGTGGGCGCGGAGGACGAGGACTACTCGACCGGGTCGGCCACGACCACCAGCTCGCCCCAGTTGCGGTTGTAGCCCTGGCTGGTCTGCAAGGTCAGCCGCTCATGGTCGGTGGGCTGCGTCCATGCAACGCCGGCGGAGCAATCATCGGCTTGCTGCAGCACCAGCGGCAGCTGCACGCCCAGCGCCTCGGGGTTGAGCTCAGGGTTCGGCGGGTTGTCATCCGGGCAGGCCACATTGGGGTGGACCTCGGTCACCACGTAGCGCAGCACCGCGCCGTCCGACATCAGGATCTTGACGCGCGCCCCGAGCTGCACGTTCCAGAGCGGCTTGAAGAGATCCAGCAGGGCGTGGCCGAACATGTACGAATTGGTGCCGCGGCCCGGCTGCGAGCCGCGCCTCAGGATGAAGGCGGCATGGTCGGGCGGGAACGAATCGGTGGCCAGGCTGGTCGACTGTTCCACCGGTACGTTGATGCCCACCGATTCGATCTGCAGCTGGACCGCCATCCAGTCCTTGGGAATCGGCGTGGGTTCCGGCGTCGGCTGCTCGGTGGCGGTCGGGCCGCCCGAGGCGGATGGTCCGGCCGATGGCGTGGGCGTGGCGATTGCGACCGGCGTGGCCGTCGGATCGGGAATCGGCGGCAGGCTTGAGACCGGCGGCGTGTCCAGGTCCAGCTGGCCCACGATAATGAGCACGACGCCGGCGACCGCCAGCACCAGGGGCAGCAGCATGCTTGACAGCGAGCGACGCATATCGCGGCGGAGTCTAACAACCAGGGCCCGCGCGCTCGCATGACCGATCCGTCCCGGCCAGGCCCGGACCCGATCGCCACGGCGCTGTCGCTGGCGCGCAACGCCCTGGGCGTGGCGCCGGCCGGCCTGCTCACCGACCTTGACGGCACCTTGGCGCCGATCGTCGACGACCCCGACGCGTCGCGGCCGCTGTCCGAGGCGGTGGCCGCCCTGATGACCCTCACAACGCGGCTGGCAGTGGTGGCCGTCATCTCCGGTCGGGCGCCGGACGACGCCCGGCAGCGGCTGGGGACCGATCGCCTGCTGGTGATCGGCAATCACGGGCAGGAGCGCCTGGAGCCAGGCGACGAGCGCGCCGCGCTGTCACCCGCGCTGGCGGAGGCCGCAGCGGCGATCCGTGCGGTGCTGGCTCGCGTCCCGCGCGAGGAGGGCGTGTGGGTCGATGACAAGGGGCCATCGGCCACCATCCACTACCGCAGCGCGGCGGACCCGGCGCGCGCGGCGGAGCGCATCGCGGCGGCGCTCGGTGATGTCTCGGCCGATGGGCTCGCGCTCCGGCCGGGGCGCATGTCCTGGGAGCTGCGCGCGGCCGGCGCCGCGGACAAGGGCACGGCGGTGTCGCAGCTCATTGCGCGCCACGCGTTGCGCGGCCTGGTGGTGCTGGGCGACGACGTCACCGACCTGGACATGTTCCGCGCGGCGAGCGAGGCGCGCGCCCGCGGCGAGCTGACCGCCGCCATCCTGGCCGTGGCGGGGGGCGACGAGGTCCCGTCGGCGGTGGCCGCCGCTGCGGACGCGGTGCTGCCCGACCCTCAGGCGGTGGCCGCGCTGCTGGCCGCCCTGCCGTAGCGCGACCTAGCGCTGGCCGCTGCGGCGCGCGCCGATGCGCGCCATGTCCTCCAGCTGCGAGCGCAGCCACCAGCCGATGTCCTGGCGTTCCACGCCCGCTCGCAGGCCCGCGTGGCGGCGCGCCCGCTCGCGAGCCGGCATGGCGAGGGCCTCCGCCAGCGCGTCGGCGGTGCCCGCCACATCCGCCGGCGCCACGGGCAGCACGTAGTCGGCCATCTGGTCGTAGGCGCCGGCCGTCTCGGACAGCACCAGCACCGCGTCGCGTTGGCTGACCAGCGCCGCCTCCTTGGCGACCAGGTTCATGCCGTCGATCAGCGGGTTGACCAGCACCACATCGGCGATCGTCAGCCCGGCGATGGCCTGTGGGTAGTCGTTCTCGTAGAAGAGCTGCACATGGCGGTAGCCGGCGCGGCCGTAGCGGGCGTTGATGCGCTCGACCGCGCCCTGCACCTGCCGGCCGTAGTCGCCGTACTCGCGCAGCCCCGTGCGTGACGGGACCAGGAAGGCGAGCATCGTGACCCGTCCCCGCAGCCGCGGGTTTCGTTGCAGCAGCAGCTCGAACGCGGCGAAGCCGCGCAGGATGTTCTTGGACGGCTCCAGTCGGTCGACGCGCACGATCAGCTGGTCGGCGGCGCCGGCCCGCAGCTGCTCCCCGCGGCGCCGAGCTCGCGCCGAGGCGGCGACCCGCTGCGTCGCCTCCACGTCCAGGCTGATGGGGTAGTGGCGGACATGGGCCACGTGCCCGTCGTCGCGCAGCACCCGCCGGGTGCGGTGATCGACCCGCGCGCCGGGCAGGAACGACTCAGCGGCGCGCAGGAAGTTGTGGGCGTAGCGCTCCGTCTGGAAGCCGACCACGTCGGCCGCCGACAGCCCCTCCACGATGGCGGTGCGGATGCGCGGCGTGATGACCTGCCACAGCGACGACGGTGGCCACGGGATGTGGGTGAAGTGGCTGACCAGCGCGCCCGGCCGGCGCTGCCGGATGAACGACGCGGCCAGGTACAGGTGGTAGTCGTGCAGCATGATGCGCGGCTCCTCGTCGTCGCCGGCCTCGGCCAGCGCGGCGCGCGCGAAGGCCTCGTTGACCGGAACGTAGCCCTTGTCCCAGGCGCGCAGGGTGGCCGTGTCGATCATCGGCCGCGTGGGCAGCTCCCACATCTGGTGCTGCAGGAACCAGAGCAGGGGGTTGGCGATCACGCCGTACGCCGCCTCGTACATCGGTCGCTCGACCGGCGTGAAGCGCAGCCGCACCTCACCCGGCAGCGCCTGGTCGATCAGGGATGGCCTGTTGATGCCCAGCCGATCGCCGTCGCTGAACGGCGCGGCGAGCCACGTCAGCGGCACGTGCTGGCCGACCTGTGACAGGGCCGTCACCAGGCCACCGCTGCCACGTCGCGGCCGCAGGCCGCCATCGGCCCCCAGGCTGAAGGTGACCGGTCCACGGTTGGTTGCGATCAGCAGCCGGCGGTCGCCGAGCAGGCGCCGCGCCGCCCCGGCCAGGAGGCGCTCCCCACGCTGCCGCGGGCTCATGGGCTCAGAAGAGGGCGCCGGCGGAAGTTCGCAGCCAGCCCAGGATCGGCTCCGGGAAGAGGCCCAGCAGCAGCACCCCCGCCACCGACAGGGCGAGCGCCGTGTTGACGAGTGGGTGGCGGTCGACGGGGGCCGGGTCGGCCTCCGGGTCGCGCATGTACATGTAGACGATGACGCGCAGGTAGTAGAAGGCGGCCATCGCCGCGTTCAGGGCGATCGCGACTGCCAGCCAGCTCAGGTCGGCGTTGACCGTGGCCAGCAGCACGTAGAGCTTGGCGAAGAAGCCGACGGTGGGCGGGATGCCGGTCAGCGACAGGAGCAGCACCGCCATGGCGGCGGCCACCGCCGGGGCTCGTCCCGCCAGGCCAGCAAAGCTGTTTAGCCCGCCGTAGCGCGCCGGGTCGTGCTGCAGCATGCCCACCACCGCGAAGGCCGCCAGGTTCATGATCCCGTAGCCCAGGACGTAGAACAGGATCGCCTCGATGCCCTGCTGCTGGACCGCGGGCGTGGTGGCGGCGCCGAAGGCGGCAAGGGCGGCCAGGATGTAGCCGGTGTGCGCGATGCTCGAATAGGCGAGCATCCGCTTCACGTTGGTCTGGGTCAGCGCCACCACGTTGCCCACCGTCATGGTCAGCACCGCCAGCACGCCAATGACCACCACCCAGTCGGCCCGCTGCGGTGCCAGCCCATCCGCGAAGAGGCGCACCAGCAGGGCGAAGGCCCCCAGCTTGGGGCCGACCGACAGGAAGCCGGTAATCGGGGTCGGGGCGCCCTGGTAGGCATCAGGCGTCCAGAAGTGGAACGGCACGGCCGCCGCCTTGAAGGTGGCGCCCACGGTCAGCAGGCCAATCGCCACCAGCGCCGCCGGCAACAGCGCGCCGGCCTCTCCCAGAGCGGGCCCGATCTCGCTGATGCGCGTCGTGCCGGTCAGGCCGTAGGTCCAGCTGATGCCGAACAGCAGGATGGCGGAGGCGAAGCTGCCGAGCAGGAAGTACTTCAGGCCGCCCTCATTGCTGAACCGATTGGTCTTGTGGAAGCCGGTCAGCAGGTAGGCGGGCATCACCATCAGCTCGAGGCCCAGGAAGAGGGTGATGAGGTCGGAGCTGCTGGCGAGCACGAACATGCCCAGCAGGCTGAAGCCCAGGATCGCATTGAACTCGCCCAGCGGCATGCGCCGCGAGACCAGGTACGAAGGTGCAAACAGGGCGGTCATGAAGCCGATGACCACCGTTGCCAGCTTGAAGAAGACGGACAGGTCGTCGACCACGTAGAAACCGGCGAAGACGGTCTCGTTGATGTCCCACACCATCACGCAGCCGATGCCGGTCAGCACCAGGCCGAACAGCATCAGCGGGGTCAGGATCGCCTTGGATCCGCGCGGCAGGAACAGGTCGGTGATGATCACGACCAGCACCGTCGTGAGCAGCAGCAGCTCCGGCAGCAGGGTGAACAGGTCGTTCAGCGGATCATCCATGGCCTGCGCTCCGCCTCACCACGGCAGGGAGAGGCTGGTCAGCCCGGTCGAGGGCGAGACCAGCTCGATGATCTTGTCGACCGGCGCCTGGGTCATGTCCAGCAGCGGGCCGGGGAACACGCCCAACCCCACCACCAGGATGATCAGCGGTGCCAGCGCCACCCATTCCAGGCGATTCATGTCCGTGAGCGACGGCCACCAGCGGCGCATCCAGCCGGACGGGACGGTGAAGAACACGCGCTGGAACATCCAGAGCATGTACACCGCGCTGATGATGACCACGATCATGGCCGCGGCCGCCACCCAGGCGTTGTACTGGAAGGCGCCAAGCATGACCAGGAACTCGCCGACGAAGCCGGAGAGGCCTGGCAGGCCGATGCTGGCGAAGGTGAACAGCCCGAAGATGGCCGCGTAGCGCGGCAGCCGCGAGTTCAGGCCGCCCATGTGCGCGATCAGCCGATCGTGGGTGCGCTCGTAGATCACGCCCACCAGCAGGAAGAGGGCGCCGGTGGTGATGCCATGGCTGATCATCTGGAAGATGGCGCCCTGCAGGCCCTGGACGTTGAACACGAAGGCGCCCAGCATCACGAAGCCCATGTGCGACACGCTCGAGTAGGCGATCAGCTTCTTCAGGTCCGGCTGCACCATGCTGACCACGGCCCCGTACAGGATGGCGATCACGGCCAGCGCGATGACGATCGGGGCGAACTCGACCGCCGCATCGGGCAGCAGCGGCAGGCTGTAGCGCAGGAAGCCGTAGCCGCCCAGCTTGAGCAGCACGCCGGCCAGGATGATGGAGCCGGCGGTCGGCGCCTCCACATGGGCATCGGGCAGCCAGGTATGCAGCGGCCACATCGGCACCTTGATGGCGAAGGCCAGGAAGAAGGCGATGAACGCCAGCGCCTGCAGCCCATCGGCGAATGGATAACCGCGCAGCTGCTCGTAGGCGAAGGTGAACTCGTTGCCGCCGGAGGCGTGGGCGATGGCCACCGCCAGGATGGCGACCAGCATCAGCAGCGAGCCGACCAGCGTGTAGATCACAAACTTGACGGTCGCGTAGATGCGTCGCGGGCCGCCCCAGATCCCGATCACCAGGTACATCGGGATCAGGCTGATCTCCCAGAAGACGTAGAACAGGAACAGGTCAAGGCTGACGAACACGCCCAGCATGCCCACCATCAGCAGCAGCATGGTGGCGTAGTACTCCTTGACTCGCGTCTGGATCGGCGCCCAGGAGTAGAGGATGGCCACCACGCTCAGGACCGTGGTCAGGATCACCAGTGCCACGGAGAGTCCATCGACTCCCAGCCGGTACCCCATGCCGAAGGCCGGTATCCACTCGACCTCCTCGCGGAACTGGAACTCCGGCCCGCCGGCCTGGTAGCCGAGCAGCAGCAGGCTGAAGCCCGTGGTGGCCAGCGCGGCCAGGAGCGCGATCCAGCGGATGGCCCGATGGCGATCGCCGGGCACCAGCAGCAGGATCAGCACCCCGATCACCGGGGTGAAGACCACCAGGCTCAGCACCGGGATGTCGCGGGCGAAATCGATCATGGCCGCATCACCAGGTAGGCGATCAGCACCAGCACCAGCCCGCTGGCGATGCCCAACCCGTAGTTCTGGGTGCGTCCGGTCTGGAGCTTGCGCAGGATGGAGCCGATGCGCTGCGCCAGCCAGCCGGCGCCGTTGACGATGCCGTCGATGACGTTGGCGTCGAACCACCACAGCGCCCTGCCCAGCCGCACGCCGCCACGGGCGAACACGGCCAGGTACAGCTCGTCGATGTAGAACTTGTTCACGCTGGCGGCGTACAGGCCGGGTCCCCAGCCAAACGGGATGCGCTCAACGAAGCGCGCCGGCGCCGTCGGCTGACGGACGTAGAAGCGGTACGCAAGGTAGATGCCCAGCGCGGCCACGATCGAGGTGACGGTCAGCAGCAGGCCGTCGTGGCCGATGAGCTGGAAGGTTTCGTGCCCCGTGGCGGCGAAGGAGCCCGGCTGGATGCCCGCACCCGTCTCCTCCGCCCCCGCGAAGACCGGCTCCAGCCAGGTGTGGATCGCGCCGCCCTCCGGCGGCAGGCCCAACAGCACCCCTGCCAATACGGTCGGCACCGCCAGGATGACCAGCGGCGCGACCATGGTCGCCGTCGACTCGTGGACGTGACGCCAGGCCTCAGCCGGGCCGCGCCACTTGCCGTGGAAGGTCATGTAGATCATGCGGAAGGTGTAGAAGGCGGTCATGAAGGCCACGATCACGCCAACGACATAGAAGGCGTAGTAGCCGTGGTTGAAGGCCGTGCCAAGGATCTCGTCCTTGCTGAAGAAGCCGGCGAAGATCGGGATGCCGGCCAATGCCAGCGAGCCGACCACCATGGTCCAGTAGGTCCATGGCATCGACACCCGCAGCTCGCCCATGTAGCGCATGTCCTGCTCGCCGTCTGCGCCGTGGATCACCGAGCCGGAGCCCATGAACAGCAGGCCCTTGAAGAATCCATGTGCCACCAGGTGGAAGATGGCTGAGGCCCATGCGCCGATGCCCAGCGCGAAGAACATGTAGGCCAGCTGGCTCACCGTCGAGTAGGCGAGCACCTTCTTGATGTCGTTCTGGGTGAGCGCTATCGCGGCGGCCAGGATGGCGGTGAAGACGCCGATGCTGGCCACCACCCACATGGCGGTGGGGCTCTCCGCAAAGATCGGGTTGGCGCGGGCGACCATGTAGACCCCCGCGTTGACCATGGTGGCGGCGTGGATCAGGGCACTGACCGGGGTCGGGCCCTCCATGGCATCCGGCAGCCAGACGTGCAGGGGGAACTGGGCGCTCTTGCCCACTGCGCCGGCGAACAGCAGCAGGGCAATCAGCGTGATCTGCCACTCAGGTAGCCCGCCGATGGCCGCGAACACCTCGTCGAACTGCAGCGTGCCCAACGCGCTCCAGATGGCCAGGATGCCCAGCCCGAAGCCGAAGTCACCGACCCGATTGACGATGAAGGCCTTCTTCGCGGCGCCGGCGGCGGAAGGCTTCTTGTACCAGTAGCCGATGAGCAGGTAGCTGCACAGGCCGACCGCCTCCCAGCCGACGTATAGCATCAGGAAGTTGTCGCCCAGGATCAGCAGCAGCATGCTGAACATGAACAGGTTCAGGTAGGCGAAGAAGCGCCACAGGCCTCGATCGCCGTTCATGTAGCCGATCGAGTAGACGTGGACGAGCAGGCCCACGCTGCTGACCACCAACAGCAGCATCGCGGTCAGCTGGTCGACGAAGAACGCGATCTCGACCTGGAAGTCGCCGGCGCCGATCCAGCGGTAGAGGACGACGTGGTACTCCTGCTCGCCGAAGATGACGTTGGCGAACACGATCATGCTGAGCACCCAGCCCACCGCCACGGCCAGGGTCGGCACGATCCAGGAGACGTAGCGCGGCTGCGGGCCGTCCGGGGTGACATGGCCCGCCTGGCCCAGCCCGTCGTTCAGGTCGGGCGGGATGACGCCATCGGCGCCGGCAGCGTTGGCCAGGTCGTCGGCGTGGCCGGCGTGCGGGCTGGTCGCTCGCTGCTCCTCCTCGGTGGGAATCGGCTGCAGGTCCTCATCGGCTCCACTGGCGTGGGCGTCGTGGGCGTCGGCGTCGCCGTGCTCGTCCGCGCCCGCGTGCGCATCAGTCCCGTGGTCGTCATGGCCATGGACCGGGACGCGGTCCAGCCGTGGACCCAGCAGCACGGCGAACAGGAAGCCCGCCAGCGGCAACGCCGGGATCAGGACGATCAGCAGCTCCATGGGGCGGCGACTACTCCTTCAGGTCGGAGTACTCGTCGACCTCGGGGGTCTGACGGGTGCGGATGATGGCGATTACCAGCGCCAGGCCGACGGTCGCCTCTGCGGCAGCCACGGCCATGACCAGCAGGGAGAAGACCCCGCCGATGTTGTCTGGGTCCGGCAGGTAGGCGTTGAATGCGACGAGGCTGAGGTTGACCGCATTCAGCATCAGCTCGATGCAGATCAGCATCAGGATCGCGTTGCGCCGGGCCAGGAAGCCGAACGAGCCGATCCCGAACAGCAGCGCCGATACGACGAGATAGCCGGTCAGCCCCATCAGTTCGCCTCCTCGTCCTCTTCGGGCCGGCGGGCCAGGAAGATGGCGCCGATGATGGCCGCCAGCAGCAGCAGGCTCAGGATCTCGAAGGGCAGCGCGTAATCCGTGAAGAGGACCTGGCTGAGCGCCTGCAGGCTGATGACGGTCACCTCGGCGGCGGCACCCCAGTCGGTGGTCACCGCGGTGAAGGTGATCAGCGCCACCACCATCACGGAAACGGCCAAGGCCAGCCACGCCTGGCGGTGGAACGGCGATGGCAGGTTGGCGTCGCCGGCCTGGGTGAGCATGATGGCGAACAGGATCAGCACGCTGATGGCGCCCAGGTAGATGAGCACCTGCGCGGCGGCGATGATGCCGGCGCCCAGCAGCAGGTACATGCCGGCCAGCGACCCGAAGCAGACCATCATGGCGATCGCCGAGTGGATGACGTTGCGGAGGGTGACGACGGCAAGGCCACCGCCGACGACGCCGACGGCGAGCAGGACGAAGAGGACAGCCGTGATGTCCAGGGCGAGGCTCTCCTTGGTTGGGTTCGAGCGCTCAGAAGCGGCCCCGGATCGTCGCGAGGCCGCGTCCGATTCTAGCGCAGGCGGCGCGCGGGATACCCATCAGCGAGAATGGGCGCCGCATGTTCCGCCTCTTCGCCGGCGTGTTGCTGGGCCTCTGGTTGGGGGTCGCATTCGCCATCACGCTGCGCGAGGCGCATCCCCTGCCCGGGCAGGTCGTCAACGACAACTCCACCCCGTTCGCCACCATCCGGATCTATCTCGCCAACCTGGACTCGGCCTTCTGGATCGCGCAGGGGATTGGCAACCTGCTTCTGCTGCTGCCGGTGGGCCTGCTCGGCCCGATTGCGCTGCCGTGGCTGAACCGATGGTGGCGCGTGCTGCTGGTGGCGCTGATCCTGTCTGCCTGCATCGAGGCGGCGCAGCTCTGGATCCCGGAGCGCTCCGCCGACGTCGACGACGTGATGCTCAATGCGGTCGGCGCCCTGCTCGGCTATTGGCTGCTGCTCCTCATCCGGCCCCGCCCGAGCACGGGTGAGCCCCTTCTCGGCCCCGATTGAGCTTGAGCCAGAACGACCGCCGTCCCGGGTTATGCACCACAGATATGGTGGCCGGAAGGTCGCCTGATTTCGGCCCTTCGGCGCATCGGTCTATGCAGGCTGGGGCATATCCGGTGGTCTGACAGCCACCAGGTTGCCCACACCATATCCCTGATGAATAGCCGCGCGATTAGCGGCCGAACCCCAGGGATCAGCGGGTGGGGCGCTCCCGGTCGGACATCTGGAGGATGTCGAGCATCGGCAGGTCGCGCTGGTATTCGCTGAACTCGAACTCCGGGCCGCAGCGCAGCGCGTCGTACGGGCAGGCATCAGCGCAGATGCCGCAGAAGATGCACCGGCTGATGTCGAGCTGGTAGGTCTCCAAGGTGCGCGGTCGGGGCATCAGCGCGCCGACCGGGCAGGTCTCAGCACAGCGGCCGCACGACACGCACGGCGTCTCGTTCAGCGACACGAAGTCGGCAGTGGTGACCAGCGAGTCGAAGCCCTTGCCGATGAAGTCGTAGCAGCCGGCGCCCACGATGTCCTTGCAGACCTGGGCGCAGCGCCCGCAGTCGATGCACCGGGAGTAGTCGCGAAGGATGAAGGAGTGCGTTTCGTCGCGGCCGTAGCCGTGGTTGACGCCGACGTACGGGTTGTCCTGGATCGAGCGCTCGTCGATGGCCATGTTGAGCGTCGTCTCGTACTCGATCGCCGCCTCGCGCAGGTCGCAGTGGCCGATCGCCTCGCAGGTGCACTGCAGGCAGCGCGCGGCCTCGCCCATGGCCTGGTCGTGCGTGTAGCCGAACTCGTACTCGTCGAAGTTCGTCTTGCGCTCCTCGGCGCCGAGCTTGCCCATCACCGCCTTCGGCTCCTTCACGTCGTCGGTGAAGGGCACGATGGTCAGGAAGTTGGGCTGCGGCTCGGACACGATGCGGCGCACCTGCGGGTCGTCCAGGTCGTGCCCGCGCAGCCAGTAGTCGATGGCATAGGAGGCGCGCCGTCCCTCACCGATGGCCTCGACCACGGTGGTGGCCCCGGCCCGCACGTCGCCCGAGGCGAACACCCGCGGCACGCCGGTGCGGAAGATGTCCTCTTCGGCGACCAGCGTCCCGCGCCGGCTCACCTCCAGCTGGGCCCGGATCTCCTCCGGCTCGGACTCGATCCATGACAGCTCCGGTCCCTGGCCGATGGCGCCCAGCACGGTGTCGCACTCGACCACGAACTCGGTGCCGGGCATCGGCTCCGGGCGGCGGCGACCCTTCTCGTCGGGCGCCCCGAGCTTCATCCGCTGGAACTCGACGCCGGTCACCTTGTTGTTCCTGTCGGTCATGATGCGCACCGGCGCGGCCTGGAAGATGACCCGCGCGCCCTCCTCGATCGCCTCGTGCACCTCGTCCTGCGACGGCATGTCCTTCAGGTCGCGGCGGTAGACGATCGACACCTCGGCCGCGCCCTGCCGCAGGCTGGTGCGAGTGCAGTCGATGGCCGTGAAGCCGCCGCCGATGACGACCACCCTTGCGCCCTTCAGGGCCGGGATCGGCAGGCCGCGGGTGCTGTTGTAGAGGTTCTCCAGGGCGTTGACCACGCCGTCGGCATCCTCGCCGTGGATGCCCAGCTCGTTCGACTTGTAGCAGCCAATGCCCACGTAGACCGCGTCATAGCCCTGCTCCAGCAGGTCGGCGACGTGGAAGTCGCGGCCGAGCCGCATGTTCGGCCTGAAGGTGGCGCCCAGCTCCCAGACGTGATTCAGCTCACGATCCATCCAGCCCTTCGGCAGGCGGTACTCGGGGATGCCGTAGCGCAGCATGCCGCCCTGCTCCGGATCGGCCTCGAAGACGTCGCAGTGATGGCCCCGCAGCTGCAGGTAGTAGGCGGCCGCCATGCCGGCCGGGCCGGCGCCGATGACCGCCACCCGGCGTCCGGTGTCCGGGTCCTTCGGCCATGGGATGGGCGCCGGCGCGTCCACCTCCAGCACGCGATCCGCACAGTACCGATGCGAGTCGCGGATGGCGATGGCAGTGTCGACCTCCTCGCGGCGGCAGTGCGTTTCGCACGGCGCCGGGCAGACGCGGCCCAGGATGGCGGGGAAGGGGAGCGAGCGCTTCAGGATGCGCGTCGCCTCCTCCCAGTTGCCCAGGCTGTTCTG
>DATBRW010000016.1:0-10171 GCA_036560125.1 Candidatus Limnocylindria bacterium
GATGGTGGCGTAGCCGATGGCCTGCAGCGAGCCGCCCTCGACCTGCCCCTCCGCCAGCACCGGGTGGATGACGCGCCCGATGTCGTCGGCTGACACGAACTCGCGCACGGTCACCTCCGCGGTGTCCAGGTCCACGTCGACGCGCGCCGCCGCCGCCGCCCAGCCGAACGCGGGGTAGGCGTCACCGGTGTAGGTCGTATCGTCGAAGGTGACGCCGGGGTAGGGAGTGAACTGCTCATCCACGCGGCGCGGCCGAGCCTGGCGATAGGAGTCGGCGAAGCTGCGGCCGGTCTCATCCTCCACCTCGGAGCGGAGGCGCTCCGCCGCCTTGATCAGCAGACCACCGACCACCATCGCCGTGCGGCTGGCGACGGTGGGGCCGGAGTCCGGCACGATCGAGGTGTCCTGTGGCGCGATCTCGACCTCGGCGTACTCGACGCCCAGGCTGTCCGCCACCAACTGCGGGAAGATCGTCTTGGTGCCCTGGCCCATCTCGGTCGAGGCGGTCAGGATCCGGATCCGGTGGTCGTCGGTCAGCTCGAGCGATGCCACCGACGCCAGCTTGACCTCGCCGCTGCCGGTGAAGCCGGCGCCGTGCCAGGCGAGCGCCAGCCCGATGCCCGAAGCCCGCCGCGCGCCACCCCCTCGCAGCTCTCGGGCTTCCTGGGTTCGCTGCCGATGGGTCTCGAAGGCCGATGCCTCCGCGGCCGCTTCCAGCACGGCCGAGCCACCGACGCTCTCGCGGAGGACCTGGCCGGTGGGCGTGGTGTCGCCCTCGACATAGACCCAGCGCCGGCGCAGCTCGAGCGGCGACTCGCCCAGCGCCTCGGCGATGCGGTTGACCTGCATCTCGGCGGCGAACTCGGTCTGTGGGGCGCCGAAGCCGCGGAATGCGCCGTTGGGAGGCGTGTTGGTGGCCATCGCCCGGCCTGTGATGCGAACGTTCTCGCAGCGGTACGGACCGCCGGCGTGCAACGTGCCGCGCGACAGCACCACCGGCGTCAGGGTGCAGTAGGCGCCGCCGTCCATGATTACCTCGATCTCCTGGGCGACCAGCTCACCGTCGCTGGTGACGCCGGAGCGGTAGCGGACCACGGCCGGATGGCGCTTGGTGGTGGCGCTGATGTCCTCGTGGCGGTCGTAGATCATGCGCACCGGCTTGTGACACTTCAGCGCCAGCAGGGCGGCATGCAGCGCGATCATGGAGGGGTACTCCTCCTTGCCGCCGAAGCCGCCGCCGGTCTCCGCCTGGACGACCACCGCCAGCTCGCCACTCATCTTGAGCGCCCGTTTCATCGCCTTGTGGATGTAATACGGGCACTGCAGCGAGCCGTGGACGGTGACGCCGCCATCCTCGCGCGGCACCGCGATCATGGCCTGGTTCTCGATGTAGAGCTGCTCCTGGTGCCCGACCCGGTAGGTCCCCTCGATCACCGCATGCGCCCGGGCCATGGCGGCCGCCGCATCTCCGCGCTCGACGGTGTACTGGGCGAACTGGTGCTCGCTTTCGAGCGGGTCGAAGACCGGCGCCAGTCGCTCGGTCCGGAGGCTGAGGTGGTGACGCGCCTCGCGAACCGTCGACCGATCGGCTGCCGCGATCAGCGCCACCGGCTCGGCCTGATGGCGGATCTCGCCGCCCACCGGCACCAGCACCGGCTGGTCGTCGTCGATGAGGCTGACCACGTTCTCGCCCGGGATGTCGTCGGCGGTCACGACCACGACTCGGCTCCAGTCGAAGGCGTCATCCAGGTCGATCCCCAGCAGCCGAGCATGCGGCTCGGTGGAGCGAATGGTGGCGCCGTACCAGGCACCAGGGAAGACGAGGTCGTCCGCGTACTTTGCCAGGCCGGTCAGCTTCTCCGGACCCTCGCGGCGAAGCGGTGCGCCGCCGGCGCGTCCACGAGCTGGCGCATCCGCGGGCAGGATCAACGGTTGGGTGGCCGCGTCCGCCGGCAGGCTGCGCGTGGTGCCCCTCGGACCCTCCATCGGTGCATCGTAGCGCGGCGGTGGTGGTCGCTAGGCGCCGGAGCGTGCCTCGCTGATCTCGAGCAGGTGGCCGTCCGGATCGCGGAAGAAGGCGCGCGTCTCCCACGGAGAGCTGACCGGTGGCGTGAGGAATGCCGCTCCACGCGCCCGAAGCAGGTCATAGGCGGCCTGGCAGTCGGCGACGCGCATGGTGAAGGCATGGTCGACGTGCGTCGGGTCACTGGCCGCGGCGAAGGTCACGTCCGGCTTGTCATCTGTTGGGCCGCCGCCGGTGACGAGCAGGATCCAGGTCCCGGCCAGGCGCAGGACACAGGACGTGCCGCCGTACTCGCGATAGACCTCGGCGCCCACCACGTCGCGCCAGAAGTCGCGCGCCCGGTCGACGTCGGTAACGACCAGGATCGTGGTCAGCTCCACGTCGTCGGTGGGGAAGGTCATGACCGCCCGTGGCGCAGCGCGCGCCCCGGCAACGCGCCAGTGTGGCGGTTGCCATCAACGACCAGCTGGCCATTCACGATGACGTGCTCGATCCCATCGGGGAATTGTCGCGGCTCGTCATACGTGGCGTTGGCGCGCACGCGCGCCGCATCGAAGATGACGACATCGGCCGCAAACCCATCGCGCAGCAGGCCTCGTTCCCGCAGGCCGAGGCGCGCGGCGGGGGCGCCGGTCATGCGATGCACCGCCTGTTCGAGCGACAGCAGGCCCTCCTCCCGCACGAACTGGCCCAGGATCCGTGGAAAGCTGCCGTAGGTGCGTGGTGATGGCTTCTCACCGAGGAACGTGGAATCGGTGCCAACCATCGCCGCCTCATGAGGCAGGAAGCGGCGCAGGCCATCGGTCCAGGGGCCGGTGGTGACCTGCGCCACCCGCAGGTCCTCCGACAGCAGCAGCTCGCAGATGGCATCCACCGCGTCCTCGGCGGTCTCGTCCATGACCTCCGCCAGGGTTCGTGACTCCCAGCGCAGGTTGTCGGGCCGGCTGAAGGCGCCGAGCCGCACATCGGACCAGCCGGCGGTACTGGCGTAGGCCGCGCCGCGCGCCGCCATCTCGCTGCGAATGCGGTCGCGGGTGGCGGTGTCGGCCAGGCGCTCCTTGAGGCGCAGCGGTCCACCCGCCTGCACCCACTGGGGCAGCTGGATCAACAGCCGCGTCGAGGCCCACTCGTACGGGTAGGCATCGAAGGTGACGTCCCGGCCGGTGGCCCGCGCGTCGTCGACCAGGGCCAGCATCTCGTCCGGCGAGCCCGGGAAGGACTGGCGATGGTAGAAGTGGGTGATGTGGACAGGCCCGTCACCGCGCCGCCCGATCTCGATCGCCTCGCGGAAGGGATCCAGGAAGCGGTCGCCGAGGGGGTAGCGGACGTGGGTGTGGTAGAAGCCGCCGTGCTGTGCGGCCTCACCGGTCAGTGCCGCCAGCTCATCGGTGGAAGCGTAGGAGCCCGGCGGGTAGTCCAGGCCCGATGAGATGCCGAAAGCGCCCTCCTCCATGGCCTCACGCAGCATCGAACGCATGCCGGCGATCGCCCGCTCGTCGGCGGGCTCGTCCTCCCAGCCGATGGCGCCGATCCGCAGCGCGCTGTTGCCGACCATGATCCCGACGTTGATGGCCTGGCCCCGGTCGTACCGGTCCAGGTAGGACGCGACCGTGTCCCAGTCGTAGTCAAGCGCTGGGTCGCCGTCCAGGCCGGCGTTCAGGCGCACGAAGTCGAGCAGGTCGGCCCGATGCGCGAACGGCGCGTAGCCGTTGCCGTCCACCCCCACGATCTCCGTCGTCACGCCCTGCCGCACCTTCGGCTCGTGGCGGGGATCGGCCAGGATCACCAGCCCGCCGTGCGAGTGCAGGTCGATGAATCCCGGCGCCACGATGAGGCCGGTGGCGTCGATGGTTCGCGCGGCCTGCGGCCGCCACGCCTCGTCCCCGACGTGCAGGCATCCGTCGAGGATGCCCAGCGTCCCCGGACCCGCCGCGGCGCCGGTGCCGTCGACCAGCGTGCCGCTGCTGATCAGCAGCTCGACGTCAGCCGGGAGCGGGGGAGGCATCCGACCAGGCTTGCAGCTCGACGATGTTGCCCTCCGGGTCGGTGACGTAGCACCACGTGACGCGCCGGCCGTCGCTGGTCTGCAGCGTCACCACCTCGCCCACTGCGCGACCGCCGGCGGCGAGCACCGTCTCGCGCGCCTGCGGAACGTCGTCGACGACGAAGGCGATGTGCCCGAAGCCCGGCCGGTTGACGACCGGCGGCACAGCGTCCAGCTCGGGCTGGTATTGGTAGATCTCGAGCGTCGGGCCGGTGGGACCGTGGCCCGGCAGCCGCAGGTGCGCGCCCTGCAGGGTCGCGCCGGGCACGGCGGTGCCGGCCTCCAGGTCGGGACCGCTGTAGTTCCGCTCCGGCGGCACCGGCTCGCAGCCGAAGGTCTGCTCGTAGAAGGCGGCCAGCGACCGCCAGTCGCGAGCCACCAGGTTGGTGTGGCCATACCGTGCGTTCAGCGAGCTCATGTGGGGACCTCGATTGCAGCGATCTCAATCTCGAAGGTGGCGCGCATGCGCCGTTTCTCGTCGTCCGACAGCCAGCTGGCCT
The DNA here is from genome assembly GCA_036560125.1 of Candidatus Limnocylindria bacterium. Lineage (GTDB taxonomy): Bacteria > Chloroflexota > Limnocylindria > QHBO01 > QHBO01 > DASSCW01. The sequence continues at coordinate 4,568 of DATBRW010000016.1, forward strand.
CGATCCCGTCCAGCGCGACTGCCGTCACCTCTTCCCATGCCATGTCCTGCGCCCGCGCCACCGAGCGGTACTCACGTCCGAGGTCGAGGTCGGTCATGGCCGGGTCGTCGGTGTTCAGGGTGGCCAGCAGGCCCATCTGGCGCATGCGGCGGAAGGGGTGCTCGGCCAGCGAGGGGTACTTGTTGGCGATCACGATGTTCGAATTGGGGCAGACGTTCAGCGGGATTCGACGCTCGGCCACCCGGACCGCCAGCTCCAGGTCATCGATGATCGCTATGCCGTGGTCGATGCGCTCCGCCCGCAGCGCCCCCAGCGCGACGGCGATGTTGCCCGGACCGCCGTCCTCGCCGGCGTGGGCGGTCCGACGGAAGCCGGCGCGGGTCCCCAGCTGGAAGGCATCGGCGAAGGTGCGCAGGTCGACGCCGCGCTCGGTCGAGTCCATGCCGATCCCGATCACGCGCTCGCCAATCCCGTCGCGCCGCAGGTCCACCACCTCGCCCACCAGCTCCAGCGCCGCCGCCGGCCCGAACGCGCGATCCACGTCACAGATCAGCATGCAGCGCACGTTCGTCTCCGCTTCGGCGCGGGCGATGCCACGGGTCAGGCCCTCGACGATCTCGCGCAGCCGCTGGCCGGCGGCCAGGTGGCGGGCGGGTGTGAAGAACATCTCGCGGTAGCGCAGCCCGTGCGGTGCGGCATCGATCAGCGACTCGTAGGCGGCGCGCTCCCAGTCATCCGCGTCCATGAGCAGCGACTGGACCAGCCAGAAGATATCCAGGAACGAGTCGAGCGAGTGGTACCGATACAGCTGGGTCGGATCCTCGCTGGGCAGCGTGACGCCGTTCTTGCGCGCCAGCTCGACGACCGTAGCCGGACGTACGGTGCCCTCCACGTGGCAGTGGAGCTCCACCTTCGGCAGCGCGTCGTAGCCGTCGCGATCGCTCATCGGTCTGGAGGGCAGTATATGGACCGATGAAGGGGCAGCAGCCGGTTGCGGCGGTGGTCCTGGCGGCGGGGGAGTCGCGTCGCTTCGGCGGCGCCAAGCAGCTCGCCGAGCTGGACGGCAGGACCCTGTTGGAACATGTCCTGGCACTGGCCGACGAGGCCGGACTGGCGCCGATCGTGGCGGTCGTGCCGGTCTGGCTGACGCGCCCTGCCTCGATGACCGATGACCGGCTGCACTGGGTGCGCAACCCACACCCCGAGCGCGGGATGAGCCACTCGCTGCGACTTGGCTTCGACGCGCTCGGACCGGACGCGACGGCGGCCGTGATCCTGCTCGGGGATCAGCCGACACTCCCCGCGACGGCTATCGAGGCCCTCCTCGCCGCGCGTGGCGAGAAGCCCATCGTAGCGACCATGTCCGACGGACGCCTGGCACCGCCGGTCCTCATCGAACGCAGCCACTTCGACGTGGTGCGGCAGCCGAGCGGAGACATCGGTCTGCGGGAGGTATTGAACGACCATCCCGAGTGGGTGGCCGCGGTCGAGATCGCTGAGCCCATCTCGGACGTCGACACCGTTGACGACCTGAGCGCGATGCAGCGTCATGACTGAACCATGTCCCGGCTGCGGCGTGCGCTATGCGCCGAGCGACGACCCGCCGAGCCACCCGTACATCGGCGCCTCGTCGGCTTGCTGGGCCACGTTCGGTGAGCTGCTGGCCCGCGAGTTCGGCGACATCGCCTACGGGCGCGTCCATCGTCACTCGGTCGACGTGTACGCGGCCCAGCATCCGGGCAAGGACGGGCGGCGGGAGCGCCAGTCGGTGGCACTGCACCTGATCGCCATCGCGCACTGGTTGGAGGCTGGCATCACGACGCCGGAGCTCAACCGGATCACCCAGGGCCTCGCGTCCGCGGGCCGGAAATGGCCCTGGCTCGACCCGCCGGAGCCAACGCGGTACCGCATGACCGTCGTGGACGTCCTGAAGGCGACCAACGGGGACGAGCACGTCGCCCTCGTCCGGACCTGGGCCGAAGCGATCTGGGAAGCGTGGGCGCCGCACCACGATCTCGTGCGCGGTTGGGCGGCCGAGACGCGGCAGTAGCGGGGGTAGAATCGGCCACATGTTCGATTCGGGCGCCGGCAGGCTGACCGCATGACCATCGAGCGGGTCACCAGCGCGGAGGTCGGCGAGGACGAGCTGGTCCTGGAAGCGACCGTCCGGCCGCGCCGCCTGGACGAATTCGCCGGGCAGGATCGGATCAAGGAGAACCTGGCGATCCTGATCGACGCCGCGCGTCAGCGCTCCGAGCCGGTCGACCACATCCTGCTGTATGGTCCGCCGGGGCTCGGCAAGACGACCCTGGCCAACATCGTGGCCGCCGAGATGGGCGCCCAGATCCGAACCACCTCCGGTCCCGCCATCGAGCGCGCCGGCGACCTGGCGGCGGTGCTGACCAGCCTCGGCGTCGGCGACGTGCTGTTCATCGACGAGATCCATCGCCTCAGCCACGCCGTGGAGGAGATCCTCTACCCGGCCATGGAGGACTACGCGCTGGACGTGGTGCTCGGCAAGGGGCCAGGCGCGCGGACGGTGCGGCTGCAGATCGAGCACGTGACGGTGATCGGCGCCACCACCCGTGTGGGGAGCATCACCGGGCCACTGCGCGATCGCTTCGGCGTGACCTACCGCCTCGACTACTACACCAAGGAGGACCTGGAGCGGATCCTGCGCCGCAGCGCCATGATCCTGGACGTGGACCTCGATGACGAGGCGGCACGGATCGTGGCCGGCCGGTCACGCGGCACGCCACGAATCGCCAACCGGCTCCTGAAGCGCGTGCGCGACTACACCCAGGTACGCGGCACCGGCGATGGCCGCGTCACGTCCGAGCTGGCGACTGATGCCCTTGACCTGCTGGAGATCGACGATCGCGGCCTTGACGCCATGGACCGGCAGCTGCTGCGGGCCATGGCGGAGCACCACGCCGGCGGGCCGGTTGGCCTCGCCACCATGGCCGCCACCGTCAGCGAGCCGATCGAGACGATCGAGGACGTGGTCGAGCCCTATCTCATGCAGATCGGATTGCTCGCGCGCACCTCGCGTGGGCGGCAGCTGACGCAGTCGGGCTGGCAGCACCTGGGGCTGACCGCGCCGGCGGGCGCGGCCGCAAGCGGGCAGCAGCCGGGGCTGTTCGACTAGGCCGATGTCCCCGGAGATCGGTCGCATCGTCCTGATCATCGGGGTGGTGCTGGTGGTCATCGGTAGCCTGGCGGTGATGGGCGTGAAGCTGCCATTTGGGCACCTGCCCGGCGACATCGCGATCGAGGGCGAGAACGGGGCGATCTACATCCCGCTGGGCACCATGCTGGTCATCTCGCTGATCCTGACCCTCGTCTTCAACTTCTTCCTGCGCCGCTGACCCGACGATCGCCGCGCGTCGGCGCACCGCGCGCAAATGGCCGTCGCGCGCGCGAGTGCCGGAGTAGCATCCGTCGCGGCCGTTCGCCCACGGACCGCCGCGGAGACGGCTCGGAGGAGTGGAGGAGGCAGTCCGGAGTGGAAAGCTGGTTCCACCTGAGCGAACGGGGGACGAACGTCGGCACCGAAATTCGGGCCGGCGTTACCACATTCCTGGTGATGGTCTACATCATCGCCGTAAACCCGGCGATCATCGCCGGGCCGCTGGGACTTGACCCGGTCGCCGTTGCCGCCGGCACGGCACTCGTCGCCGGACTCATGACCCTGCTCATGGGCCTGGCCACGAACTATCCGTTCGCCCTGGCCGCCGGCCTGGGGCTGAACGCGGTGGTGGCCTTCTCGCTGCCCGCGCTCGGTATGACGCCCGCGGAGGCAATGGGCGTGATCGTCATCGAGGGCCTCGTCATCACGCTGCTCGTCGTGGTTGGCCTGCGCGAGGCGATGATGAACGCCGTTCCGCTGGGCCTGAAGCGCGCGATCGGGGTGGGGATCGGGCTCTTCATCCTGTTCATCGGATTCTGGGACGGCGGAATGATCGTGGGGGTGACGCCCGAGTTCGCACCGCCACCGCCACCGCTGGCCTTCGTGTTCCCCAACTCGACCCCGCAATGGGTCTTCCTGGCCGGTCTTCTGATCACCGTGGTCCTCTGGGGCCTGAAGATCCGGGGTGCTCTGATCCTGAGCATCATCCTCACCACCGTCGTCGCCTTCATCACCGGCGTGGCGACGCTGCCCGAGAACTTCACCATCACGCCCAGCTTCAGCACCATCGGGCTCGGCCTTCAGGACCTCGGCGGCATCTTCTCGATTCCGACCGGCGTGCTGGGGGCATTGCTGGCCATCTTCACGATCATGCTCAGTGACTTCTTCGACACCATGGGCACGGTGACCGGCGTGGCCGCCGAGGCCGGACTGGCCGAGGAGGACGGGACGGTACCCGGTGTCGGCCGCGTCCTGTTGGTCGATGGCCTGGCCGCCGCCGTCGGCGGCGCCGCGGGGGTCAGCTCGAACACGACCTACATCGAGAGCGCCGCGGGCGTGGCCGACGGTGGCCGCACCGGGCTGACCTCGGTCGTGGTCGGCATCCTGTTCCTGGCAGCCATCCTGCTCTCGCCGCTGGCCGCCATCATTCCGACCCAGGCCACCGCACCGGCGCTGGTCCTGGTCGGCTTCCTGATGTTCACGCAGATCGGCGAGATCGACGCACGTGACTTCCTGATCGGCTTCCCGGCGTTGCTGATCATCATCCTCATGCCGCTCACCTTCACGATCACCATCGGCATCGGGGCCGGCATGGTGATGTGGGTGGTGCTGCAGGTGGTCGCCGGACGGGCCGCCCAGGTCCACTGGCTGATGTGGCTCGTCTTCCTGGCCTTCCTGCTCTTCTTCGCCCAGACGTGGGTCACGACCATGCTGGCGGGCTGACCGCCTGCACAAGAACCGATGGCGCCCGGCCGGGCCAACCGGCCGGGCGCTACGCTTTCCTCACCCATGTCGCACCCTCCCAACGGCGCGCGGCTGCGCGTCGATGACTTCGACTACCGTCTGCCGGCATCGGCCATTGCCCAGATCCCGGCCGAGCCGCGCGATGCCGCACGGCTGCTGATCCTTGATCGCGGCGGCTCCGAGCCGGGTCGTCCGAAGCTGACGCACTCGACCTTCGCGCAGCTCGGCGACGCGTTGCGCACGGGAGACCTGCTGGTCGCCAATGATTCGCGCGTCATCCGGGCACGGCTGCCCGCCACGCGCAGCACCGGCGGCGCCGCCGAAGCCCTGATGCTGCGACCGATGGAGGACGGCAGCGGCCGCTGGGAGGCCCTGGTCCGCCCATCGCGACGCATTGCGGTCGGCGACCCGCTGACCCTGGGCAGCGGAGACACCATCGAGGTGGGGGAGCGGCTGGGAGGTGGCACCCGCGCCGTGCGATTCGTGCGCGACCCGCTGGCCGTGATGGAGATCGCCGGCGAGATGCCGCTGCCGCCCTACATCCGCGACCGATCGAGCGCGCCGGAGCGCTACCAGACCGTCTATGCCCGACCACCAGGCTCTGCGGCCGCGCCGACCGCCGGGCTGCATTTCACGGAGGGCCTGCTGGCCGACCTGGCAGGGCGCGGCATCGGACGCGCAGCCGTCACGCTGCACGTGGGTCTCGACACGTTCCGTCCGCTCGAGGGCGA
>DATBRW010000017.1:0-1572 GCA_036560125.1 Candidatus Limnocylindria bacterium
CGTTCCGCTGCTGGTCGCCGTATTCCTGTTCTGGCGGCGATCCCGGCTCCACTGGGCCGTGCTCCGCGCGGGCCGGCCATTGGAGAGGCTCGATCGGCCAAAGGAACGGATCTGGGGCGTCATCCGCTACGTCATCGCCCAAGAGCGGCTGCTCCGAGATCCAGTGCCCGGGCTCATGCATGCGTTCGTGTTCTGGGGATTCCTCGTCCTGCTGGTCACGACCGGGAACTACCTGACCAACGGCCTGATCGAGGCCATCATCACCGCCATCCCGATCGTCGGCGGGCTGCTCTGGGGGCTGGCGATCTTCGGCGCGAACGTGTTCATCCTGCTGGTGCTCGTCGGGATCGGCTACTCGGTCATCCGCCGGATCATCGTCCGACCCGCCCGCCTGGCCTTGAGCCGGGATGCGTTCGTGATCCTCGCGCTCATCGGCGCCGTGGTGATCAGCGAGGCGTTCGCCGACGCCTTCGGCTACGTGCTCGAGCCGGACAATCCGACCCGGATCGTGGCGGTGGTGGCCGGCCCGCTCAGCCTGGTCCTGGAGCTGTTCGGCACCGGCGTTGCCGCATGGGGATTCGCGATCTTCGCCTGGTCCCACGTCCTGCTCGTGATGGCCTTCGGAACGTACCTGCCGTACAGCAAGCACCTCCACATCATCAGCAGCGAGCCGAACGTCTATCTCCGAAATCTCGAGCCGCGGGGCGCGCTGCGCAAGATGGACCTGGAAGCTGATGCGCCGCCCGGCGGGGGAGCGACATTCGGCGCCGCGGCCCTCCGCGACCTGACCTGGCGCCACCTCCTCGACCCGCTGGCCTGCACTGAGTGCGGCCGCTGCATGGAGTTCTGTCCCGCGTCGTACACCGGTAAGACGCTGTCGCCCAAGCACCTGATGGAAGGGCTCCGCGACCAGATCGTGGCCGCCGAGACCGCGCTGGTCGCCGCCGCCGGCGCGCAGCGCGCCGCGAAGGGCGCCGCGAAGGGGTCAAACGGCGGATCGGCCGACGGCGCGGCCGCCGCCGAGGTGGGCCTGTCGATGGCCAAGCAGCGAGCGCTGGAGGCGCTCAGCCTGCCGCTTGTCGACAACGCAATCCCCGAAGAGGCAGTCTGGCAGTGCACGACCTGCGGCTGGTGCGTGGAAGGCTGCCCGGTGCTCATCGAGCACGTGGATACCATCGTCGAGATCCGCCGCAACCTGGTCCTCGAGGAGAGCCGCTTCCCGCGCGAGCTGGCCGGCGCGTTCCGCAACATGGAGACCGCCGGCAACCCGTGGGGCCAGCCGCGTTCGTCGCGGCTGGACTGGGCGAAGGGCCTCGACGTCACCGTTCTTGGCCAGGCCGATGGTGCGACCGATGGAGCGGCGACAGCGGACGCCGCATCGGTCCCGGAAGGGGTCCTGTACTGGGTTGGCTGCGCGGGTGCGTTCGACGAGCGGAACCGGAAGGTGGTGCGAGCGATGGCCGCCCTCCTCCGGCAGGCCGGCATTCCGTTCTCGGTGCTCGGCTCGGGCGAGACGTGCACCGGCGATCCCGCCCGTCGCGCCGGCAACGAGTACCTGTTCCAGATGCTGGC
>DATBRW010000018.1:0-12703 GCA_036560125.1 Candidatus Limnocylindria bacterium
TACTGCTCGGCGACCAGCTTGCGGCGCACGCCCTCGAAGCTGAATGGCTTGGTGATGACGCCGACCGTGAGCGCCCCGAGGTCCTTGGCGATCTCGGCGATGACCGGTGCCGCGCCCGACCCGGTGCCGCCGCCCATGCCCGCCGTGATGAAGATCATGTCGGCGTCCTTGAGCGCCTCGTAGATCTTCTCCGAGTCCTCCTCGGCGGCCCGCTGCCCGACCTGCGGGTCGGCGCCGGCGCCCAGTCCGCGGGTCAGCTTGTCACCGATCCGGATCTTGTGGGGGGCGTCGCTCTGGAGGAGCGCCTGCGCGTCGGTGTTCACCGCGATGAACTCGACGCCCATCATCTCGGCGCGGATCATCCGGTTCACGGCGTTGCTGCCGCCCCCTCCGACGCCAATGACCTTGATGAGTGCGAAATGCTCTGCGTCGGACCGTAGCGGCATGGCTGTCTATCTCCGTTGCGCGGTATGGAGCTTTGCAACCCGTCTCGCCGCGGGTTCCTCCGATTCTAGCGAGCGACCCTGAGCGAGGTGGTCGGTTTTTTCCACATAGGGCCGCGAAGTTATCCACAGCCTCGCCAGACCGCGTGGACGGCAAGGACGCGACTCCACAGGAGCCGAGCCAGGATCAGCCCGGGAAGATGCCTCGGATCCAGTCGACCACCCGGCCGCCAACGCCACTCAGCGACGAGGAGGTGGCGTACGTCATCGGCTCCTCGCCCGCATGGCGCGCGCCCCACAGCAGGAGGCCGATCGGCGTGCTGAAGGCGGGGTTCGACAGCTGGTCCACCAGGCCGCCCACGCCCTGCGGCGCGCCGACCCGGACCGGCATCTGGAAGACGTCGCGCGCGAGCTCGGCGGCGCCGGCGATGCGCGCCCCGCCGCCGGTCAGCACCACCCCGGCCGGCAGCATGCCGGCGTGGCCAGAGCGCTTCACCTCTTCCCCGATGAGCGAGTAGATCTCGCTCATGCGGGCCTCGATGATCTCGCACAGCTTTCGGCGCTGGATCGTCTGTCCGCCGCCGTCGCCCAGCACGGCCACGTTCAGTAGCTCCTCCGGCTGAACCGCCCCCAGGCTGGCGGTACCGTGCTTGATCTTGATCTCCTCGGCCAGGTTCAGGCTGGTGCGCAGGCCGATGGCCACGTCGTTGGTCACGTTGATGGCGCCAACCGGCAGCACCGCCGAGTGGTAGATGCCGCCGTCGGTGAAGATGGCGATGTCGGTGGTGCCGCCGCCGATATCGGCCACCACCACGCCCAGCTCCTTCTCCGTGTCGGTCAGCGTCGCCTCTGCCGACGCCAGCGCGCCGATCACCAGCTCGTCGATCTGGACGCTGGCGTTGGCGATGCACTTGGTCAGGTTCTGGACCGATGTCGCCGCCCCGCTGACGATGTGCGTCTCCACCTCCAGGCGGACGGCGCTCATCCCCAACGGGTCCTTGATGCCCTCCTGCCCGTCGACGATGTACCCGCGCGGGATGACGTGCAGCGTCTCGCGGTTGGATGGCGTCTGGACCGCCTTGGCCGCCTCGGTGGCGCGGGCCACGTCCTCGCGGCCGACCTCGCGCTTGTGCCCGGACACGGCCACCACGCCGCGGCTGTTCTGGCTGGAGATGTGGCTGCCACCGACGCTGACGAAGGCGCTGCTGATCTTGTAGCCGGAGAGCCGCTCCGCCTTCTCGAGGCTGTTGGCGATCGACTGAACGGTCTGGTCGATGTTGGCGACCATCCCCTTCTTCATGCCGACCGACGGGGCGATGCCATACCCGATGATGTCGACGTCGCCCGAGCGACCCACTTCCCCGATGAGGGTCGTCACCTTCGTCGTGCCGGCGTCGATGCCGACCAGCACCGTCTCCCTGTCCAAGCTACCTCCGATGGTCGCGCGCTGAGGCGGCCCAGATCCGCCCCGCGCCCGAGCCTACAGGAAGTGTCGCCGGATAAGGGCCACGTTTTGGAAGATGCGCAGCCCGAAGGCGAACAGGGCCACCAGGTACAGGTCGATCCCCAGCCGGTCGCCGACGAAGGTCAGGCCGACCGCGACCAGGGCGTTGGTGATGAATCCGGACAGGAAGACGCGGTTGTCGTAGTGCGCATCCAGCTCGGCCCGCACCGCCCCCAACACGGAGTCGAGGCCGGCCAGGATGGCGACAGCGCTGTAGCGCGCCAGATCCGGGCTGACGCTCACGTTGAGCACCAGCCCGAGCGCAATGCCTACCGCGAGGCCGATCAGGGGAAGCCACATCAGCGTCGGTTCCGCTGCGCGCCGCTCGGCCCGTGGTCGGTGCCGCCGCGAGCTCTAGGGCGTCCAATATACCTTCCCCGGGTTGCTGGCATCCAGCGTGGACACATTTCGTTCAGACCGGGTGGCGAACAGGGTCCGGATGGCCGCCAGCTGCTGCTCCAGCTTTGCATCGGCGGCTGCCTCATCCTCGCGAGGATCGAGCTGGTAGAAGCCCAGCGCCGCCGTCCAGGCCGGCTGCGTCGACTCCAGCACGAAGCCCATCTGGTAGTCGACCCTGACCTCGAGCGCCGACGCCCGCGAGCCGATGAGCCTCGGGTTGAGCGCCGTCAGACGCTTGGCCACGCGCAGCTCGGCGGACGGCACGGCGTCCCCCACCGACAGCAGGCGCGACGCGAAGCGCTCGTCCTCCACGTGCGGCAGGCGGCGGAGCCCGTCCTGCAGCGTCTGGGTCAGCGGCAGCTCGGCGATGATCGTGCCGTCCCGCGCACCGACCAGCACGGCTCGTTCCGTGCGCCACAGGAAGGCCGGAGCCTTCTCGGTGATGGCGACCTGGAGCTCGCCCGGCAGCCGCAGCTCGATCTGCGCGTCGGCGACCGTGGGCAGGGCCGCCAGCCGATTGCGCAGCCCGGTACGGTCGACGGCCAGGATGGGTACTCCGCGGTAGTCGTCCAGGATCTCCTGCACGCGGCCGGCGGGCGTGTACGCATCGCCGGTGTGCCCCAGCGCCGTGACCCGCATCCACGGCCCGTAGACCCCCGCCACGAGGCCGGCGATGGTGGCCGTGAACAGGAACAGCGCCAGGATGCGCCCACCGCCGGGCAGCCGTCGGTGGATCCGTCGCCGCAGCGGCTTCCCAGGCCGTCGGGCATGGCTGCCGGACTTGCGTCGCGGCCGGGCGCCGCTCACCGGTCACCTCCATCCCGCTCGCGGGCGCGATCGAGGCCCAGCTCGATCAGCCGATCGATCAGCTCCCCGAAGCCGATCCCCGCCAGCTCGGCCTGCTTCGGGAACATGCTCGTGGCAGTGAAGCCGGGGATGGTGTTCATCTCGCTGATGTAGACGGCGCCATCGGGCACCAGGAAGTCGACGCGGGCGAAGCCGGCCGCGTCCACGGCGGTGTAGGCGGCCAGCGCCAGCTCCTGCAGGCGTGCCGCCAGCGCCGGATCGACGTCCGCCCGTGGGAAGACGTCGGCCAGGCCCTCGGTGTACTTGGCCGCGTAGTCGTACCACTCGCCGTGGCTGCGCACTTCGCCGGGCGGGAAGACGACCGGATGATCGTTGCCGAACACCCCGCACTCGAGCTCGCGCGCATCGGCCACGTAGGCCTCCACCAGGACCTTTCTGTCGTAGCGGAGCGCCTCGTCGATGGCCGCCGGCAGCTCCGCGGCTTCCCGCACCACCGTCATGCCCAGGCTGCTCCCCAGCCGGGCGGGCTTGACGACCGATCGTGGACCGATGCGGGCGCCGATGTCGGCCAGCACCGCGTCGGGGTCATCGGTCCATCCGCTGCGTCGAAACCAGGTGTAGTCGACCACCGGCAGGCCATGGCCGCGCATCAGGTCCTTGAACACGATCTTGTCCATCGCCACTGCGCTGGCCATCACGCCGGCCCCGGTGTACGGGATGCCGGCCAGCTCCAGGAAGCCCTGCAACGTGCCGTCCTCGCCGAACGGGCCGTGGATCACCAGGAAGGCGATGTCGATCGCCTCGGCCAGCGAGCGCAGGGCAGCGCGCGGCGCCAGCGCGTCAGGCTCCGCTACGGCCGGCAGCGAGGCACCCTCCTGCAGGTGCGCGGTATGCGCCGCCGGCGTGTCGACCCCCAGCAGGCCGGCCAGGCCAGCAGGGCCAAGCTCCGCGGCCGGTCCGGCAGGGAGGTGCCAGCGTCCCTCGCGATCGATGTAGACCAGGTACGGCTCATAACGCTCGCGGTCGATGGCGCGCAGGACCGACTCCGCCGACGCCACGCTCACCTCGTGCTCGGCGGACTGGCCGCCGGCGAAGATGCCGACCCGCAGCCGTCCGGTCATGCGCCGTCCCCCGCGGCGTCCCAATCGCCGACGAACTCAATCTCGTAGGTGAGCTGCACACCGAAGCGGTCGGCCACGGCGGCGCGCACCAGGTCGCCCAGCGCCCGCACGTCGGCGGCTCGTCCGCCCCGGTCGGTGACAATGAAGTTGGCGTGCAGGGTGCTGACCATGGCGCTGCCCGCCCGGTGGCCCTTCAGGCCGGCGGCCTCGATCAGCCGTCCGGCATGGTCGCCGGGTGGATTGCGGAAAACGCTGCCGGCGTTCTGGTCGGCCAGCGGCTGAGTCGCCTGCCGCTTGGCCTGATGCGCGGTCACCTCCGCGGCGATCTGGTCCCCGTCGCCGGGCCGCAGCCGCAGGGCGGCGGACAGCACCACCTCGTTGCTGTGCTTGAAGCGCGACTCGCGGTAGGCGAAGGCGCAATCAGCCGCTTCAAGGCGCGCGACGGTGTCGCTCGCGGGATCCCAGGCGTCGACCCAGTCGAGCACGTCGCGCATCTCGCCGCCGTGGGCGCCGCCGTTGGCCCATACGGCGCCGCCCAGCGTCCCCGGAATGCTGATGCCGAACTCCAGGCCGGTCAGCGCCTCGGCGGTGCAGCGCTTGACGAGCATGGCCATCGGGCTGCCGGCCTCGGCGGTGAGCAGGCCGTCTGTGATGGAGACGTCCCTGGCGCGGTTGCGGATCACCAGACCCCGCATGCCGCCATCCGCCACCACCAGGTCGCTGCCGTTGCCCAGTACGAAAGCCGGCACGTCCGCCTGGCGTGCGATCCGCAGCAGGGCCAGCAGGCCGTCCCGGTCGCGGGCCTCCGCCAGCCGGTCGGCGGGGCCACCCACCCGCAGCGTGGTCAGTGGCGCCAGCGGCGCGTCCTGCTGCAGCTCCACGCCCTGCTCGGCGGCCAATGCGTCGAGCTGCGCCAGGCCCGCTGCGGCGCCGGCAGACGCGCCCATCAGGCGGCGCCCCCGGCCAGCGACGGGAGCGGCCGACCCTCGCCCATGGCCAGCAGCTCGGCGGCGATGGTCTCGGCGGCGTGCGGCAGGCCCAAGGCCGCGGCGGCGGCGGCCATGTGGGCGCGCGTCGCGTCGTCGCGGAGGCGCGTCGCCTCGGCCAGCAGGCGCTCCCCGTCGAAGTCCTGGTCGAGCACCGCCACCGCGGCGCCGCGATCGGCGAGGTAGTCGGCATTGGCGCGCTGATGCGCGCCGGCGTATGGATATGGAATCAGGATCGAGGCCACGCCGACCGCGGTCACCTCCGCGCAGGTGGAGGAGCCGGCCCGCCCGAGAACCAGGTCGCTGGCAACCAGCGCATCGGTCATGCGGTCGGTCAGGTACGCGACCGGCAGGTAGCGCTCGGCCAGCTGACCGCCGAGTGATGCGCGGGTCGCCTCCGCTGCGGCCATGCCCGCCTCCCCGGCGATGTGCAGCACGCGCCATTGGGGCAGCAGCCGCTCCAGTGACGACGCCACCGCATCGGTTATGCGGGCCACCGCCTGCGAACCGCCGAAGACGAGCAGCAGCCGGTCTTCGGGCTGGACCCCGAAGGACAGGCGCGCGGCCTGGCGATCGGCGCCGTCGAACGAGCGAATCGGCGTCCCGGAGACGAAGGCGCGGCCGGGGAAGGTCGCCTGGGTCGGTGGGAACGAGACCGCCACCCGGGTCGCCATGCGGCCCACCGCCGCGGTCGCCTTGCCGGCCACCACGTTGCCCTCCCAGACCAGGGATGGGATGCCGCGGGCTCGCGCGGCCATGACCAGCGGGATGCCCAGGTACCCGCCACTGGTGAAGACCGCACTCGGCTGCAGGCGGCCGAGCAGGGCCCAGGCCTGTGGCACCGATGCGGCGAGGCGCACCGGATCGGTGACCAGGTGCGCGTTCATGCCGCCGCTGCGCAGCGAGCGGACCATGAGCTCCTCGTACGGCAGATCGGCCTGCGCGGTCACGATCCGTCGCTCCAGGCCACGGACGCCGCCGACGTAGGCCAGCTCAAGCCCGGGCTGCGCGTCGCGCAGGGCCCGTGCGACGGCCAGCGCGGGGTACACGTGCCCGCCGGTCCCGCCGCCCGACACCAAATACCGCATCGAGCAATGATCCTGTCTGGGTGGTCTCGCGCGAGATCGACAGCAGGATGCCGACCGCCACGAGGTTCAGGGTGAGCGCCGACCCGCCGTAGCTGATGAACGGCAGCGGGATGCCGGTGACCGGCATCAGGGCGGTGACGACCATCATGTTCACACAGGCCTGGACCACCAGCCAGGTGGTGATCCCGGCGGCCAGCAAGCCGGAGAAGGTGTCCGGTGCATTGATCGCGATCCGGTAGCCGTGATAGGCGAGCATCACGAACAGGATCAGCACGGTCAGGGTACCGACGAGTCCCCACTCCTCGCCGATGATGGCGAAGATGAAGTCGGTCGACGGCGCCGGCAGGTAGAGGTACTTCATGCGGCTGGCGCCCAGCCCCGAGCCCACCACGCCGCCCAGGGCCAGGGCCAGCAGGCCCTGGATCGTGTTGTACCCGGCGTCGAGCGGGTCGCGGAAGGGATCCAGGAAGGTCCTCACCCGCTCCAGCTGGTACGGGGTGCTGCTGATCATGGCCACCGCCGCGCCGATCACGCCCGCGGCAATGCCGCCCAGGTACAGAAGGTTGGCGCCGGCCATAAAGAAGATGCTCAAGGCAGTCACCGCGTACACGCCCGCAGTGCCGAGGTCCGGCTCGAGCGCGATCAGCAGGAAGCCGGGCGCCACCAGCAGGCTGAACGGGACGAAGCCGTTCCAGAAGCTGCCGGCCAGCTTCCCCCGCCGGTCGAGCCAATGCGCCAGGTAGATGCATATCGCCAGCTTGGCCAGCTCTGCCGGCTGGAAGCTGCCGATGCCGGGGATCACGATCCAGCGTCGCGAGCCGAAGGCCTCCGTCCCGATGCCGGGGATGAGCACCGCCACCAGCAGGCCCAACGTCACGACATAGAACGGAATGGCCAGGTAGCGCAGCAGCCGGAAGTCGGTCCTGCTGGCCAGGAACATGGCCCCCAGCCCGAGCACGGCCCAGATCCCCTGCTGGATGCCCTGCGCCGACGGGTCGCTGCTCAGCAGGAGCGACTGCACGCTCGACGCCGAATAGACCATGACCACGCCGATGGCGACCAGCGCCAGCACGGCGGTAAGCAGCGGATAGCTGACGTGGTGACGTTCGCGGCGCACGCCCGACGCGCGGGACGTGGCGCCACGGCGCGCGGTGGCGACGGCCGCGCTCATGCGGCGCCTCCATCCAGGGCGGCGACGGCCGCGCGGAAGGCATCGCCGCGGGCGGCGTAGTCGGCAAACATGTCGAAGCTGGCGGCTGCCGGCGAAAGGAGCACCACATCGCCTGGCTCGGCCAGCTCGTCGGCCTGGCGAACGGCCTCATCCATGCTCGCCGCGTGGTGGGCCGGGACGCGGCCGGCGACCAGCGCCTCCAGCGTGTCGGCCGACTCGCCGATCAGTATCACCGCGCGGGCCCGGCGCGCAATCGCCTCGGCGAATTCGCTGTAGTCGAGGCCCTTGCCGCGACCGCCGGCTATGAGCACCACCGGTGCAGGCGCGAAGGCCTCCAGCCCGGCAGTGGCTGCCAGTGGGATGGTGGCCTGCGAGTCGTTCACCCAGCGCACGCCATCGCGCTCGGCCAGCGTCTCGAGCCGATGTGGGACGCCAGCGAAGCCACGGATGCCCTCGGCGATCGCGGTAACCGACGCACCAGCCAGGCGCGCCGCCAGCGCCGCGGCCAGGACATTGCTCAGCATGTGGCGCCCGGGCAGCGGCACCTCGACGGCCGGCAGCACCGGCTCTCCCTCGACCGTCACGACCTCGCCGCGCACGGAGGCGGGCAGCGAATCGTCATCCAGGCCGTACCAGCGCAGTTCGGCGGAGAGGCGCGCCCCAAGCGCGCGGCAGCCGGCGTCATCGGCATTCAGGATCACGATCCCGCCTTCGCTCAGCTCGGCCAGTCGCGCCTTCACGGCGCGGTACGCCTCCAGCGAGCCGTGGCGGTCCAGGTGATCGGCCCCGATATTGGTGTAGACCGCGATGTCCGCCCCGCGTGGGATGGTCGGGAGCTGCAGCTCGGATAGCTCGAGCACCGCCCACTCATCTGGCCCCAGCTCGTCGACGCGCTCGATCAGCGGCGTCCCGATGTTCCCGCCCACCGCGTGCGGCATGCCTGCCGCCTCCAGGATGGCGCCGATCAGCGCGGTAGTGGTCGTCTTGCCCTTGGTGCCGGTCACCGCCAGCACCCGCGCGCGGGTCAGCGACAGGAAGAGGTCGACCTCGCCCAGCACCGGCACGCCGCGCGCCTCCACGGCGGCCAGCGCCTCGCGCAGCCAGGTCTCGGTGGTCGGGAATCGGGATGAGATGGATGGGCTGGTGACCGCCAGCTCGGCCGATGCCAGCAGTCGCTCCGCCTCGGCCGCGGGAACCGCAAGCGCAAGGGATGGCGCGCGCCCCTCCAACCCGGCCAGCGCATCGGCCAGGTCGTCCGCCGATCGGCGGTCGTAGACCGTCACCTCCGCCCCGGCGTCGACGAGCATCCGGGTGGCGGCCACGCCGGATCGGGCCAGCCCCAGCACCAGGACCCGCCGGCCGCGCAGGTCGGCCGTGGAGCTGAGCGGACGTGGAGCCGTCATGGTCTGCATCGGTCCTAGGACAGCCCGGTGGTGGTGGCCAGGAAGACGCTGAAGCCCAGCAGCGCGGCCAGCGCGCTCACGATCCAGAAACGGACAGTGATCTTCTCCTCCGCCCAGCCCACCAGCTCGAAGTGGTGCTGCAGTGGTGCGCAGCGGAAGATGCGCCGCCCGCGCAGCCGGAAGCTGACGACCTGCAGGACCACGCTCATGATCACCGCGAAGAAGACGATGCCGATGATCATCAGCAGCGGCAGCTGCCGGCTCAGGGTGGCGACCACGGCCAGCGTGGCGCCCAGCCCGAGGGACCCAGAGTCGCCCATGAAGATCTGCGCCGGGTGGACGTTGAACCACAGGAAGCCCATGAGGGCGCCGGTGAGCAGGGCGCAGAAGACGGCCAGGTTGGGTTGCGGCTTCAGCGGACCCGGTGGGTCGAACAGCGCGATCAGCAGGTAGGCCACGAAGCTGAAGATCAGGACGCCGGCCGCCAGGCCGTCCAGCCCATCGGTCAGGTTCACGGCGTTGCTGACGCCCACGATCACGAAAGCCATGAACAGGGCGAAGAAGAGCGCCCCGACCACCACCTCGCCCAGGAACGGGACGTTCAGCACCGTGATATTGAAATGGCGTTGAACGTAGAACGCGGCGAGCAGAGCCACCGCCGTCTGCCAGATGAGCTTCCAACGACCGCGCATGCCGAGGCCGGTGCGCACGTTCACGTAGTCGTCGATTGCGCCCAGGATGCCGACGCCCACCAGCGCCAGCATGGGGGTGAGGGTGACGCTGTCCTCGATGCGCATCGCCATGGCCAGGAACATCACCACCAGCACCATCAGCATGCCGCCCATGGTCGGCGTGCCCGCCTTGACCTGGTGGCTCTCCGGCCCATCGGTGCGAATGCGCTTGCCGAAGCCCAGCCGCTGGAGGAGGCCGATGTAGAGCGGTCCCAGCAGCAGCACCCCCGTGAAGGCAAGCAGCAGGGCGACGACGATGCTGATCACCGGCTGGCGCCCAGGGCGTCCACCAGCCGATCGAGCGCGACCCCTCGCGAGCCCTTGACCAGCACCAGGTCGCCGGCGGTTGCCGGGATGGACCGATCGAACGCGGTCGCCGCCTCATCCGCGTCCGCGACGGTGTCCACGCGAGCCAGGCCGGCCTGACGGGCAGCCTCGGCGATCCAACGGCCGCGCTCCCCCACCGCCAGCAGGCCAGCGACGATGCCGGCGGCCTTGGCACCGATCTCCCGGTGCAGGCGCTCCTCGTCCGGGCCGAGCTCCAACATGTCGCCCAGCACGGCGTAGCGCCGGCGCCCGGCGGCCAGCGGGGTCTCGGCCAGGAAGTCGAGCGCCGCCGAGACCGAGACCGGCGACGCGTTATAGGTGTCATCGATGAGGGTCGCGCCCGAGGCGGCGGTCATCACCGCCATGCGGTGGTCGGCGTGGCTGCCGGCCGCGAGTGCAGCCTCGACCTCGTCGAGCGGCACCTCGAAGCGCTCGGCCACGGCCACCGCGGCCAGGGCGTGCGGCACGAGGTGGCGGCCTGGCATCGCGCTGTGCATGCGGCGGGTGCCCCACGGCGCCTCGAGCGTGAAGACGGAGCCGCCCAGGCCCAGCGACTCGATGTCCGCCGCGCGCACGATCGCATCGGGGCGGAGCCCGTAGGTGCGCACTTCGGCGGCGGTCACCGCCGCCATCGCCGCCACCCGCGGGTCATCGGCATTCAGCACGGCCAGCCCGTCGGCGGGCAGGGCGGCGGGGAGCTCCGACTTGGCGCGAGCGATGGCTTCGATGCTGCCGGCGCGCTCGAGATGGGTAGGGTGCACCGCCAGCACGACGCCGACCTCGGGCCGCGCGATCTCGGTCAGGCGGGCAATCTCCCCTTCGGTGTACATGCTCATCTCGAGCACTGCCGCGTCGTGCGCCGGCTCCAGGCGGAGCAGCGTCATGGGCAGCCCGGTCTCGGAGTTGAGGTTGCCCTCGTTGCGCAGCACGGTTCGGGTGCGCCCCAGGACGTCGGCCACGATCTCCTTGGCGATCGTCTTGCCGGTCGAGCCGGTGATCCCCACCACCCGCACCGCCGACCGGCTCCGCCACCAGGCCGCCAGCTCCTGCAACGCCGTGAGGGTGTCCGGCACCAGCACCAGCGCCACATCCGACCCGTTTGGCAGGGTGACCGGCCGCTCGACCAGGGCGACGGTGGCTCCGTTGGTCGCGGCCTCGCTCACGAAGGCGTGCCCATCCACCCGTTCGCCCTGCAGCGCCACGAACAGGCTGCCTGGCGTGACGTGCCGCGAATCGACGGCGGCGGTGGTGAATTGGGTGACGGTCGTGGGTCCGAGGAGGCGGCCACCGGTGGCGGCCACGAGTTCATCGAGACGGATCGATGGTGGCACTCGGCTTCCTGCGACTGGGTCGGCCGAGTCTAGCAGCGTCATCGGCTGGCAACCGGCTGGACGGGTCGGTCCGGCGGGATGGCCAGGTAGCTGAGGATGTCGGGAGCGAGGTCGCGGAACAGGTCGTCCGGCCGCTGCGCCATCTGGTAGAGGCCCCAGGTCGCAGGACGGTGAATCAGTAGCAGCGTGACGATCTTCGGATCCGAGGCCGGCAGCAGGGAGATGAAGCTGGAGTCGATCCAGCCGTCGATGTAGCCGAAGTGGGTAGACGTCTCGTAGGTCGGCTTGCCGTGCGCATCGGTCCCGGTGCGGACGCGAGTGTTGATCGGCCCGGCGATCTGGGCGGTCCCAGTCTTGCCCGCCACCGAGTAGCCCGGGATGGAGGCCGGCTGCGCGATCCCATAGTCCACGGCGTCGGTCAGCAGGTGGAGCACGGTGTCCGCGGTCTCTTCGCGCATGATGCGCTGCGGTTCCGGCGGGTCCGCTTCGTGGTAGACGCCGTCGGGGGTGTTCCAGCCGGCCAGCACGTGCGGCGTGACCAGCTCACCACCGTTGCCGATGGCGGCGTAGCCGGCAACCAGCTGCATGGCCGTCACCGACAGGCCCTGCCCGAACGCATTCTGGGCGGCGGTCAGGTCCCCCGATCCATTCGGACCGTCCGGGTTCCAGACCACTCCCGAGCCCTCGCCCGAGATCTCGATTCCGGTCCGCTCGCCGAAACCGAAGCGCCGGAACGCCTGGTACAGGCCTTCGCGGCCCAGGGTCAGGCCGATCTTGGCCGCCCCGACGTTGTTCGAGAGCTTCAGGACGTCACCGGCGGTGATCAGGCCGTGGCCGTAGGGTGAGGTGTAGCGGTCGGCATTCTGGATACGGACGTCGCCGATGACCAGATTGTTGTTGTCCTTGAACTTGTCCTTGAGAGTGATCGCGTTGGCGTCCAGCGCCGCGGCGATCGTGAAGGCCTTCATCACCGAGCCCGGCTCGTACAGCCGCGAGACGGCCGGGTTGGTGAACACCTCCGGATTCAATGTTCCGTACTTGTTGGCGTCGTATGACGGGAAGGTGGCGAGTGCCAGCACCGCGCCCGTCCTGACGTCCATCACCACACCGGTGACGCCCTGCGCCGCGTTGCGCCGGTAGGTGCCCCACATGGCGGCCTCCAGCAGGTGCTGCAGGCCCGCATCGATGGTCAGCCGCAGGTCCGAGCCATCAACCGGCGGCTTCAGCTCGTAGACCGAGTCGGCGATCTGCCGGCCGATCACGTCCTCCTGGGCGGTGACCGAGCCGGGCCGGCCCGCCAGCATGTCGTCCTCGGCGGACTCGATGCCGTACTGCCCCACGCCATCCACGTTCACGAAGCCGATGACCTGCGCCGCCAGGGTCGTCCGCGGT
>DATBRW010000019.1:0-5139 GCA_036560125.1 Candidatus Limnocylindria bacterium
CGCGAGTAAGTCCAGGCCCGCTGAGCGGGCGTGTACCCTAGGTCGAGCTCGCGCTCCTTCGAGCGTGACGCGTGCGCCCGTAGCTCAGTGGACAGAGCGGGTGGCTTCGGACCATCAGGTCGCGGGTTCAAATCCTGCCGGGCGCGCCACTCTCCGCATCGGTCATCATCCGCCGCGTGACCGCCAGCGCCGAACCGCTGCCAGCGTCCCGGACGCCCGCTGTCGAGCGCCTGATCGCCCTGCTGGCCGAGCCCGAGTTCATCGCCGGGGCCGTGCTTACGCTGCTGGCCTTCGTCGTCTACTGGTTCACCGGACCCTTCGACGTCAGCAGCGACTCCTACGTGCCGCTGGCAGACGCGTTCCTGCACGGCCGCCTCTCGATCGCGGTCGATCGGCCGTGGCTGGAGCTGGTGCCGGTTAACGACGGCACCGGGGCGCAGTACTCGCCCTTCCCGCCGGTGCCCGCGGTGGTGATCCTGCCCTTCGTGGCGCTGACCCAGGCGATGGGCGTCGGCGAGCTGGGATCGAACCTGATGTGCTCGGTTCTCGGCGCGGCCAACGTGGCCCTGGTGTACTGGCTGCTCGGGCGCGTCGGCGTCGCGTTCCGGCCGCGGCAGCTGCTGACCATCGGCTTTGCCTTCACCACGCACTGGTGGGTGGCCGGCATGGCCGGGGGACACCTGTGGGCACAGGTGGTGGCGGTCTTCTTCCTGCTCGTGACGCTGCACCTGGCGATTGGACGCCGCTGGCCGTTCCTGGCCGGCCTCACGCTGGCGCTGGCCGCGGGCTCACGGCTGCCGGTGGCCTTCAGCCTGCCGCTGATCGCAGGCTTCTACGCGGACCGATTCCGCCCGACCCGTGGTCACGCCTGGCTGCTGGCCGGCATCGTCGGGCCGGCCCTGTTGATCGCTGCGTACAACCTGGCGCGGTTCGGCTCGCCGTTCGACTTCGGCTATGCGCACATCCCGTCCGGCGAGACCGGCATCGTGACCGATGAGCCGTGGTTCCGCTTCGGGCTGTCGTCGCCGCTCTACATCCCGCGCCACCTGTACGCGATCTTTCTGCAGAGCTTCGACTGGAGCGACAACGTCCCGTTCCTGATCCCCAGCTTCACCGGGCTGTCGATCACCCTGAGCGCGCCGTTCCTGTTCTGGTCGGCGGCGGCGTGGCGCGTCCGACGGCTGCAGCCGCTGGTGCCGCTGGCGATGCTGAGCGCGCTGCTGGTGCTCCTACCCGATATCACCCATGGCTCGTGGGGTTTCGCCCAGTTCGGCTATCGGTTCATCCTCGATGCCGTCCCGATCCTCATGCTGCTGCTGGGCTGGGCCTACCGGGATCGCCTGTCGGGGCCGCTGGTCGCGGCGGTGGTCCTGGGCGTGGCGGTCCACGCCTACGGCATCTACGCCATCAACGTCCTGGAGTTCGTGCACTAGGCATGACTGAGGCGGAGGCCGCGAACGACCTCCGCCTCGTTGGGCACGCGAGCTGGACGGTGCAGCGCACCGCCCGGATGGGGTCAGGCGCGGCGCCGCGCGGCGCGCACCCCGAAGACCCCGGCAAGACCCACCAGCAGCAGCCCCAGCGCCGCCCACGGCGACGAGGTCGGGGTCTGCATGGCAGTGTCGGGCGAGTCGGCGACCAGCTGGCCGCGGATCGCTCCGGCGGGGAAGGCCTCGGTGTGGATGTTCACGTAGTAGCCGGCCGGGTTGGCGATGATGGCATCCAGGTCGGCGTCGGAAGCGTCCACGCAGTCACTGCTCGTGCCGCTGAAGCCATCGACGTCGAGTGGCACGACCACGTCGCCGGATTCGCCCTCGGCGCCAACGTGGATGTGCGACGCCGTCACGTCACCTACGCCATCGACGCTCAGATCCCAGCAGACCTGGCCCGTGTCGGGATCGATGGTGATGGCAGCGGTGCCGGACCCGTTGGGCTCACCTTCGCCGCCATCGGCCAGTGTGGCGGAGAAGCCCATCTCGGCGCCGAGCGCTCCGGCGACGAGCATCAGGCTGGCGATCAGGGCAAGGACGGCCGGGAGAAGCAGAGACGGAATGCGGGTGCGCATGGATCCTCCCTCGGTGGGCGTACGGGACTGCGCGGCCCGGTACGGTCGGGCGCGCCTCGTCGAGGGGATATTCGCGGTCGGTTACGCCAGCCGGCCGTAGGTGCTAGGACTCGTCGGTAGGCAGGTGGTAGGGGACGTCGGCCACGATCGTGTTCGGGCGGCTGAAGAGTCGGAGCTTCAGGCGCAGGGCGGTCTGGTTGTGCAGCAGGTTCTCCCACCAATGCCGCGGCACCACCTCGGACAGGACGACAAGTACCGGCCGGCCGGGATCCTGGGCCTGCAGGGCGTCCATGTAGCGCAAGAGCGGGCCGACCAGGGCCCGATAGGGCGACTCGACGACGACCAGCTCGGTCGCTCCGGCCCAGTCGGGCCAGCGTTCTCGCAGCTCGGCGGCCGACTCGGGGCTGTTGGTGATATGGACGGCAGTGGCGGTCTTGCTGATCGAGTTGGCGAAGGCGATCGCCTGGCGCGCGGTGCGATCCAGTCGCGCCACTGGCACGATCACGATCGGCTCCGCGGCCACCTCCTTGCCTGCCGGGATGCGCTCGAGCGCCAGCCGATCGTCGAGGTTGCGGTAATGACGCCGGATGCCCGACAGGAAGATCATCAGGATCGGGACCAGCACGATCACCAGCCACGATCCGTTGAAGAAGTTGCTCACGCCCACCACCACCATCACGACGCCAGTGGTCGCCGCGCCCAGGCCGTTGATCAGCAGGCCGCGCAGCCAGCCGGCCTCGCGGCGCCGGTACCAACGAATGAACATGCCCGACTGCGACAGGGTGAAGGCGATGAACACGCCCAGCGTGTAGAGGGGGATCAGGCCGCTGACGCTGGCCTGGAAGATGATCAGCAAGGCGATGGCCATGCCGGCCAGGGCGATGATGCCGGTAGTGAACGCCAGCCGCTCCCCTCGGAAGG
The DNA here is from genome assembly GCA_036560125.1 of Candidatus Limnocylindria bacterium. Taxonomy (GTDB): domain Bacteria; phylum Chloroflexota; class Limnocylindria; order QHBO01; family QHBO01; genus DASSCW01. Next base: position 2,987 of record DATBRW010000019.1, read on the forward strand.
CGAACTGCCGCGGGAGGAAGCCGTCGCGCGCCAGGAACGACGAGAGCCGCGGGAAATCGGCGAAGCTGGTGTTGGCGGCCAGCACCAGGATCAGGGCGGTGGCGACCTGGGCCAGGATCAGGATCGCCCCGTCACCGGCGATCAGGCGGACCAGCAGGCTGAGCACCGTCTGGTCCTGCTCCGGATCAGGCACGATGCCCGTGCGTGTGGCCAGGTACGCGATCCCCAGGAACAGGATCCCGAAGACGATCGCCGCCCAGGTGAGCGTGGTCCGTGCGTTCTTCCACTCGGGTGGTTTGAAGGCGGGCACGCCGTCGGAGACCGCCTCGACGCCGGTGAGGGCGACCGCTCCCTGCGAAAAGGCGCGGAGGATCAGGAAAAGGCCCAGTGCCTGGCCGCTGGTCTCCCAATAGTCGACCCAGCCGGCCGGCGGCTGGAATGTCGCCAGCGTGCCCGTCAGCGACTGCACCAGCCCCCACGTGATGACCCCCAGCATGACCGCGATGTACAGGTAGGTCGGCGTCATGAAGATCGCGCCCGACTCGCGAATGCCCCGCAGGTTGCCCAGCATCAGCAGCGCCACCAGCGCCACGCTGAGGTAGACCTTGAGGCCGTCGAGCTGGGGGATGATGGAGGTCATGGCCAGCACGCCGGCCGAGACCGAGACCGCCACGGTCACCGTGTAGCCGATGAGCAACGCCGAGGCGGCCATGATGCCGGCCCGGTCGCCCAGGTTGTCGCTGGCCACGATGTAGCTGCTGGCACCCATCGGGTAGGCCTTGATGGTCTGCCGATAGGAGACGGTCACGATGGCCAGCATCACGATGATGAGCGCGGCGAGCTGCACGCTGAGGAACAGGCTCGCGACGCCGGCGAGCGCCAGCACGCGCATGATCTCTTCCGGGCCATACGCGCTGGAGCTGATGTTGTCGCTGCTGAAGACGGCCAGCGCCTTGGTCTTGCTGAGGCGCTCGTGCTCCTCGTGGTCGGTGGAGATGGGGCGGCCGATCAGGAAGGTGCGCAGGCCGCGCACCCCAACGTGCCAGCCGCGCCGGTCCAGGATCGTCTTCTCCGAGGCGATCAGCGTGCCGTCGTCGGAGCGTTCGAACTCGTCCTCGAAGGGCCGCACGATGCGAACGTAGGCGTCGCCGGGGCGGGCGCCGCGCTTCCGCTCCCTGACCTCGAGCAGCGGGTCGACGCGGCGTCCTTCAGGCCCGTCGCGATCGGGCTGGTTTCTCTGCATGTCGGCGCACATTGTGCACGCCACAGGCCACGTGATTGGAGGCCGGACGCTGGATCAGTGCTGGCCGGTAGTGCCCAGCACGCGCATGCGGTGCTCGGTCCGCAGGAAGATCCAGCGCCCGACCAGGATGGTGACCGGCGCGAGGACGATCAGCGCCAGCCACATGACCGGCGGCGGCAGCAGCGGCGTGGTGCCGAGTGCGTAGTAGCGCAGCAGGTCGATCGCATAGGTGGTCGGAAGCAGGTAGCAGATGGGCTGGATCACCGGCGGAAGCACAGTGATCGGGAAGGCCACGCCCGAGAGCATGGCGAAGATGAAGTTGGTGGCATCGACCATGAAGTTCGGCTCGCGGATCATCAGCACCGCCGAGGCGACCATGTAGCCGATGCCGATCATGCTGATCGAGGCGAGCACCAGGGCCGGCAGGCCGGCCAGCATGCCGGCGGCGAGGTTGGCGCCGAAGACCAGGGCGCCGACCGCGACGAGGATCACGCTGGCGATGGCCGACAGGATCCCACCGGAGATCGCCCGACCCAGGACCGTCGTGTCCGGTCGCGTTGGCGTGAGCCAGGTGGGCTCCAGCGTCCCGGCGTCCATCTCTCGCTTCAGGCCGAAGGCCATGTCCCAGAAAGCTGCGCCCACCAGGCCGCCGACCACGGTGCCCAGGAAGAGGTAGCCGGCCAGGTCGTCGGTGCCGGTGGCGGCCTCCAGGCCGACGGCGCGGCCGCCGACATAGAAGGTGAGCCCCAGCAGCAGGCTCGGCAACAGGAACTGGTACAGGGGCTGCAGCACCTCGTTGACCAGGTTCAGTGGGTAGCGCCGCGCGATCTGCAGCTCTTTGCGGGCGACGGCCCATGCCGCCTTCAGCTCCTCGATCATCGGTTCAGTCGCATCTCAGTACTGCGCCAGG
>DATBRW010000020.1:0-4607 GCA_036560125.1 Candidatus Limnocylindria bacterium
CGGCGATGAGCTTGGCGCAGCTGGTCCAGTACGCCAGGTCCGATGCATCGGCGTCCACCCGCGCCGCGGCAGCATACGTGAGCTGCCGGGCGGCCTCCGTCTGGCTGGCCATGTCCGCCAGCATGAACTGGATCCCCTGGAACTCGATCACGCGCTGGTCGAACTGCTTGCGATCGGCCGCGTAGCGCGTGGCCTCGTCGATGGCACCCTGGGCGATGCCCACTGCCTGCGCCGCGATGCTCAGGCGGGACCGGTCGAGCGTGTTCATGGCGATCTTAAAACCGTCCCCCTCCGCACCAAGGCGGTTCTCGACCGGCACCCGCACGTCGTCGAAGTTGAGCTCGGCGGTGGGCGAGCCCCGGATCCCCATCTTGTGCTCGATCCGTGCCACGGCGAAGCCGGGCGTCTCGGTTTCGACCACGAAGGCGCTCATCCCCTTGCGGCCGCCCGCATCAGCATCGGTCAGCGCGAAGACCGTCAGTACGTTGGCGACGCTGCCATGGGTGATGAAGCGCTTGGAACCATTCAGGACGTAGCAGTCTCCGTCGAGGCGGGCACGCATCCGGTTGCTGGCGACGTCGCTGCCGGCGGCAGCCTCCGTCAGGGCGAAGGCGATCAGCCACTCCCCGGATGCCAGCCGCGGGATGTATCGGTCCTTCTGCTCGTCCGAGCCGGCCATGGTGATGGGCAGCGCGCCCAGCTTCTGGACGATGGGGATCAGGCTGGTGGTGGCGTCGGCACGCGCGATCTCCTCCGCCACGATTGTCTGGCCCAACGTGTCCAGCGCGGTGCCGCCGTAGCGCTCCTCGAAGCCGGTGCCCAGCAGGTCCTGCTTGGCCAGCAGCTCCTTCAGGTCCCAGGGGAACTCGGCAGTGGCGTCGACCTCCGCAGCGCGCGGGGCAATCCGCTCAATCGCCAGCTCGCGCACCACGGCGCGCAGCTCGTCGTGCTCGGCGGTCGGCAGATAGGTCACGGAACGCCCTCGTTTCAGGCAGGGGTCCACAGGATAGCGAATCGCCCCCCGAGTTCAGAAGCCGCTAGTCCAGCGGGCCCTGGATCTCGACCTGGCCCTCGCTGATCCGCGCCCGATAGGCGACCTGGTGGCTGGTGGCCGGCCCGTGGCGCACGGCGCCGTCGGACAGGCGGAAGGCCGAGTGGTGCCATGGGCAGACGATGGTGTCGCCGTGCAGCGTCCCCTCCGACAGCGGCCCGCCCGCGTGCGAGCAGGCTTCCTTCAGGGCGCTGACCACGTCACCGCGGCGCACCAGGACAAGCGTCGTTGCGCCGAAGCTGGCCTTCGTGGGCGTCGCCTCGGACAGCTCGCCGGCGGCCAGGATCGGCGTGAACTCGGCCGCCTTCTTGCCGCGGGCGAAGGCGCTGCGGTTGACCATGTAGCCGTACTTGAAGACCACGTGGCCCCCGATGTACGCGCCCACCGAGATCACCAGGTAGCCGATCAGGAAGATCCAGAAGCCACTGTCATGCGCGCCGCCCAGCCGCAGGAAGAAGGACAGCGCGAAGAGGACGATGCCGATGATGTTGATCACGCCGTGGAAGCCGGTGACGTTGCGCTCGTCGCCGGTGGCGGTGTCCTTGAAGTCGGTCAGGCCGGTCACGATCGCAGCCACCCCCGCCAGCGAGACGAGGCCGATGGACCAGGTGAGCGCGTCCTCCAGCCCGGTCACGCCCAGGAAGTAGCGCAGCAGGTCGAGGATCACGGCGATGGTGGCGCCCCCGACCACCACATCGGTGACGACCGGATGCACCGGGTGGCCCAGCCAGCTGCCGTTCAGGAAGTCCTGGAAGTACTTGCCGGGCGTGCCCAGTGCGCCATACACCGCGTTCGAGACCCCGGCGATGCCATTCCACAGGCCTGCCAGTGGACGCGCCCATCGTTCGATCACCAGACCACTCCCCTGTCGCCCTTCAGGTGTCGTGCCGGCTGCGCTCTGGGCGGCCGGCAACGGTGTGCCGCTGATACGGGATCGGTCACGGTCGGCTAGCCAGCCACCTCCTGCGCGAAGTCGCGGAAGACGGCCACGTGGCGTTCGATCTCCTCATCGCTGTGCTGCACGGAGAGCGTCCACTGGTCGTCAGGCCCTGGCGGCAGCAGCACGCCGCGGTTGGCCAGGTAGAAGAAGCTCGCCTCCCACAGCTCGCCGTCGAGGCCGATGAAGTCGCGGTAGTTCGTCACTCGCTTCGGCGTGAACATCACGCACCCCTTGGGACCCACGTTGATCGCATAGCCCGGCAGCCCGAACTCGTCGAGCACCTCCTGGCAGCCTGCCGTGAGCCGATCGGCCATGGCGTGCAGGCGTGGGTAGACGTCGGGGGTCAGCACCTTGGTCAGCGTCACTAAGCCGGCCGTGACCGACAGCGGGTTGCCGTTGAATGTCCCCAGGTGCGCCACCCGGGTCGCGCCACCACTCAGCGTCGAATGCTCCACGCCGGATGCCGTCGCGTCGCGCTCCGGCACCTTCTCGATCGACCGCATGACCTCCTCGCGGCCGCCGAAGGCGCCGATCGGCACGCCACCGCCGATGCTCTTGGCCAGGCAGATCAGGTCCGGCTGGACCCCGAAGTACTCGGTGGCGCCGCCGTAGGCGAGCACGACGCCGGTCTTGACCTCGTCGAAGATGAGCACGATGCCGTGCTCGGTGGCGAGCTCGCGGAGCCTCTCCAGGAAGCCCGGCAGCGGCGGCGCCACTCCGATGTTGAACTGCACCGGCTCCACGATGATGGCCGCGATCTCGTCGCGGTTCGCGTCCAGGATGGCGGCCAGCGCGGCGGCATGGTTGAAGGGCGCCACGATCGTCTCGGCCAGCCGGCTGCGTGGCAGGCCGGCGGTGGCCGGCACGGTGGCCGGCGAGTCGTCCGGTCCCATGGCGTCTCGCGGCGGCTGGATGCTGACCAGCACGTCATCGTGGTGGCCGTGGTAGCCGCCCTCGAACTTGAGGACCTTCTCCCGACCGGTGAAGCCACGGGCCACCCGGATCGCGTCCATCGTGGCCTCGGTGCCGGAGTTGCTGAAGCGCACGAGATCGATCCCGAAGCGCCGCTTGATCTCCTCGGCCAGCGCCACGCCGTCCTCGACCGGGAACGTGTAGCACGTGCCGTTGGCGACGCGATGCTGCAGCGCCTCGGCCACCAACGGGTGCGAGTGGCCGGCGGCGAGCACGCCGAAGGCCATGTCGAAGTCGATGTACTCGTTGCCGTCCGCATCCCAGATCCGCGATCCGCGCGCGTCGGTCATGAACAGCGGATACGGGTCGTAGGTCTGGAACGAGCTGGCCACGCCAAGCGGCATCGCCCGCTGGGCACGCACATGCAGCTCGGCGCTGCGCGGGGTGCGCGCCCGATACGCCGCTTCCTCCCGTTGCCCCACCGCTCGCACGCGCTCGCGGTCCAATTCGCGCCTCTCGGCAACGGTCACGCTGGTCCTCCTACCTCGTGCCCCACCGGTAGCTTTCCTTGACGAATCGCAGCTCCACCATCGTCTCGGTGGCCTTGATTCCGTCGATCTTGGCCAGATGATCGGCGAGCACGCGGAGCAGATGCTCGTTGTCCTCGCAGACGACCTCGCAGATCATGTCGAACCGCCCGGCGGTGACCACGACATAGGTCACCTCGTCGAGCGCGGCGACCGCATCGGCCACCTCGTCCAGGTGCGCCGCGTCCACGTGCAGGCCGATGAAGGCTGGCTGGCCGAAGCCCATTGCCAGCGGATCGGTGACGCCGACAACCTGGACGATCCCGCGGCTGATGAGGCGCTCCGCTCGCTGGCGGACCGTCGCCTCCGGCACCTTCAGCTCCCGTCCGATCTGCGCGTACGGGCGCCGGCCGTCCAGCTGCAGGGCCTTGATGATCGCCTTGTCCAGGTCGTCGAGGAGCGGTCGGCGCCCCGACGTCCCGATTGAACGAACTGCCACGGTTTACGAATCGTAGCGGCGACGGCGAAGCGTGGTCAAACTTTCCGCAACTTCTCGGCAAGAACTACGCGGATTCCGTTGACTCTTGCGGGATCAGTGGCTCCGCGGCCTGCCAGGCGCCGGTGGCGTCGGCCAGCCACTCGGCCACGTCGCGGACGGCCACATCGGTCCGTTCCAGGTCGGTCACGCCGTCGCGCAGCATGATCAGGCAGTAAGGGCAGGCGGTGGCGATGGCATTCGCCTCCGTGGCGAGTGCGTGCTCCACCCGCCGATGGTTGATGCGCTGGCCCTCGCGCTCCTCCATCCACATCCGCGCCCCGCCGGCGCCGCAGCACATCCCTTTGCGATGGTGAAGCTCCATCTCGACCAGGTCGGCGCCGGGCACTGCCTCCACCACCCGCCGGCCCTCGTCGTAGACCTCGTTGTAGCGGCCCAGGTAGCAGGCGTCGTGGTAGGCCACCACGGCCGCATGATGCTCGGTCGGCACCAATCGGCCTTCCTGCACCAGTGTGTCCAGCAGCTGGGTGTGGTGGATCACCCGCAGGCCGCGCAGGCCGAACTGCGGGTACTCGTTGCGGATTGTGTTGAAGCAGTGCGGACAGCTGGCCACCACCGTCTGGACGCCGTGCACGTCGCGGGCGGAGGTGAGGGTGGTGACGTTCTCCTCGGCCAGCATCT
>DATBRW010000021.1:0-14269 GCA_036560125.1 Candidatus Limnocylindria bacterium
GAGACCGCCGAGCCGGCTGAGCCCGTCGTGGCCGAGGACCCGGAGGAGGTGGCCCCCGCGGACGAGGCAGCCGCCGGCGAGCCGGCCAAGAACGGCGAGGAGGCCTGAGCCATGCTGATGCCGAAGCGCGTCAAGCACCGCAAGGTGCAGCGCGGTCGACGAGCCGGGATGGCGAAGGGCGGCACCTCCGTCAGCTTCGGCGACTTCGGCCTGATGGCCGAGGAGGTCTGCTGGCTCACCAGCCGCCAGATCGAGGCCGCGCGACGGGCGATGACCCACCACATCAAGCGCGGCGGGCGCATCTGGATCCGCGTCTTTCCCGACAAGCCGGTGACCAAGAAGCCGGCCGAGGTGCGGATGGGATCCGGCAAGGGCGCACCCGACCACTGGGTCGCGGTCGTCAAGCCCGGCCGCGTGATGTTCGAGATGTCCGGCGTGCCGGAGCCGATCGCCCGGGAGGCGATGCGGCTGGCCAGTCACAAGCTGCCGATCTCCACGAAGTTCGTGGTCAAGGAAGGACTCGAACATGGACATCAGTGAGATCCGGCGCCTCTCGGATCCGGACCTCGAGGCCGCCCTGGTCGATGCCAAGCAGGAGCTGTGGAAGGTCCGCTTCGACCTCGCCACTCGCCAGGAGAAGAACTACAGCAGGCTGCCGGCGACGCGCAAGCGGATCGCCCGCATCCTGACCGTGATGACCGAGCGTCAGCATGCCGCCGAGGCGGCGGCCGCTGACGCCCAGAAGCAGGCAAGTTGACGATGCAGGGAAAACGACGAACCAAGACCGGACGCGTGGTGTCCGACAAGATGGACAAGACCGTGGTGGTCAGCGTTGAGCGGCTGCAGCGGCACCCGATCTACAAGCGCGTGGTGCGGCTGTCCAGCAAGTTCAAGGCGCACGACGAAGAGAACACCGCGCACGTCGGCGACACGGTGCGGATCGAGGAGAGCCGCCCGCTGTCGCGCGAGAAGCGCTGGAAGGTGGTCGAGGTCGTGGCCCGCGGCTCGCATGAGGAGCTGGTGGGCTAGATGATCCGCCAGTACACGCGCCTGCGCGTCGCCGACAACACCGGCGCCAGGACGCTGCAGTGCATCACGATCATCGGCCGCTCGAAAGCGGACAGCGCCGAGGTGGGCGATGTGATCGTGGCCAGCGTCAAGCAGGCGCTGCCCAACTCGGGCGTGAAGAAGGGCGACGTGGTGCGCGCGGTGATCGTCCGCACGGCCAAGGAGTACGGACGCCCCGACGGCAGCCACATCCGCTTCGACGAGAACGCGGCGGTGCTGATCACGCCCCAGGGCAGCCCGCGCGGAACCCGGATCTTCGGTCCGGTGGCGCGCGAGCTCCGCGAGCGCAACTACATGAAGATCGTCTCGCTCGCGCCGGAGGTGCTGTAGCAGTGAACGTGAAGAAGGGCGACACCGTGATGGTGCTCGCCGGCAAGGACCGGGGGAAGCGCGGCACCGTGGAGCGCATCGAGCACACCAAGCGGGGTCTGGGTGTCGTCGTGCCGGGCATCAATATGGCCAAGCGCCACCAGCGCCCCCGTTCGCGGACGCAGAGCGCCGGCATCATCGACCTGCCGGTGCCCCTCCACGTCAGCAACGTGCAGGTCGTCTGTCCGCGCTGCGACAAGCCGACCCGGGTCAGCCACCAGCTGCTCGAGGACGGGCGCCACGTCCGCGTCTGCAAGCACTGCGGCGAGCAGCTCGAAGGAGCGGGCAAGTGAGCGGCGACGAGAAGGCCAAGGCCACGCCTCGCAGCCGGTCGACCGCCTCGCGGGCCAAGGCCGCCCCGAAGGCGACTGCGACCGCTGCACCGAAGGCTGCCGCCAAGGCCGATGCGCCCGTCGCCAGCAATGGCAAGGGCAGGGGCAAGGGCTTCCAGCCGCCGATCTACTCGGGCCTGCGCCTGCGCTATCACGAAGAGGCGGTGCCGGCCCTGCAGCGGGACTTCAGCTACGCCAATCCGATGCAGATCCCGCGCCTCGACAAGGTGGTGGTCAACATCGGCCTGGGCGAGGCGATCGCCAATGCCAAGGCGCTGGACGCCGCCGTCGGCGACCTGGCCACCATCACCGGCCAGAAGCCGATCGTGACGCACGCCAAGCGCTCGATCGCCCAGTTCCGCCTGCGGACCGGCATGCCCATCGGCGCCAAGGTCACGCTGCGCGGGCAGCGCATGTACGACTTCCTGGAGCGAACGATGCGCCTGGCCCTGCCGCGTATCCGCGACTTCCGGGGCATCGCCACCCGCTCGTTCGACGGGCGTGGCAACTTCAGCGTGGGGCTGCGTGAGCAGCTCGTCTATCCGGAGATCGACTACGACAAGATCGACCGCCTGCGCGGGATGGAGATCAGCATCGTGACGACCGCGAAGACCGACGAGGAGGGCCGCAGGCTGCTGCAGCTCCTCGGCATGCCGTTCCAGGCCAGCTAGGAGAGACCAAGAGCACGTGGCTAAGAAGTCGAGTATCGCCAAGGCGGCGCGTCCAGCCCGCTTCGCGGTCCAGCAGCACAACCGCTGCTCGATCTGCGGGCGGCCGCGGGGCTACATGCGCCGCTTCGCGATGTGCCGCATCTGCTTCCGGGAGCGAGCCCTGGAGGGCCTGCTGCCAGGAGTGACAAAGTCGAGCTGGTAGCTCGACACCATCGGCCGCCTGCAGGCGGTCCCATCAGCGGAAGGCGCCTCTCACGCGCGGAGCGCGACGCGAACCACCGCCGAGGAGTGCAACACCGAACATGAACACGACCGATCCAATCGCCGACATGCTGACCCGGATCCGGAACGCCAGCGCGGCGCGCCACCGGGAGCTGACGCTGCCCTCGTCCCGGGTGAAGCGCGAGATCGCGCGCATCCTGGTCGAGGAGGGCTTCGTCGAGTCGTTCTCGACCGAGCCGGGCGGCGTCCAGGAGACGCTGACCGTGCACCTCAAGTACGTCGAGGGACGCACCCCGGTCGTCAGTGGCCTGAAGCGCATCAGCAAGCCGGGCCTGCGGGTCTATGCCCGCAAGACCGAGATCCCGCGCGTTCTCGGCGGCCTGGGCCTGGCCATCCTCTCCACCTCCCACGGGATCATGACCGGGTCACAGGCCCGGAAGCTGAATCTCGGTGGCGAGGTGCTGTGCTACGTGTGGTGAGGCGCTGATGTCACGCATCGGACGACTTCCGATCACGCTTCCCGCCGGCGTCGAGCTGACGCAGGAAGGCTCTCGCCTGCGCGTGAAGGGCCCGTTGGGCACGCTGGAGCGTGAGATCCATCCGGAGATCAGCATCGAGCGCGCCGACGGCGAGATTCGCGTGGTGCGGCCGACGGACGAGCCGCGTCATCGGGCGCTGCACGGCCTGACCCGCACCCTGGTCAACAACATGGTCACCGGCGTCACCTCGGGCTTCACCAAGGGTCTCGAGATCAGCGGCGTGGGCTACCGCGCCCAGCTGCAGGGCAGCAAGCTGGTCCTCGCGCTGGGCTACTCGCATCCGGTCGAGGTCGAGGCGCCGGAAGGCATCGAGTTCCGGGTCGAGACGCCCACCCGGCTGGCCGTATTCGGCGCCGATAAGGAGCTGGTCGGGCAGGTCGCGGCCCACATCCGATCGCGGCGCAAGCCGGAGCCCTACAAGGGCAAGGGCATCCGCTATGCCGGCGAGCACATCCTGCGCAAGGCCGGCAAGGCCGGTAAGGTCGGGGGTGCCGCATGATCAAGACCAAAAGCCGCGACGCGCTGCGGCGCAAGCGACACGAACGGCTCCGGCTTCGGCTGGAGGGGACCGCCGATCGCCCGCGGCTGTCCGTCTTCCGGTCCGCGAAGTTCATCTATGCCCAGGTGATCGACGACGCAGCTGGCCGCACCCTGGCCGCGGCCTCGAGCCGCGAGTCGGGCATCGCGAACGGCGGCAGCAAGGTCGACACCGCGCGCGCCGTGGGCAAGACGCTTGCCGAGAGGGCCAAGGCGGCCGGCGTCACGACCGTGGTCCTCGACCGCGGCGGTTACCAGTACCACGGGCGGGTTCGCTCGCTCGCCGAGGGCGCCCGCGAGGGCGGCCTCGACCTGTAGAGCGGAGACCAACATGTCCAGAATCGATCCGACCAAGCTCAACCTGGAAGAAAAGGTCGTCCAGATCAATCGCGTGGCCAAGGTCGTCAAGGGCGGCCGTCGCTTCAGCTTCAGTGCAGTCGTGGTCGTCGGCGACCGCAACGGCGTGGTTGGGGCGGGGCTCGGCAAGTCGAACGAGGTTCCAGAGGCGATCCGCAAGGGCGTGGAGGATGCGAAGAAGCACCTCATCCGCGTCCCGCTGGTGGCCGCCACCATCCCGCACGAGGTGCACCAGGACTATGGCGCCGCCCACGTGATGCTGAAGCCGGCCTCGGCCGGCACCGGCGTGATCGCTGGCGGCTCGGTGCGCTCCGTGGTGGAAGCAGCTGGGATTCGCGACCTACTCAGCAAGTCGATGGGCAGCAACAACCCCGTCAACGTGGTGCGTGCCACCATCGAGGCGCTGGGCAGCCTGCGCTCCGCCGACGCCATCGCCGCCAATCGTGGCAAGACCGCCGAGCAGCTGCTCGGCAAGCGCGGCGCCGAGGAGGCGCGACGGCCGCACGAGTATGTGGAGCGCCCCGCTCCGGCGTTCCCGTCGGGAGGTCCACGTGGCCGCTAGCGGCAGCGGCCAGTCCGGCGCGCTGCGCGTGACCTGGGTCCGATCCACGATCGGCCACAAGGCCGGCGCGCGGGGCACAATCCGGGCGCTGGGCCTGCATCGGCTCAACCAGACCGTCGAGATCGCCGACACGCCGGTGAACCGCGGCATGATCCGCCGCGTCGCGTTCCTCCTGAAGGTGCAGGAGCCGGCGGGGGCCAGGGAAGGACAGGACGAGTGAAGCTGCACGACCTCCAGCCGCCCTCGGGCGCGCACAAGCCGCCACGTCGCGTCGGTCGCGGGCATGGCTCCGGTCGCGGCAAGACTGCGGGCCGTGGCACCAAGGGCCAGAAGTCTCGCGCCGGCTCCAGCATCCCGGCCTGGTTCGAGGGCGGCCAGACGCCGCTGCACGTGCGTACCCCGAAGCTGCATGGCTTCAAGAACCGCTTCCGGGTCGAGTACGCGGGGCTGAACCTGAGCCGGCTCAGCGACGTCGCGGCCGGCACCCTGGTGACCCCCGACGTGCTGCGCCACGACGGGCTGCTGCGCAGCTCGAAGACACGCGTGCTGCCCGTGAAGATCCTGGGCGGCGGCGAGGCACCCAAGGGGGTGACGATCCACGCGCATGCCTTCACGCGCTCCGCCCTGGAGAAGCTGCAGGCGGCTGGCAGCACGGCCCAGCGCATCAGCTGGCCCGATGGGGCGCCGATCGACGAAGCCGTGGAGGCCAAGGAGGTCGCGGCGGCCGAGGCCGATGCGGAGGCCAAGGCCGAGAAGCGCGTCGCCAAGGCGGAGGCCAAGGCCGACGCCAAAGGCGGGACTCGCAAGAGCACCCCGGACGAGCCAACGGATGATGCACCCGCGGCCGAGGCCCCTCCTGCCACGGAAGCGACGGCCGGCGCATCGGCTCCGGAGAAGGATGATTCAGGCGAGGCGACGAACGCGGGCGAGGACGATTCCTAGGTGATCGACTCTCTGGTCACCGCCTTCCGAGCGCCGGATATCCGGCGCAAGATCCTCTTCACGCTCGGGATCCTGTTCATCTTCAGGATCCTGACCACCGTGCCGGTGGCCGGCGTGGACCAGGCCCGTCTGTCGCAGCTGTTCGAGTCGAATCAGCTGCTGGGCCTGCTGGACCTCTTCTCGGGCGGTGGGCTGGCGACGGCGTCGATCATCGGCATGGGCGTGAACCCGTACATCAACGCCAGCATCATCATGCAGCTGATGCAAGGGGTGATCCCCAGCCTCGGCGAGCTGGCACGCGAGGGGGAGTACGGGCGGAATCGGCTGAACCAGTACACCCGCCTGCTGACCGTGCCCATGGCGTTCGCCCAGGGCTACGGCTTCAGCGTGCTGCTTGCTGCCAACGGCGTGATTCCGCAGAACCCGTTCTTCAGCTTCGAGACGCTGTCGCTGCTGCTCAGCTGGACTGCCGGCACGATCCTGCTCATGTGGCTCGGCGAGCTCATCAGCGAACGTGGGCTGGGCAATGGCATCAGCTTCATCATCTTCGCCGGCATCGTCGGCCGCATCCCGCACCAGGCGGGCGGCGTGGTCAGCGGTCCGGATGGCCTGCTGCGGATCGTTCCGTTCATCATCATCGGGATCATCGTCATCGCCGGCGTCGTCTTCATCAACGAGGGCCAGCGCCGGATCCCGGTCCAGTACGCCAGCCGCGTCCGCGGCCGGCGCATGTACCAGGGCCAGACGCAGTACCTGCCCCTGAAGGTCACGATGGCCGGCGTGATCCCGATCATCTTCGCCATCAGCATCCTGCTGTTCCCGGCGCAGATCGCCCAGTACTTCACCGCCAGCGATATCCCGTGGGTCAAGTCGACGGCCGACTGGATCGTGCAAAACCTCAGCTCCAACAATGTCTGGGTCTACGGGATCCTGTACTTCGCGCTGGTCGTCTTCTTCACCTACTTCTACACCGCGTTCCAGTTCAGGCCCGATCAGACGGCCGACTACTTACGCAAGAACGGCGGCTTCATTCCCGGCATCCGGCCCGGCAAGCCGACTGAGGACTTCCTGGCCCGCGTCACCAACCGCATCACGCTGGGCGGCGCCCTGTTCCTTGCCACGTTGGCGGTGCTGCCGCTGATCGTTTCGGCGGCCATCCCGGGCACGCAGGCGCTGCAGCTGGGTGGAACCAGCATCCTGATCGTGGTCAGCGTGGTGGTGGAGACCATGAAGCAGCTGGAGGCCCAGATGCTGATGCGCAACTACGAGGGATTCATCCGATGAGCGAGCCGACCGCTCCCGCATCCGGCCCACGCCCACGCCAGATCCTCCTGCTGATCGGCGCGGTGGCCTCCGGCAAGGGTACCCAGGCCGAGGCGCTGAGCTCCCACCTGGGCATCCCGCACCTGGCCTCCGGCGACCTGTTCCGGGCGGCCCTGCGTGACGGCACGCCGCTCGGCGAGCGCGCCAAGACCTACATGGACCGGGGGGAGCTGGTCCCCGACGACGTCACCATCGACATGTTCATGGAGGAGCTGGGCAAGCCCCAGGCCTCCCGCGGCGCCATCCTGGACGGCTTCCCGCGCACGGTCGCCCAGGCGGAGGCCCTCGACCAGACGCTGGCCGGGCGCGGTGAGAAGCTCAATGCCGCCATCTACATCGACGTGCCCGGTGAAGACCTGGTCGCGCGCGTTGCCGGCCGCTCTGTCTGCCCCACCGACGGCACCGTCTATCACGACATCTCCGATCCGCCCGCCATCCCGGGCATCTGCGACCGCGACGGCACACCGCTGGTCAAGCGCGACGACGACCGGCCGGAGGTCGTGCGCGAGCGGCTGGCCAATCAGGTGCCGCCCATGCTCGACGTGGTGAAGCACTACGAGGATGCGGGCGTCCTGTTCCGCATCGACGGCCGGCAGCCGATCGACGCGGTCACCCGCGAGATCACGGCGGCGCTCGGGTGACGGGCATGCCATCGCGGGCGGCCATGGTCACCATCAAGCGTCCCGAGGAGGTGGCGCGGATGCGCCACGCCGGCCTGATCCTGGTGGACGTGCTCGAGGCGCTGCAGGCCGCACTGGAACCGGGCGTGGCCACCGTCGAGCTGGACGCCATCGCCGAGGACATCATCGCCCGTGCCGGCGCCGTTCCCTCGTTCAAGGGCTACGGCTCGAACCCGCCGTTTCCCGCCAGCATCTGCGCCTCGATCAACGACGAGGTGGTGCACGGCATTCCATCGCCGCACCGGCGCATCCGCGAGGGGGATGTGGTCAGCCTGGACGTCGGCTGCATCTGGCAGGGCTGGCACGCCGACTGCGCCCGCACCTGGTTCGTCGGCACGCCGCCACCGCCCGTGGCCCAGCTCATCGACGCCACGCGACGGGGGATGGAGGCGGGAATCGCCGCGGCACTGCCCGGCAACCGCCTGGGCGACGTGGGCGCAGCCATCGAGGCGGTCGCCAACGAGCACGGCTACGGGATCGTGCGACCGTTCGTCGGCCACGGCATCGGGCAGTCGATGCACGAGGACCCGCAGGTCGCGAACTACGGCCGGCCCGGCACCGGTCTGCGGATCGAGGCGGGCATGTGCTTCGCCATCGAGCCGATGTTCAACCTTGGCGGCGACGAGGTGGCGCTGCTCGACGACGGTTGGACGGTGGTGACCGCCGACGGCACCCTATCGGCTCACTTCGAGAACACCCTTGCGGTCACCGATCACGGTCCCGAGGTCCTCACCATCCCATGAGGGTCCGTTGTGCCGGAGGGCCGTTCTGATGTATAGTTCTCTTTCCGTGGGTCGCCCTGTGCGGCGGCCTTTCCGTGTGTATCCCATCAATTCCACACAGCCAGACGAGGGTGCGTAGCGCTTGCCAAAGAAGGATGCCATCGAGGTTGAGGGCGAGGTAATCCTGCCCCTGCCGAACGCGATGTTCAAGGTGCGGCTCGAGAACGGTCACGAAGTACTCGCGCACATCTCGGGCAAGCTTCGCCAGAACTTCATCCGCATCCTGCCTGGCGACACCGTCCGCGTCGAGCTGAGTCCCTATGACCTCACCCGGGGTCGCATCACATACAGGATGAGATGAAGGTTTCTGCGTCCGTCAAACCCCGTTGCGAGCGCTGCAAGGTGATCAAGCGCTCCGGCGTGGTGATGGTCATCTGCGTCATTCCCAAGCACAAGCAGCGGCAGGGGTAGTCCAACCGTGGCACGTATCGCTGGCGTCGACATCCCGCGCGAGAAGCGCGTGGTGGTGTCGCTGACCTACATCTTCGGCATCGGTCCCACCTCAGCGCGCCAGGTCCTGGCCAACGCCGGGGTCAACGAGGACGTCCGCGTCCGTGACCTCACCGAAGACGAGGTCAACCGCCTGCGCGAGCTGGTGGAGCGGCGCTTCAAGGTGGAGGGTGACCTTCGCCGCGAGGTGAGCATGAACATCAAGCGGCTGATGGAGATCGGCTCCTATCGGGGCATCCGCCATCGCCGCAACCTGCCCGTCCGAGGGCAGCGCACCAAGACCAACGCGCGCCAGCGCCGGGGTCCGCGTAGGACCGTCGGCATCCGGCGCAAGAAGTAGCACGGGAGTTCCATGGCTGAGCGAAAGCGCTCCACACGCACCAAGAAGCGCGAGAAGAAGAACGTGCCGGTCGGGCACGCGCACATCCAGTCGACGTTCAACAACACGATCGTGACCATCACCGACACGACCGGGAACGTCATCAGCTGGGGCAGCGCGGGGCTGGTCGGCTTCAAGGGCTCGCGCAAGAGCACGCCCTACGCGGCCGCCCAGACGGCCGATCTCGCCGCGCGCAAGGCCATGGAGAACGGCATGCGCCAGATCGAGGTCTTCGTGAAGGGCCCCGGTGCGGGGCGCGAGCAGGCGATCCGTTCCCTGCAGACCGCCGGCCTGGAAGTCACGGCCATCACCGACGTCACGCCCATCCCGCACAACGGCTGCCGCCCACCCAAGCGGCGTCGGGTCTAGGAGGGCGTCATGGCTCGATACACCGATCCCGTCTGCCGCATCTGCCGTCGCGAGGGCCTCAAGCTGTTCCTCAAGGGCTCGCGCTGCTACAGCCGCAAGTGCGCCTTCGAGCGTCGCAGCACGCCGCCGGGCATGAACACCCAGCGCCGCCGCAAGGTGAGCGAGTTCGGCATCCAGCTGCGCGAGAAGCAGAAGGTGCGCAAGAGCTACTCCGTGCTGGAGAAGCAGTTCCGCAACTACTTCGAAAAGGCCGAGCAGCGCAAGGGCATGACCGGCGAGAACCTGCTGCGCATGCTGGAGATGCGGCTGGACAACGTCGTCTTCCGCATGGGCCTGGCCCGATCGCGGGCCGAAGCCCGCCAGCTGGTCACCCACGGCCACTTCACCGTCAACGGAAGGCCCACCAATATCCCAAGCTTCGGCACCAAGGTCGGCGATCGGATCGAAGTCCGCGAAAGCCGCCGAGGGCGGGAGTACTTCAAGGGCGCATCCGAACAGGTCAAGGCGGCGCAGGTCCCCGAGTGGGTCAGCGTCGATGCGGCCAAGCTCTCGGGCGAGATCCTGTTGGAGCCGGCCCGCGAGCAAATGCCCATGGAGTTCAACGAGCAGCTCGTCGTCGAGTTCTACTCGCGATAGAGCCTTCAGGAGTCACGAACCGTTCATGATCGAACTTGAGACAACACCTGCACCGCGCATCGAGGAAACCGAAGGGGAGGGCAACCTCTCCTCCTTCGAGGTCAACCCGCTGGCCGATGGCTACGGGGTAACTCTCGGCAACGCCCTGCGTCGGGTGCTGCTGAACTCCCTGGAGGGAGCTGCCGTCACCTCGATCCAGATCGCCAACGTCTTCCACGAGTTCAGCACGCTGCCGAACGTGAAGGAAGACGTCACCCAGATCGTCCTCAACGTGAAGAAGCTGCGGCTGCGCTCCTTCGCTCGACACCCGATCACCCTCAAGCTGGTCAAGCACGGGGCCGGCCCGGTCACGGCCGGCGACATCGCCGAGTCGGCGGACGTCGAGATCGTGAATCCGGACCTCGTCCTGCTGACGCTCGACAGCGACGCCGGGTCGATCGAGATGGACCTGACCGTCGAGACCGGTGTCGGCTACCGCCCGGCGGAGCACACCGAGGACATGCCGATCGGCATCATCCCGGTCGACGCCATCTTCTCGCCGGTGCGGCGCGTGAACTTCGTGGTCAGCGACACCCGCGTCGGGCAGATGACCAACTTCGACCGCCTCACGCTCGACATCGAGACAGATGGCACCAGCACGCCGAAGGCGGCCCTCTCGCAGGCGGCGGACATCCTCGTTCGCGAGTTCAGCCGCTTCACGGAGATCGGCCGCCGGCCGCTCGCCGGTGAGGAGGAGGCGCCCGCTCCCATGGCCGCCAACCTGCTCGATGCGCCGATCGAGGAGCTGGACCTGCCGATGCGGGCCTACAACAGCCTCAAGCGCAACAACATCACCAAGATCGGTCAGGTGCTCGCGCTCTCGGACGATGAGTTCCTGCGGATGCGGAACTTCGGCCGCAAGAGCCTGGACGAGCTGAAGGAGCGCTTGGCGCTGCGCGGCTTCATCAGTCCCGAGGCCGTCTCGGGCGATGCCGACGAGTCCGATCTGCCGGCATCGGCCGAGCTCGACGAGGCCGCCGCCGCCGAACTGGACCGCGAGGCCTAGGACCGTGCCGCACCGCGTCACCGGACGCAGGCTGGGCCGCTCCAGCAACCATCGGCTCCACATGCTGGGCAACCTGGCGGTGGCGGTGCTGCGCTACGAGCGCGTCAAGACCACCGAGGCCAAGGCCAAGGAGGTGCGCGGCATCGTTGACGGCCTGATCACCACCGCCAAGCGCGGGGACCTCCACGCCCGCCGCTCGCTTGCCTCAAAGATGCCCCACGAGCCGCTCATCGTCGACAAGCTGATGGGCGAGCTCGCCACCAAATACAGCGATCGCAGCTCCGGCTTCACCCGCATCGTTCGGATCGGGGAGCGGCTGGGGGATGCGGCGCCGATCGTCCAGATCGAGCTCGTCTGACCAAGGCAAGCTCGAGAGGGACGAGACAACCGCAGACGGACCCGATGCCGCCCGGCACGCAGCGATGCGCACGAGCGGTGATCGAGTACGACGGGACCGCCTTCGCCGGCTCCCAGTACCAGCCGAACGCTCGGACGGTGCAGGGAGAGCTGGAGGAGGCGCTTAACAGACTGACCGGCGAACGGATTCGTGTCCGATTCGCCGGGCGAACCGATGCCGGGGTGCATGCCACCGGCCAGGTCGCGGCCTTCTGCCTGACGCGTCGCTCCGGCGACGGGCGGGTTGTGTGGTCGGTGCTGCAGCAACGGCTCAACGCCGCGCTGCCGCCGGACCTGGCGGTGCGCTCGCTCCGTTCGGCTGCAGCCGGATTCGACCCGCGGCGCGACGCCATCGCGCGCGTGTACCGCTACCGGATCCGGATGGCAGGCGAGCGGCGCACTGCCGATCGGCATCGGACGCTCGAGATCGACGAGCCGCTGGACGTGGACGCCATGCGCGTCGCCGCAGCCGCGCTCCTTGGGGAGCGTGACTTCGGGGCACTTGGCAGCCACGCCCGGGGTCGGACGGTCCGGCGCGTGACGGAGGTTCGCATCGTGCAGCGGGGCACCTCGATCGAGGTCCGCGTCACGGCGAACGCCTTCCTGCGCCGGATGGTGCGCAGCATCGTGGCGCTGTTGATCGAGGCGGGCCGGGGACGGCTCGACCCCGACGCGGTCGACGGGCTGCTAACGGCCGGCGATCGGGTCCTGGACGGGCGCGCGGCGCCGGCCAAGGGCCTGACCCTCGAGCGGGTCATCTATCCGAAGAGCAACGGCGGGTCGTCATCGACCCGCGGCAGAGCAGACAACTTGGCAACGGAAACGAGAGAGCAGGAATCGTGAAGACGTACGCAGTCAAGGCGAGCGACATCGAGCGCCAGTGGTGGGTGGTCGACGCCAGCGACCAGACCCTGGGCCGCTTGGCGACGCGCGTCGCCACCCTGCTCGAGGGCAAGCACAAGCCCACCTACTCGCCGCACCTTGACACCGGCGATCACGTGGTGGTCGTCAATGCCGGCCGCATCAAGGTGACCGGGAACAAGCTGCTGCAGAAGCGCTACTACCGCCACTCCGGCTATCCGGGCGGGCTCAAGGAGGAGTCGCTGCAGGCGCTCATGGCCCGAAAACCGGAGCTCGTCCTCGAGCGGGCGGTGAAGGGCATGCTGCCGCAGAACCGGCTTGGTCGCGCCATGATCAAGAAGCTCAAGGTCTACGGCGGGTCCAATCACCCACACCAGGCGCAGCAGCCCCAGGCTTTTGAGCTGTAAGAGGTCGATGACGAACCCATGAGCACCAGCTACATCTATGGCACCGGTCGCCGCAAGACCTCCGTGGCGCGGGTCCGGCTGCTCCCCGGCGACGGGCAGATCGTCGTCAACGGCAAGGACGTGGCCGACTACTTCGGCGGCACCGGCGGGGCAGGCGCGCTGCGCCTCCCCTTCCGCGTGACCGAGACGGAGGGTCGCTACTCCGCGTCCGTGCTGGTTGCCGGTGGCGGCTTCTCCGGCCAAGCCGGTGCGATCCGGCATGGAATCGCTCGCGCCCTGCTCAGCGCTCATCCGGACGCCAGGGGCGCGCTGCGCGACGCGGGCCTGCTGACGCGCGATCCGCGCGCCAAGGAGCGCAAGAAGTACGGCCTCAAGCGGGCGCGCAAGGCACCGCAGTACACCAAGCGATAGACCGATAGGCCCCGGCAGGACTGCCGGGGCCCTTTGGTAACCTTTGCTGCATCGTGCTAGACGCGATCGGCGACTTCCTGGGGACCTATCTGCGCGGCGGGTGGCTGGCGCTGCTGGACATCGTCCTCGTCGCGATCATCATCTACTGGATCTTCATCCTGATCCGCGGCACGCGCGCCGTGCGGATCGTGCTCGGCCTTTCGATCCTGTACCTGGTCTACCTGGTTGCCGATGCGGTCAACCTGCAGCTGCTGTCCACCCTGCTGCAGACCGGCGCCGTGGTCGGCCTGTTCGCGATCGTGGTGGTCTTCCAGCCGGAGCTGCGCCGCGCGCTGGAGCAGATCGGACGGGTCGGCTCGTTCAACCGCTTCTTCGTATCGAGCGACGTGTCGTCGGCGGAGCGGGTGGCGCGCGAGACGAGCAGGGCGGCGCGCTTGCTGGCCGGCTCCCGCCACGGAGCGCTGATCGTCATCGAGCGTGGCACGGGCCTGCAGGACCTGGCCACCGACACCGGCGTGCCGCTGCATGCCGACCTGCGCGCCGAGCTGCTGGCCACCATCTTCTACCACGGCACCGCGCTGCACGACGGTGCGGTGATCATCTCCGGCGAGAAGATCACGGCCGCGGCAGTGGTGCTGCCGCTGTCGCAGAACGTGCTCGACAGCGAGCGCTATGGGACCCGCCACCGCGCAGCCATCGGCATCAGTGAGCAGTCGGATGCGCTGGTGGTGGTGGTGAGCGAGGAGACAGGCTCGATCAGCCTGGTCCAACGCGGCCGGATCGAGCGCAACCTGACCGAGGAGCAGCTGCGGCGCCGGATCTTCAACCTCATCCGGCCGCAGGCCCCGCGCCAGCGCGTGCCGCTGTTGCGGCGCTCGGCCGAGGGCGCCTGGCAGGTCGGCCCGGACGCCGAGCCGGAGGTGCCGATCGA
>DATBRW010000022.1:0-5436 GCA_036560125.1 Candidatus Limnocylindria bacterium
AGTTGGCCGCGTGGAAGGCTCGGGCGTTGGGCGCGCGCTTTCCTGCGGGTCCGGGGCTGACGGCGCGGAGGTCGGGCGCGGTGTGGGGAGCAGGCCGGGCACGCTGGGCAGCGGAATCGACGGCAGTGGCAGGCTCGGCAACGGGATCGACGGCAGCGGCAGACTAGGCAGCGGGCGCGGGGTGGGCCTGGGCGTGGGACGCGGAGTTGGCGACGCGGTCGGCATCGGCGTCGCCGCGGCAATCGTGAGTGTCACAGTGGCTGGAGGGGACCAGCCGTTGCCGTCCGAAATGCGGTACTGGAACGATCCGCTGCTGCCGAAGCCGCCGCCGGGCTTGAGCTGGAAGCCGCCATCCGGGTCAAGGTCCAGTGAGCCGCTGACGCCACCTCCGACCAGCTCCGCGATCAGCGCGTCGCCATCGACATCCGAGTCGTTACCGAGCACGCCGGGCGCGCTCATATTCAGTGAGCCGCCGGCCCAGGTGTAGCTGTCGTTGCGGGCAACCGGCACAGCGTTCGTCACGTCGATGCGCACGGTGGCCGCCGTGCTCAGCACCCCGCTGGGCCGGTAGCGGAAGGTGTCAGTTCCCAGGTATCCCGGATCGGGTTCATAGGTGAAATGGCCACTGGACCGCAGATCCAGGAGGCCGTGGGTCGCGTCCGATACGAGCACGGCGGTCGTGCCGCCCAGCAGGTTGAGGTCGTTGCTCAGGACGCCCTGTGCGACGACGGACAACGTGTGGTCGTGTGACACGCTGTAGAAGTCGTTCACGCCCGTGGCCACCAGGGCGGCGCGCGCCGGTTGGCCGCTCAGCAGGGTCATTGCGCCAACCGTAACGAGGGCGGCCACCCTGCCCAGCACGGCTCGCCTGGATCGGCTGCGGCTGCCCGTCCTCGTCATCGCGTCAGGCGACCATAGTCTGGGGCGTCCAGATGCGCGGTGATTCCTCGCCGGGCATCGGCGCCTCGGCATCGGTCTCCAGGCCCTCGATGAACGAGACGACCAGCGGTTCCTCGAGCTGGGTGCCGGCTGCGTCGCCGAGTCGCTTCAGGGCTTCCTCGACCGGCAGCGCCCGACGGTAGGGACGCGTGGTGGTCATGGCGCTGAAGGCGTCGGCCACGGCCAGGATGCGGCCGATCATCGGGATCTCCACGCCCTCGAGGCCCTCCAGGTATCCCTTGCCATCCCACCGCTCGTGGTGGTGCCGGATGCCGGCGCGGACGAGCTCGACGTTGGGGACATTGCGAACGATCGCGTCGCCCAGTGCGACGTGCTGCTGGAACATGCCGTACTCGTCGGCAGTCAGCTTCGACGGCTTGCGCAGGATGACATCGGGGATGCCGATCTTGCCGACGTCGTGGAGCAGGCCGGCCAGCCGGATCGTCTCGCAGGTGTCCTCGTCCAGGCCCAGGCGGCGCGCCAGGAAGAGCGCATAGCGCGCCACGTCCTCCGAGTGGCGCTTGGTGTAGCGGTCCTTGGTATCGACGGCAATGACCAGGCCCTGCAGGACGTCGAGGCCGCCGATGACGACCCGGTCCTCCTCACCAATGGTCGCCACGCAGGTGCGGTCGCCGCCGCCGGCCTTCGCTTCTCCGACCGCCACGACCGCGGCGGAAAGGACCTCGGTCACCGAGCTGCCGTGATCGGGGTAGGCGCAGATCCCGACGCTGACGGTGACCGGCAGCGCCTCCGAATCGCCGAAGTGCACGCTGAGCTGCTGCAGCTGCTCCATCAGCGTGGCGACGGTGGCCGACATCTCGTCGACGCCCGCGTTGCTGCGCACGACGATGAACTCGTCCGGTCCGTAGCGGGCGACCCGCGTGGCCGCCTTCAGATCGGCGACCAGGTCGGCCACGCTGAGCAGCACCTCGTCGGCCGCCTCGTGGCCGTGGGTGTCGTTGAACAGCCGGAAGTTGTCGATGTCCACGATGGCAACGCCGATGCTGGCGCCCGCCGCTCGGGCCGCCTCGATGTCCTCCGCCAGCGCCGCGACCACCGATCCGTGGTTCAGAAGCTCGGTCAGCGCGTCGCGGCGGCTCGCCTCGATCAGCTGCTCGTGCTGCCGCGCCAGGCGCGCCTGGGCGGCCCGAAAGATGGCGAACAGCGCGGCGGCCAGCAGGAGCGCGGCGGCCAGGGTGACGATCATGATGTCGCGCCGCGTGGCGTCGATCCCGGCCAGCAGCGGCTCCGCGTCGCGCCAGAGCGACATTACGGCGCGCGTGTCGCCATCGGCGTCGTTGAGCGGCAGGAACTCGCGGAGCACTGGCGTCGATGAACCGTCGCCGAGCACATTGGTCGCATCGGCGCCCTCGAGCAGAGTGGCGCTCGGCGTGCCGGCCAGGGCGTTGGTCATGACGGCCAGGTCGCCGACCTGCCCGGCCATGGTCGCGTCGCTGCTGGCGATCAGCTGCCCATTGCGCCCGCGGACGTCGACCAGGGCGATGCCGTCCCCGCTGGCCAGCCTGCGCAGCAGCGTGCCCAGCTCGGCGGCCCGTGTCGCGCCGGGGCCGCCATCGACGACGTCGCCTGCCTGCAGGTTGGCGTTGACGAACAGCTCAACCAGCGCGGCGTCGCGCGACACCACGCCGCCGAGCGTCACCTGGCGGATGTGGGCGGACGCAACTGCCACGAGCGCGCTGGCGGTCACGCCGACGAGCACGAGGACGACACCGAATACCAGCGGAAGCAGCATCGGCCGTCGACGCCGTGGCTCGTCCCACGCTGGCCCAGTCGCGCCCGGAATCGCGGACATGGGTACAAGGATGGGAATCGGGGCGGCCGGGGGCGATAGGACCTCCTGCCGATGCGTACCGTGTGCATGCGGTCAACGCCGCGTCGCGCGGCGCGCCTACCGCCCGGGCATAGGACCCACTAGTACCCAGGCTGCCAGGCTCAGGCTGGGCGTCTCTCCCGGTATGCGAGCATCAGCCTCTCGGCATCGGCTGGTGGCAGATATTTCGTCGCCTCGCGCATGGTCACGCCTGAAGCTCGATGCGTGCGTGGCGCCAGCCAGTCAGCCACCTCACTTGGCCGGCGTTTGCCGACATCGCGGAGCACCCAGCCGATGGCCTTGCGGATGAAGAACTCCTTCTCATCGAGCATCGCGTCGGCGTAGCCCAGGAACCGATCGAGCGGCGCTCCACGCCGAAGCGGCCGCAGCCAGGCCAGCAGTGCGGAGCGTCGGATCCAGAAGTCGCCGTCGGTCGACCATCGGTCCAACACGGGCCCGGTGCGATCCGGATCGGCCGCCAGCACGGCGCCGACCACGTCGACCGCCAGCCCGTCGACCAGGGCCCAGGTGAGCGATTCGCGCAGCAGATGCTCGATCGTTGCCAGATCGGCGGCGGACAGCAGGTCGGTTCGCATCTCGAGGAGCACCGTGGCCGCCATCCGCCGCTCGAATACGGGGCGTGCCCAGAGCGCCTCCACCAGGCCGAGCAGCTGGTCGTGGTCCAGGGCAGGTGCCGCGCGGACCGCGGCCTTGACCTCCGCCCGGATCTGCCACACGGTGGCGCCCAGGAACGTGAGCTCGCTCTTGAGATAGCGCTTCTCCTGGACCGCCCGCTCCGGCGTGCCGATTGACGCCATGGCTCGCTCCAGGCGATCGGCCGCGGCGGCGGGCGATTCACGACTCATGGCCCGCACTGTATCGGTCAGCCCAGGCGCGATCGACCGGCGGCACGCGATTCTGGCATACTGGCGGGGAGTATCCGCTCGCCACCAGCCGGAGACCTGCCCGTGGATCACGGCCAGCCCCATCACGCCGAACACACCCCGGCGTCGGCCTCCCCCACCGAGCACGGGATGCACGCCGATCACGACCCGCACGGCGGTCACGGCAGCCATGCCGGCCACGACAGCCATGCCGGCCACGACCCCGATGCCTTCCGGCGCCAGTTCTGGATCGTTCTGGCGCTGACCATCCCGGTCGTCATCTGGAGCGCCGAGGTGCAGGAGTGGCTCGGCTACCAGGCGCCCGTGTTCCCGGGCTCGGAGTGGATCCCGCCGGTGCTCGGCACCGTCATCTTCGCCTATGGCGGGCTCGTCTTCCTCACCGGCGCCCGAGACGAGCTGCGCAATCGCCAGCCGGGCATGATGACCCTCATCTCGCTCGCCATCGTGGTGGCCTTCGCCGCCTCGTGGGCGGCGACGCTGGGCATCTTCGAGGTCGACGTGTGGTGGGAGCTCTCGACTCTCATCACCGTCATGAGCCTTGGCCACTGGATCGAGATGCGCTCGATCATGCAGGCGCAGGGGGCCATCTCCGCGCTGGCCCAGCTGCTGCCCGACTCAGCCGAGCGGGTGACGGCGACCGGCACGGAGGTCGTGGCACTGGAGGCGCTGGCCGTCGGCGACATCGTCCTGGTGCGGCCGGGGACGCGCGTCCCCGCCGATGGGACGGTGGCCGAAGGCGCGGCCGATGTCGACGAATCGATGATCACCGGCGAATCGCGCCCGGTCGCCAAGCAGCCCGGCGAGGAGGTCGTGGCCGGCACCGTCGCTGCCGGAGGCAGCCTGCGCGTCCAGGTCACCGCCGTCGGCGAGCAGACCGCCCTGTCCGGGATCATGCGGCTGGTCGCCGAGGCCCAGGCATCGCAGTCGCACGCGCAGGTGCTGGCGGACCGTGCCGCCGCGCTGCTCTTCTTCGTGGCGCTCGGCGCGGGCGTCATCACGCTCGTGGTCTGGACCGCGCTCGGTCAGCCCGAGGAGGCGCTGATCCGTACGGCGACGGTGCTGGTCATCGCATGCCCGCACGCCCTTGGCCTGGCCATCCCGCTCGTGATCGCCATCAGCACCACGCTCGGTGCGCGCAACGGGCTGCTGGTCAAGGACCGGCTGGCGCTGGAGCGCGCGCGCGAGGTGCAGGTCGTCATCTTCGACAAGACCGGCACGCTGACCCGCGGCGAGCCCGTGCTGGCCGGCATCGTCGCGGCGCCGGGCTTGGACGAGGATGCGCTGCTGGCGCTGACCGCCGCCGTCGAAGCCGATTCGGAGCACCCGTTGGCGCGGGCCGTGGTGCGCGCCGCCGGCGATCGAAGGCTGCCGCCGCGCGGCGCGTCGGCGTTCGAGTCGCTCGCCGGCCGGGGCGCAGCCGCCACCGTCGACGGCCGGCAGGTGCGGGTCGGCAGCGCTCGCCTGGTCGACGAGTCTGGCCTTGAGCTGCCGCCCACCATCGCCGAGGCCGCGGAACAGTGGTCCGGGCAGGGACGCACGGTGCTCTTCACGGTGGCGGACGGCGCCGTGCGCGGCGCCCTGGCGCTGGAGGACGAGATTCGCCCCGAGTCGGCCGAGGCAGTCAGCCGGCTGCACGGCATGGGCCTGCGCGTGGCCATGATCACCGGCGATGCGCAGGCGGTCGCCGACTCGGTGGCGCGCCGCATCGGCATCGACCAGACCGCCGCCCACGTGCTGCCGGCCGACAAGGCAGCCGCCGTG
>DATBRW010000023.1:0-11205 GCA_036560125.1 Candidatus Limnocylindria bacterium
GTAAAGCCGAAGCGCCGGTACAGCTCCTGCGCGGCGAGGTTGCCCACCCGCACCTCCAGCGTCATGCGCGCCGCGCCCAGCTCGAGCGCGATGTCCACCAGGCGCAGCAGCAGGCGGGCGCCGACGCCCTGCCGCCGCCAGTCCGGATGGACGCCGAAGGTGGTGATGTGCCCCTCGTCGACCATCAGCCACAGCCCGGCGAAACCCACGACGCGTTCGCCATCGAGGGTCCCCGCCCGCGCGACCACGTAGCGCGCCAGGCGGTTGCCGCGCAGCTCCTGCTCGAAGGCGTACGTGGGCCACGGGGAGCTGAAGCTCAGTCGCTCGATCTCGTGCACCGCCTCGATATCGGAGGTGCGCATGGCGTCCACCGTCAGCGGAGTGCCGATCGCCATGTCAGCTCCCGCCCGCCGCCGCGGGCGACACGCCGCGCGGCGCGCGCAGGTAGGCAGGCTCCAGCCGAGACAGGTCGTCGCCGGTCGGGTCATCGCCCAGACGGACGGCCGCCTGGCGCGCCACGGCGGCGGCGGCGCGCAGCGGCTGGACCCCATCGGCCATCTCGAAGGCAGCGATCAGCTCCGCCGCTGCAAGGAGGGGACCAGTGAGGCCTGCCAGCAGGTCACGGTCAACGATCTCCGGCGCCGCCGCGCCCCGTCGCAGCAGGTACGCGTCGCGGGCGCCGGCGCGGGCTACCGCGGCTGTCGCCTGGGGCTCGGATTCGAGCCAGGCCGGCAGGCTGGGGACCCCGACGATCGGGCGGTCCAATGCGACGGCCAATCCCTTGGCCACGCTCATGCCCACCCGCAGCCCGGTGAACGAGCCAGGACCGATGCCCACCGCCAGCGCGCGGACGGCGGTGAGGGCGCTGCCATCTGCCTGCAGCAGCGCGGCGATGCGCGGCAGCAGTTCGTGCGATTGGCGCTGGCCGGCGCTCCAGCCGTCCACGCGTCGCAGCGTGCCGTCCGGATCGGCCAGGGCGATCGACACGTCGGCGGAAGCCGACTCGATGGCGACGATCACCCGGCCGCTCTCAGCGCCGTGGCGGCCAGCGCGGTCGACCCGTCGCCATGCGCCTGCCAGCGCAGGGTGCGCGATCGGGCATCAGCCGGCTCCAGTCCGATGACGATCTCGAGCCGATCCTGCGGCAGCCAGCCGGTGAGCCTGTCCGCCCACTCGACGACCGTCACGCCCTCGGCCTGCCGCTCGTCCAGCAGCCCGGCCGCCAGCGCCTCCTCGGGCTCGCCGAGGCGATACGCGTCGACGTGGAAGAGGCGCAGCCGTCCGTCGTGCTCGTTCATGAGGACGAAGGTGGGGCTGTTGACGACCGACTCGACGCCCAGTCCTTCGGCCACGCCCTTGGCCAGCTGCGTCTTGCCGGCGCCGAGCGGACCGGTCAGGGCCAGCAGCGTCCCGGGCATGGCCACGCGGCCGAGCGAGCGCCCCACGGCGCGCGTCTCCGCCGCGCTGCGGCTGGTGATGAGGCCGGATCGATGCACGACGGCAAGGATACGCAGCCTAGGCTGGCGGCACCGGCAGCGTGGCCTCCAGGTTCGCCAACGGGATCGGCGCCAGCCGGCCATCCTCGAAGCGAACCAGGCCCATGCGGGTCGGAATGCCCGATGGCGTGGCGTGCAGGTCCTCGAGCTCGGCCACCAGCACGCCGGCTCGGCCCTGGAACGGCCGGCGATGTGCGATCACCCGCTCCCCCACCCGGGGCAGGCTGCGGCGACCGGGCGCGAGCTGCGCGTCGTAAACGTACAGCAGCCCATCCGCGCCGAACAGGCTGGCCATCCGGCCGGCGTGGGCACGGAACCAGGCGAAGCGCTGTGGATCGATGCCGACCTTGCCGAAGCCCTCCACCAGCAGCACTCCGAACGAGCCGGTCAGCCCGCCCACCTCGCGCCGCCGGCGCTGGATCGCCTCAAAGTCGCGCAGCTCCTTGTCCAGCACGCCGCCCAGCACGATCCCCGCGACACCCATGGCGCGCGCCCGGGTCAGCGTCTCGGCGGACGCTCGCGAGCCGCCCACCACGATCTTGCCCGTGGCGCCGACGTCGATGGCCGCGGCGCGCAGCTCCTCGCCGGGATCGTGCACGGCCACCACCAGCTCGCCGTGGACGGCCGACCCGGTCCCGCCCACGCCCCGGATCAGCACGCCGGGCACTTCGATGGTGATGGCGCCATCCTCGATGGTGGTCACGGTGCCGCTGACGTGCCCGATCACCGGCTCCTCGTCGCCAAGCGGCGAGAGCAGCGCGCTGCCGTCGGACGAGGCCACGCCGAGCAGCAGGCCCTCGACCGGCGCACGCACCTCGCGCCCCTCCTCCGTGCGCGCGATGACGTCGCCCTCAGCCAGCATGCTGCCAGGGGCGGCCACCAGCAGCCCGGCGATGTGCTCGGGATCGGCGTGGAGGGGTCCTGCCAGCGGCACGCGGCGGGGCGCACCGGGCCGCCGGTGGTGGGCCAGCACCTGATCGGGTTGTACCTCGGTGCCGACCGTGATGGCCGCGGAAGCACCGCGCGGGATCCGGACGCGATGGAGGGTCGGCTCGTTCACGGGGTCACCGTCGCGGCCGGCATGGCCGGCTCCCGCAGGAATGTGTCTCGCCAGCCGGCGAGCACCGCCCGGCGGTCTTCGCTGCGTCGTGGCAGCGCCAATGGCATGTCCCTGGCGTCCAGGATCAGCCCGACCGCGCCGCCGGTGACGGTGGCGTGCACGCGCTTGCCCGGCCGCGCGCCGCCCAGCGTGACGCCACCGGCCAGCTCGATCTCCAGGTCGGCCGCCTGCCCGCGTCCGAGCGGCAGGACGACCACGTTGCCACCGCGCACCTCGAGCGGAGGCTGATCCGGCCACCCGGTGCGGTGGACGGTCAGCCGCATCGCCAGCCCTCCGGAGCGACCGCCGCGCGACACGACCGCCGCCCCCAGCGGGACGAGCAGGTCGTCGCGCAGCACGCCCATCCCCTCGCCGATCTCAGTGTCATCCAGCGCACCGATCGGCGGCAGCGCCCCGGCGCTGTCGATGGCCAGCTGTGTGATGCCCAGCGGCCGCACCCCGTCGAGCAGGAGCTGCGCCGCCTGCGCCGGTCGCGGCGCGGCGGCGATGGTGCGACCGCAGCCAACCAGCAGGTCCAGGCCCTCGACGCCTGAATCGCCGGCCGCCTGCGTGAGCAGGTAGCGCGCCGCCGCATGGGTGATCGCCATCTCGTCGTCCGTCTGCGGCAGCGTGCCGGGCCGGGCATGCAGGTTGCGCAGCGCATCGGCCACAGCCATCTCGTCAATGGCCATCGGCAGCAGGCGGGACAGCCGGCCGGCCCCGCCCGGCGCGATCAGGCTGCGCGACGCCAGGCCGCCATCGGCGAAGACTCGGCTTTCCGCCGCGCCCCCCTCATCGGCCAGCACCCAGGTCAGATAGTGGGCGCCCAGGTCAACGCCCAGGATCCGCCGCATGCTGGCGCGGGCGAGCTCGGCGACGCCGCGACGGAACGAGACAGGCGTCAGCTGACGCACCCCGCCGGGCTCGACCATGCGCTGCAGCATGTCCTCCAGCAGGCGGCGGAGCGGTGCCGGATTCTCACTGTGCGCGCTGGGCCGCGGATTGGCGACGGTGCGTACCGCACCCTCCTCGAAGAGGAGCGAGACTTCGGCCGTCAGCGCCTCACTCCCGGCCCAGACCACCGGCTGCGGTGCCCCGCCTCGCGCGGCGGCGACCAGCCCGGCCATCTCGAGCGCCTGGTCCGCGCGACCCTCGTCGAACCCACCGGCCAACAGCCATACGTCCACCTCGGCGGCCTGCAGCGCCGCCAGCCGCGCGGAGAGCGAACGGCCGTCATCGGCGGTCGCCGCTTCGACCACGCTCCAGCCTGCCGATTCGGCGGCCCGTCGGGCGGCATCGCCGGAGAGCTCCGACGAGACCGCGGCCAGCGCGACGTGCCCGGGCCGGCGCGGTGTGTGACAGGCGATGCGCGGCACGCCGCGCAGCAGGTCGGCCATCCGCTCGGCAACGCGGCGGTCGGCCACCGGCGCCAGGCGGCCGGCGAGGGCGGCGCGCAGCTCGTCCTCCCCCCATCCGCTGGGCTGCGCGGCGTGGCTGACGATGCGCCAGCGCCCCCGGCTACGCGCCACGGCTGCCGCCTTGGTCCAGGCCGACCCTACGTCGACCAGCAGCGACATCTCGGCGCCAATCAGCGTGTCTCCGTTCTCGTTCGGCCGCTCGTCGACGGTCATCGGGCGATGCCCAGCCAGTCGACCAGGAGGAACTGGAGGCGGTCCACCAGCAGCGCCAGCCGGCTGACCAGTAGGAAGCCCAGCCAGCCACCGATCCCCCCCAGCAGCAACCAGCGTCCGGTTCCGGCCGCCCCGACCATCAACCGGCCGCGCGGCACGCCGTGCAGGAAGCCGACCAGCACCAGCGCGGTGATGACCAGGCCGATCAGCCCATTCACGACACTGCCGGCCGGTCCCGGTGGCAGCAGCGTCCCTGCCATCTGCGGCAGGAGCGTTCCAACCACGGCGCCCCCCAGTGCGAAGGCGGCAACCCCGGCAACCAGGATCGCGGCCGGGACCGCGACCACTGGTCGTGCCAGCCAGCGTGCGCCCGCCATGGCCAGCACCAGCACCAGCGCCGGCCACAGCAGGAGCTGGCCTCCCGGGTCGCTGACGAGAGGTTCGAGCAGGCGCGGGATGAGCACCTCGCGGACCGCGAGCACGGTCAGGTAGCCGGTTGCCAGGCCGGCCAGCAGGTGCTGGGCGAGGCGGAAGAAGCGCCGCTCGCCCGCCAGGTAGGCCCACACGCCGATCGTCACCAGCGCCGCGATCCAGGTCGCCACCACGCCGGCCAGGCCCTCGTCGAAGAAGCCGCTCATGCCTCGTCGTCCTCGGTCACCTGCGGAGGCGCGGGACCTCGCAATCGCGGCAGCGCGCCGACCAGCGCCCGACCCAGCACGGCCAGGGCCACCAGCATGCCCAGCAGCATGGCCGCGGCGCTGGGCGAGCCGCCCGCTGTCGCAGGCTCGCCATTCGTCGCGGCCACGCTCTCGACGAACGCGGCGTCGTCGCGGACGGTGGCGAGCAGCGCCTCCAGCTGGCCGGTGCGCAGGTACGGCACCAGCTCGGGCTGCGCGAATGTCGGGGCGATGCCGACCATGGGCAGCTGTGGCAGGCGCGTCCCCACCTGCTCCACCCACGTGCGCGGGCCGACGTCACCGCCGCCAATCAGCAGCGCCATGTCGAACGCTGCCAGGCCGCCACCCCGCTCGGTCACCGTGTCCGCCACCGCGCCGCTGGCTCCAGCGGGGAGCGCGTCACTCACCAGCCGCACCAGTGCGGCCTCGACCCCGCTCGTGAAGCCCAGATCGAGGAGCGCGTCAGCGTCGGCGCCGGCTGAGCGCAGGCGGGCCAGCTCCGCGGCAGCCACGGCACGCCCTTCAACGCTGACGCTGACGAAGGCCAGCGAGGCACCACGAGCCAGCAGGTCGTCGAACGCCGCACGCACCGCCGGCATGATTTCCGGGTACGTGCCCAGGTCGGCGTCCATCCCCACCACCACCAGCGCGTCGTCGGGCAGGGCCTCGAAGGCGGCTCGCACTTCCGACACGCTGCTCTGGTCGGGGTTCGCCAGCTGCAGCGTTCCGGTGGCCGCAGCCGAACCGATCAGCACGGCAATCGACAGCGCCCCCAGTAGTGCCGGCCACCACAGGGCCATGCCACGCGGGCGCTGCCGGCCGCGGAAGCGGCCCGATGCCGGCGGCGCGGCGCCCGCGTCAGTCATCGGCGCCGTCAACGGTCAGCAGGATCCGTGCGGCATGGACCGCGGTCAGCACGGCGACGCCGATCAGCAAGCCTCGGAACACCGCGCCAATCGGCACGGCGATCGCCCAACCCGAAAGCGCCGCCAACGAGTCGCCAACGGTCCCGCCGATCGGCAGCAGCAGGACGATCACGACCATTGCGGCGGCGAGCATGACCGCCGTCTGGCGCGTTCGCAGCGTCAGACCCTTGCGTGCCGCTGTCAGCAGGAACACGAAGAGCATGGCGAAGAGGGCGGCGAGCAACGGCGCCAGCAGCGCGGCCACCAGCCAGCGGACGGCGGGATCGCTGGCGCCAGTCGAACCGGGATAGAAGCCGGCCAGCAGCATGACCGCGAATCCGGCCAGCAGCACGCCCGACCCCAGCGGATCGCGGCGCCGTTCGGTCAGGTCCGTCCAATGACGGAGCACCAGGGTGGCGGCGCCGGCCAGCGCCGCCGCCGCGGCAAGCAGCACGATCAGCTCGAGCAGGCCGGAGGCGAGGCCCGCCAGGGTCGGATTGATCAGGACGTAGTCGACCAGCAGCAGCAGGCCGACGACGACCACGACGAGCGTCGGAAGCGACCGGCGCATCACCGTCCGGCCAGCACGCCGGCCAGGTCCACGCCGCCCGCCACCGCCAGCAGGCTGCCCAGCACGATCGTCACCAGGGCAGCCACGATGATGCGGTTGGCGGCCAGTACGCCGGTGCGCTCATGACCGGCGGCCCGCAGGTCGCTGGGTGCCTGGTACAGCTCCGGACCGATGAGGTTTCCGTCGCCCTCCAGCATCACCGACCCGGCCTGGCTGGCGGCCGCGGTGCCGAAGCTGGTCCAGGCCGCGCCCTCCTGTGCGCCGTTCAGCAGCAGCAGCGCCTCCTCCGCGAGCCCGCCGTCGACGAAGGCGGCCGCCGGGGCGCCCGCCTCGGCGAGGGCGATGGCCGCCGCCACTCCCCGACCCTCGCCGAGGTACTCGGTGCTGGACCCCTCCTGGCGTTCCTCGGTCTCGGTGGCCCGATGCGCGGCCTCCAGCGCTCCGTCTGCCAGGTGGATCGTCACCGGATCGTTGGCCGTGACGCGCAGCGGCACGCCGGCCCGCGCAGCGGCCCTGGCCACGTGGCCGAGCACCGGTATGGCGGCCAGCGTCTGCAGTCGATCGAAGGACGATGCGGCGCGCGCCACCCCGGCGCTCCCGAGCGAGAAGGCCGCCGCCCCGCCCGACTCGGCCGCGAGGGCCATGGCGCGACTGACCGCTGCCAGCCGGCCGAGGTCGCGTGCTACCCAGCGCGTGGTCGGCCGAGCGATCAGCGAGAGCAACACCAGCATGATCCCGAGCAGCGCCACCGTCGGGATGGCGCCGAGTCGCAGGGACGAGGCGTTGATCTGCTCACCAATGAAATCGAGCAGGTCGGCCAGCAGCGCCCCGATGTCGGGCATCAGCCGTCGTCCTCGTCGACGGCCAGCCGGTCGAGCAGGGCGTCATAGCCCTGGTCGTCATCCAGCGCCTGCTGCACCAGGTCGGCTCGGGTGCCGAGCAGCGGTCGGGACACCGGTTGGAGGAACAGCGCCAGGCTGCTCAGCAGCGGCCTGAGGGGCCGGTGCGCCTGGAGCAGCAGCAGGGCGGGCGCCCCGAGTCCCCGGCGACGGAGCTCCGCGGCGATGATCTCGCTGCGGTCGTCCGTCATCGGCTGGCGGCCTGCAACGCCTCGCTTGCCGATCGATAGGCGGTCGCCTGCTCGGCAGCGGCCACGACGATGACCAGGGAGGTGGGCAGTGCGTCGCCGCGCGCCCCCCGCCCCACCAGCACCTCGGCCAGCACGCCGGCGGCCTCTTCGGCGCTGAACACGCCGCGCTCCACCCCGATCGGCGACATCGCGATGCGCTTCAGCCCCAGGTGCGAGGCCATGTCGAACGCCGTGTTCAGCGCAGAGGCCAGCACCGACCGGTCCTGCTTGAGCTCATGCCCGACGGCCACGGCGTGGATGATGTGCGATGCGGCAAGGTTCCCGCCGCCCGTCACGGCGGCGGAGCCGGGCGGCACCGGGCTCTGCGCCACCGCCTCGCGTTCGACCGTCTCGCCCGCGCGCCGCTTGATCGATTGCGCCAGCGGGTTGGTCATGAACAGGCTCTCGTTGGCCGGCACGATGATCGCGTCGACCTCCAGCTCGGCAATCTCCCCCTGCCACACGTCGATCTCGATCGGTACGGCCATGTTCGCTCGCTCGATGCCTCTTGGCCGGTTGGGCGCTTCAGGCTCCCAGGTGGAGCCGAGGAAGGCGGCCGCGGAGGGCGGTCGTGACTTCGTAATTAATGGTGCGCCGCTCGGCTGCAACCTCGTCGGCCGAGATCCGGGCGCCCAACTGTTCGCCGATCAGGACGAACTCGTCCTCGTAGGTTACCTCATCGATCTGGCCCAGATCGACGGTCAGGCCGTCCATGCTGACCGCTCCCACGATCGGCGCCGGGCGCCCGCGAACCAGCACCCGGCCGTTGTTGGTATGCAACCGGGGCCACCCATCGCCGTAGCCGATGCCGAGCGTGGCGATCCGCGTCGCCCGCGCCGGTCGGTAGCGCAGGCCGTAGCCGATCGGCTGTCCGGCCGGCAGGTCGAAGATGCGCATCGGTAGCGCCTTGAGCGACAGCGCCGGCCGCAGGCCCGGATCGCGGTCTGCCGCCCAGGCCGGCAGCATGCCGTACAGCCCGAGCCCCGGCCGCACCGCATCGGCAAATGCGCCCGCGCCGGCCAGGATGCCGCCGGTGGCCGAGACGTGAACCAGCCCGGGGTCGACGCCGGCCGATCGCATCGCGTCCAGCGTCTGCGCCAGCCGCACCAGCTGGACGTCGGTGTAGGCATCGTCCTCGCCCGGCACGGCCAGGTGGCTGAACGTGCCCGCCAGCTGCAGACGGCGGCTACGCCCGAGCCGCATCGCCAGCTCCACCGCGGTGGCCGGGTCGGCGCCCTGCCGGCCCAGCCCGGTGTCGACCTTGAGGTGCACCGCCAGGCGGCGTCCGGAATCGGCGGCCTCCTCGAGCAGGGCGACGCCCGCAGCGTCGTGCACGATGGGCTGCAGGTCATGCGCGACGGCCAGGGCGGCCTCCGGGCGGCCGAGGGCCCAGAGCACCATGATGGGTCCCGTGATGCCGGCGCGGCGCAGCGTGATCCCCTCGTCGATGGTCGCCACCGCCAGCAGCTCCACCCCCTCCGCCAGCAGCGTCCGGCTGACCTCGATCGCCCCGTGGCCGTAGGCGTTGGCCTTGACCACCGCGATGACCTGCTTTTCCGACCCTGCCAGTCGGCGCAGCGCAGCGAGGTTGTGGCGCAGCGCCGCGTGGTCGACCTCGACCCAAGCCCGATGCAGGCTCGGCGCAGGACCCTCCGTCACGCTGTGGCGCTCCGCCGCAGGCGCTCGGCCGCCTCCGGCAGGAGGCTGGCGATGTCCCCGGCAATGACGCCCGAGCGGCCGATGCGCTCCTGTGCCAGCAAACCGGCGGTGCCGTGCACGGCCACGCCGCACCCAGCGGCGAACAGCGGTGAGCAGCCCGCCGCCAGCAAGGCGCCGATCACGCCGGCCAGCACGTCGCCACTGCCGGCCGTCGCCAGGCTGGGCGTGGCCACGTCGGAACGCAGCACGGTGCCGTCGGGGCCCGCGACCACGGTGTGGGGTCCCTTCAGCACCACCACCTGCCCCCACTGGCTGGCCGCGGAGGAAGCGGCTGCCACGCGGGCATCGTCGTCGTCCGACAGCGTGGCGTCGAGGCTCCGCCCGAGCAGGCGCGCGAACTCACCGGGGTGCGGTGTCAGCACTGCCGGCGCCGACAGCGGACGCCACCACTGACTCTCGCTGGCCAGCGCATTCAACCCGTCAGCATCGATGACCATGGGCCGGCGCAGCTCGTGCAGGAATCCGCGCACCCGGCGTTGCATGGCGGGATGGCGTCCCAGCCCGGGGCCGATCACCAGCGCGTCGAAGGAACGGGCCTCGGTCGCCACGCGGCGCCAGCCGGCGGGGCCGATCAGGCCGGGCGCCTCCTCGTCCAGGAGCATGGCGGTCAGCTCGGGCGCCGCACCCAGCAGGCGGGCCCCCACCGACTCGGGAGTGGCCAGGCAGACGACGCCCGCACCGGCCCGCGCCGCCCCACGGCCCGCCAGCAGGGCAGCACCCGCGTACTCCATCGAACCGGCCACCACCAGCAGCCGGCCGAACGTGCCCTTGTGGGCCCGCGCCGGTCGAGGTGGGAGATGAGCGGCGGCCCAGGCTGACGTCAGCTCGGTGACGGCCACCGTCTAGCTCGATTCCCGGACGTGAGCGATGGCGACGGCGGTGGCCATCTTGCGCTCGTGCGAGATGGAGACGGTGACGTCCTCCAGGTCGAGCTTCGCGGCGCGCGCGGCGGCGCGGGCGTGCAGCCGGACCTGGGGCGCCCCGGCCCAGTTGGGCAGGATCTCGATCTCGCGCCAGCCGACCCCACGCACCCCGAGCCCAAGCACCTTGCTGATCGCCTCCTTGGCCGCCCAACGGCCGGCGATGCGATCCACCTTGTTCCCGCAGTAGCGCGCCTCCGCCTCGGTCAGCACGCGCTCGCGGAAGCGGTTCGGGAACCGTTCCAGGACGCCGATGATCCGGTCGATGTCGACCAGGTCGATTCCTATCTCGTGCCTGCTCATTGGGGAATGATGCCTACTCGACCGTCACCGACTTGGCCAGGTTTCGCGGCTGGTCGACATCGGTCCCGCGTGCCACCGCCACCTCGTACGCAAGCAGCTGCAGCGGCAGGATGGCGATCATGGGGGTGAGCTCCTCAGGCATCTCCGGCACGTACAGGACGTCGGCCGCGTAGCGCGCGATCTCCTCGTCCCCCTCGGTCGCCACCGCCACCACCGGCGCCTCCCGCGCTCGAACCTCGGCCACGTTGCTGACCACCTTCTCGTAGGTGGCGGCGCGGGTGGCGACCGCGACCAGCGGCGTGTCGCGGTCCAGGAGAGCAATCGGTCCATGCTTGAGCTCGCCGGCGGCATACCCCTCCGCATGGACGTAAGAGAGCTCCTTGAGCTTGAGGGCGCCCTCCATGGCGATCGGGAAGCCCAGGGCGCGGCCCACGTACATGACGTTGCGCACGCCGCTCCAGCGCTGCGCCAGCTTCTTCACTTGCGGTGCGACGGCCAGCGTCTGCGCGGCCAGCCGCGGGAGCTCGCGCATGGCCCGCCCGATCACGCTGACACGGTGCTCACTCATGCGCTCGCGGAGCTGAGCCAGGCGCAGGGCGATCAGCTCCAGCACTACCACCTGGGTCACGAAGGCCTTGGTCGACGCGACCGCCACCTCCGGCCCGGCCTGCAGGTAGCAGACCGCGTCCGCGTCGCGGGTCAGCGCGCTGCCGACCACGTTGGTGACCACCACGATCGTGGCGCCGCGCTCGTCG
>DATBRW010000024.1:0-13132 GCA_036560125.1 Candidatus Limnocylindria bacterium
TGCTCGGGCGCCGACCTGCGCGGCGGCAGCGGCGAACGCGACTTCCGCACGGTGCTCGAGCGCGAGTACAACCCCCTGATCCGGGCCATCCGCGAGCTCCCGAAGCCGATCATCGCCGCCGTGAACGGCGTGGCCGCCGGCGCCGGCGTGAGCCTGGCGCTGGCCTGCGACCTCGTCTACGCCGCCGAAGAGGCGACCTTCATCCAGGCGTTCGTCCGCATCGGGCTGGTGCCGGACTCGGGCTCCACACGGACGCTGGTCCGGACCTTGGGCCGTCACCGCGCCGCGCAGCTCATCTTCAGCGGTGAGCCGCTGACCGCCGCGGAGGCACATGTCGCCGGCCTGGTCAACGTAGTGCTCCCCGGCACCGAGATCATGGATGCCGCCCGCGAAGCGGCTGCCCGCCTGGCCAAGGCGCCGACCAGGGCGATCGGCTACGCCAAGCGACTGATCAACGCCGCCGAGGACGGCACACTCCAGGAGAGCCTTGCGCTGGAGGCCCAGATGCAGGACCTGGCCGGCCGCACCGATGACCACGCAGAGGGCGTGGCTGCCTTCACCGAGAAGCGGGAGCCGCGGTTCGTTGGCCGCTGAGGGCGGCAGCAGGATCACGCGTCTTGGCGTGCTGGGCGCCG
Organism: Candidatus Limnocylindria bacterium; assembly: GCA_036560125.1. Classification (GTDB taxonomy): domain Bacteria; phylum Chloroflexota; class Limnocylindria; order QHBO01; family QHBO01; genus DASSCW01. The sequence goes on from DATBRW010000024.1 coordinate 636, forward strand.
GGACGATGGGGGCGGGCATCGCCCAGGTTGCGGCTCTGGCCGGCGTCGAGGTCCTCCTGCACGACCCCTTGCCCGGGGCGGTGGACAAGGCTCGCGACAGGGTGGCCGGCTTCCTGGCGCGGCGGGTGGAGAAGGAGGAGCTCTCGCCGGCGGATCGCGACGCGGCGATGGGTCGCATCCAACCGCAGCACCATCTGGAAGATCTCGCCGCCGCCGAGCTGGTGGTCGAGGCGATCCCCGAAGACCTGGAGCTCAAGCGCCGGGCCTTTCGACTGCTGGATGCCGCCGCCTCGCCACGGACGCTGCTGGCCACCAACACCAGCAGCCTGTCGGTGGCCCGCATCGCGTCCGCCGCCGCCACGCCGGAGCGTGTGCTGGGCATGCACTTCTTCAATCCGGTACCGCTGATGGCCCTGGTCGAGGTGATTCCGGGACCGATGACCGACGGCGCCGCGGTCGAGCGTGGACAGGCGATCGCTCGTCAGCTCGGCAAGGAACCGGTGGTGGCTGCCGACACGCCAGGCTTCATCGTCAACCGCGTCGCGCGGCCGTTCTACCTGGAGGCGATGCGCATCGTCGGCGAGGGCGCCGCGCGCGTCGACGAGGTGGATGGCGCGATGCGACGCATCGGCTTCCGGATGGGGCCGTTCGAGCTGGTGGATGCCATCGGCCTGGACGTCAATTTCGCCGTCAGCAACAGCGTCTACGAGCAGGCATTCTTCGAGCCGCGCTATCGCCCGCACCCGATGCAGCGCGCGCTGGTCGACGCCGGCCGGCTTGGCCGCAAGAGCGGTGGGGGCTTCTACGAGTACACGCCCGAGGGAGCTCGCACCGCCGTGTGGTCAGGCGTCGAGCAACGTCCGGACGGCCCGCGGGTCGACCACCTTGGCGAAGAGCTCATCGCCGCGCGCATCCTCGCCACAATCGTCAACGAGGCCGCCTCGGCGGTGGCCGATGGGGTGGCGACGCCCGACGCCGTGGACACCGCCATGCGCCTGGGCACCAACTATCCGTCCGGACCGCTGGAGTGGGGCGAGCGGATCGGCCTGGATCACGTTCTGCACACCCTGGACGCGCTCAACGCCGCGGTGCCGGACGGGCGCTACCGCGCCGTGCCGCTGCTGCGGCAGCTGGCTGAGCGCAGCGGCAGCTTCTTCGGCGACGCGTGATCGAGGGGCTCCTGCCCGACCGTTATCGGGCAGTCGTGTTCGACATGGACGGCCTGCTGCTGGACACCGAGCTGCTCTGGCATCGGGCCGAGACCGAGCTGTTCGCGCAGCACGGCGCGGAGTTCAGCTGGGACGACAAGATGGCGGTCATCGGCTCCAGCTTCAGCTTTACCGCCGACTACTTCGCGGACCGCCTGGGGTTGCCGCGTGATCAAGGGCCAGGGCTGGTGGACGAGATGGTGAGCCTGATGGAGGCGCAGCTGCGGGAGCAGGTGGACGGGCGCCCTGGCGCGGTGGAGCTGGTCGAGCGGCTGCGTGGCCGGACGCGGCTGGGCCTGGCCTCGAACTCGCCGCGGCACCTGGTGGATTCTGCCCTGGCCACCGCCCGCATCACCGACGCGTTCGACGCCATCGTGACCTCCGACGACGTGGCCGAATCCAAGCCCGCCCCCGATATCTACCTTCTGGCCTGTGAACGGCTGGGCGTGGAGCCGGCCGATGCGCTGGCGCTCGAGGACTCGGCATCTGGCATCGCCGCCGCCAAGGCGGCCGGTCTGACCTGCATCGCCGTCCCGCAATTCGCCGAGACCGATGTCTCCGCCGCCGACCGGGTCATCGACTCGCTGGAGGATCTGCTGGCAGAGACCTAGACTCTGCCGCATGTGTCGATCGATCAAGACGCTGCGCACGCTGGACGTGCCAGCCGATGAGGACGAGGTACGCGCCGCCGCGCTGCAGTACGTGCGGAAGGTGAGCGGCTACCGCAAGCCGTCACCCGCCAACGAAGTTGCGTTCAACCGGGCGGTGGACGAGGTGGCGCACGCCTCCCGTCACCTGCTCGAGGCGGTGACGGCCACCCATCCGGCGCGCCGGGCGAGCTGACGCTCAGCCGGCGAGAGCCGCCGGCCGGACGTTCTGGTTGGTGCTGAACACGTTGTCCGGGTCATAACGGGCCTTGATGCGCGCTAACCGCTCATAGGCGGGGCCGTAGGCCGCACGCACGCGCTCGTCACCCTCGTTGCCCACGAAGTTCACGTAGACCCCGCCGGTCGAGAACGGCGCCAGGGCGTCGAAGGTCTCGCGTGTCCAGGCGATGACCTCGTCGTCGTGGGCGGGGTCGTCGTCAACCCCGTTGATGTTGATGAAGAACGGCGCCTCGCGGTGCGGGTAGGCGGTCGCGTCAGTGGCGACCTGTGCTGTGGCGCCACCCAGCTGCCCCAGCAGCGAATACGACCACGGCTGTGGCGCTCGCAGGTGGTGGTCCACGGCGGTCTCGATGGCCCCGTCGGTCAGCCCGGCCAGGAAGTGCGACTTCCAGTAGTAGCCGTTCCGCGGCGGGACGCTGGCGTCGAACATCTCCTGGTGGACGGTGAAGGGCTTGCGCGCGACGGAGTCGTAGAGCGGCGTGCCAAGGGCTCGCAACGGGGCGAGCAACGCGTCGTCATCGGGCGGATCGCCGACGAAGCAGACCCCGATGCCGACCATTCGGCGCCCGTGGACTTCGACCGGCAGCGCCGGTAGCGGCAAAACAGTGCGGAGGGCCACGATGGTGGTGAGGCTGTTGGGCGACTCCGCCGTCCAATCGCGGTAGGCGCGCAGGACCCGTACGCCGTCCTCCAGCGGGAACGCAAGCATGCCGGCGAGCACGGCCTCCGGCATGGGCACCGTGGCGAATTCGAAGCGGGTCACGATGCCGAAGTTGCCCCCTCCTCCGCGCAGCGCCCACAGCAGGTCTGGCTGAGTGGCCTCGTCCACCTGGACCAGGCTGCCGTCGGCCAGGACGACTTCAGCGCCGACCAGGCGGTCGCACGTGAGGCCATGCGCGCGCATGAGCCAGCCGATGCCACCGCCCAGCGTCAGGCCGGCCAGGCCGGTGGTGGTGTTGATGCCGATCGGGACGGCCACGCCATGGGGCACGGTTGCGGCGTCGAGGTCACCCAGCAGCGCACCCGGCTCGACGCTGACCTGCGTCCGGTCGGCGCTGAGCTCCACGCCACGCCGCAGCCCGTGGTCGATCACTACGCCGTCGTCCACCAGGGCGCTGCCCGACACGTTGTGGCCACCGCCCATGATCGAGACTGGCAGGCCGTGCTCGCGGGCAAAGGCAAGGGCGCGCTGCGCATCCTCGGTGCTGGCGCAGCGGGCAAACAGCGCCGGCCGGCGGTCGATCATCCGGTTCCAGATGCCGCGCCGCTCCTCGTAGCCGGCCTCGCCGGGCAATACCAGCTTGCCTGCGAACGACGCGGCGAGGGGATCGATGTCGCCGCGGCTCAGCCGCTGCAGCTCCTGTGTGGCCATGTGGCAAGTCTAGGACGGGATCAGCCGGATTCGAAAGCCTGCACGGCCGCGTCGGCGGCGCGCTGGTCCTCCTCGGCACTGCCGCCGCTGACCCCGATCGCGCCGACCAGCACGCCGTCGCGCTCCAGCGGCATGCCGCCGGCGAAGACGATCATCCGCCCCGCCGCCAGCGAGTCGTAGCCGTAGAACTCGGCGCCGGGCTGGACCAGGGGTGCCAGGTCGCGGGTTGGCATCCGGTTGGCAAGTGCCGTGTAGGCCTTGTCCTGCGCCAGCCGCACGCCGACGAGGTCGGCACCGTCCATCCGAGCGAATGCGACGAGCTGGTCACCGGAGTCGACCACCGCTGCCGACATCGCCACCTGCATGGCCGTCGCCTCCGCCTCGACCGCGGCGATAATCCGACGTGCCGCGGCCAGCGTCATGCCCGCGGCCTGCGAGGCGGTCGGCCCGCGCCAGGCGTCGACGATGTCCAGTATGTCGCGTGCGTCGCTCATGCTTGGCGTCGCCCCAATCGGAACGCGATCAGCGTCAGCGTGATGGTGCCAGCCATCAGCATTACCGCCATCGCGATCAGGACCGGGAGCCGCTGGGCGAACCGCAGCTGGCCGTAGAGGAAGACCGGAAAGGTTGCGTCGCTGCCGGCCAGGAAGAGGGCGATCGCCACCTCGTCGAACGAGACGATGAAGCAGGTGATCCAGGCCGACAGGAGCGCGGTCCCGATCAACGGCAGCACCACCGTCCGCAGCGTGGTGAGGTAGCTCGCGCCGAGGTCCATGGCCGCGTCCTCAAGGGCGGGGTCCATGCCCGACATGCGGGCCAGCAGGATCAGCGTCGCGAACGGCAGCGCGATGACCACGTGCCCGGCGCCGATCGTGAGCAGCGAGCGCGGCAGATCCACAAACGAGAAGAGCAGGAACAGCGATACCCCCAGCACGATGAACGGGACCACCAGCGGCAGCACCGCCAGGGCGAGCAGCGGCGTGCGGCCGCGGAACCGGAATCGGACAAAGGCGATGCTGACTGCCAGGCCCAGCGCGGTCGCCACTGTGGCCGACCCGACCCCGACCACGAGGCTGTTGCGCGCCGCCTCGAGCAGGGCCGCATCGGTGAATACCTCGGCGTACCAGTCCACCGTGAGGTCGTGCAGCGGGAAGTTCAGGACGGCGCTGCCATTGAAGGAGAAGACGAACAGGAGGCCGATCGGGAAGTAGAGGAGGATCAGCATCAGGACATAGACCGTGCCAAGCGGCACGCGGGTCCGCCCCACGCCGATCGCCCGGTTGACGCTCAAGCCAGCCTCCGCAGGTCAATCACGCGTACGGCGATCGCCACCAGCGCCATGGTCAGGATCAGCATGATCACGGCAGCGGCCGATCCTGATGCCCAGCTGGCCGCGCGGCCGAAGAAGTCCTGGATGAGCTGGCCGTACATGTAGGTCTCGCTGCCGCCGACCAGGCGCGGGGTGACGTACTCGCCCACGCTGGGGATAAAGACCATGAAGAAGGACGCCAACGCCCCCGGCAGGCTCAGGGGAACGGTGACGCGCAGGAATCGCGTCCATGGGCCCGCTCCCAGGTCGGCGGCCGCCTCCAGCTGGCGGATGTCGATCCGACTCATGGCGGCGTAGATGGGAAGCGCGGCAAACGGGATCCAGACGTAGGTCAGGGTCACCACCACCGCCGCACGCGAGTAGATGAGCAGGTCCAGTGGTTCCTTGGTGAGGCCCAGCCACTCCAGGAAGGAATTGATGGCGCCCGACTGCCCGAGCATGAGACGCCAGGCCATGACCCGCAGCAGGAAGCTGACCGCGAACGGGATGAGCAGCAAGGTCAGGTAGAGGGGTGCGCGGCGTCCCGCCCGAAAGGTCAGGAAGTAGGCGACCGGGTAGGCAAGCACGGTCGCGGTCAGCGCCACGATCCCCGCCATCAGGGCGGAGATGCCCAGCTGTCGCAGATAGGCCGGCGTCTCGATGATGCGCTGGTATTGGACCAGCGACGGCGTCCATGGATCGTCGAAGCTCAGCGGCCCCGGCTCCGGCCGCAGGCTGATCGTCGCGATCAAGCCGACCGGCACCACCAGGAACAGCGCCAGCCAGACATAGGGTGGTAGCGCCAGGAAGCGGAGGACGCCGCGGCGGCCCAGCATCGGCTGAGAAACGCTACGCCGCGGCGTCCGTCAACGGACCGCTATTCGGCCTTGACCCTCGTCCACATCGCCGTCCAGGCATCACGCTGCTCGGCGGTCACGAGCGGCGTGAAGTTGGTCGACTCCAAGATCGATGGGTCGTCGATGCTGAACGCCTCGATGAGCACCGGATCGTCAACGGCGTCCATCACCTCCTGATTGGCGCAGCCATAGTAGAACTGCGTCACCGCGGCGCCGCACGACAGCTCTGCGAGCTTGTCGTCCAGGAACTCGAGCGCGAGCTCGGGGCTGTCACTCTCGGCGCTGATCCCGTACAGTCCCACCCACGAGTTCCGACCCTCCTGCGGGTTGGCATACGCGACCGGTATGCCATCGTAGAGCGCTTGTGCGTAGCAGCCCTGCCAAGCGTACGCGACCCAGATGTCGCCGCTCTCTACCTCCGGGCAGAGGTTCTCGTACTCCGAATCCCAGTAGTGCAGGTTCAGCGGCTTCTGGTCCTTCCAGTCCTGCTCGATCGTCGCCAGCTGGTCGTCGGTGATGGCGGTCTCGTCCCATCCGTTGATGTAGCTCGACACGGTGACCGCCGCCGGACCGTCGTCCCACATGGCGATGTGCTGGTCATAGTCCGGATTGAACAGGGCATCCCAGCTGGTGACTTCGGGGACCTTCTCGGTGTTGTACAGGATCGAGGTGAAGCCCCAGTCCCATGGAACGTAATACTGGACGCCGTCAATCTGGCCCATAGCCTTGAAGCTGTCCGGCACCTTGTCCCAGTTGGTTAGCTTGCTGGTGTCTATCGGCTGGACCAGGCCCTCGTCGACGTAGAACTGCTGCCAGCCGGTGTAGAAGTGAAAGACATCGGCCTCGCTGCCCGCCTCCATGAGACTGAGGATGTCGGCGTCGTTGATCCCGAACTCGAACTGGACGTCGGCGTCGGGGTTGGCGGAGGCAAAATCGGCCCAGAAGTCAGGCGCCTCGTAGCCGGCCCACTCCAGCACGGTAAGCGCGTTCGGCTCTGGTTCGGCAGGTTGGCTGGCCGCGCCCGATCCACCAGAGCTGGCGGTCGGCGATCCTCCGCCGCAGGCGGCAAGGACCAGCGCCACGGCGGCCAGCGTGGCCAGTCCGCGGCGCGTCGTTCGGTACGGGATGCTCATGCTCGGGTCGAACCTCCACGTTCCTGTCCTGAGAAGCCCCGCCTGAAGCAATACTGTAGGCGGGATGGTAGGCCCATGGCACTCCACGGGTCAATCATTTGCGACCGGCCCGATGGCCTCGCCGGACGGTGGCTTGCCCGTGCCGAACCGATACCCCAGCAGGCGCGGCAGTCCAGCGAGGAACCGCACCAGTACCGACGGTCGGCGCCCGACGTCCTCCGCCTCGTCGCGGCGGATCAAGGCCTCGCGCACCACGCGCACCCCCGCGAAGCGCACCGGCTCGGGCGGGAAGCGCCGGACCCGACGGTCCACGATCGGCAGCCGGGCAAGGTCCCCCTGCGGCTCGTCGACGAGCCCAGCCAGCACGCGACCCGCGAAGGCCGCAGGAGCCACGCCGTTGCCGCTGAAGCCATGCGCGAAGTGAACACGCCCCTCATGGCGCGAGCCGATCATCGGCAGACGATCCGGACTGATGTCGATTGGTCCGCCCCAGGCGTCGTCGATGCGGACGTCGGCCAAGGTCGGGAAGAAGCGACGCAGTGAGGCGCGGGCACGATCCTCCGCGCGCGGATCGGAGTCATAGCGACGGTCGACGCGGCCGCCGTAGCCGGCCGCTCCCACGCCGGCACCAAACGCCAGGCGCCCGTCGGGCGTGGTCCGGAAGTAGTGGACGGTGAATCGGGCGTCGGCGATGGCCTCGCCGCCGGTCCAGCCCAGCTCCGCCAGGCGCCCGGGGACCGGCTCGGTCAGGACGATGTGGCTGCCCCAGGCAAGCAGCGTGGTGGCGAAGTCGCGCCAGCCAGCGGCCCACGCGTTCAGGGCCAATACCACCTGCTCGGCGGCCAGCGTGCCGTGAGCGGTTTCCAGCTGGATCGGAGATCCCGGTCGCAGACGCGCCACCCGCACCCCCTCCAGGATCGTCACGCCCCGCGCGGCCAGGGCGCGGCGCAGGCCCCGTGCAAGCCGGGCGGGCTGGACCGTTGCCGCGTTCGGCATCAGCGCGCCGCGACGCATGGCGGGCGAGGCGCAGCGCGCCTGGATCTCGGCCGCAGACAGTTCCACGTACTGATCAGCCACGCCCAAACCGGCGCACGCCTGGACCGCCGATCGCCACTCGCCGTCCTGCGCAGCGGAGGCGCTGACACGCAGGTAGCCTCCGTGCCGGTACCAGGCGTCGACATTGTTGGCCCGGGACCACGCACCGATGGTCCCCACCGCCTCGTCCACCAGGTGCGCCAGCCGGAGGGCGTCGTCCGCACCGAAGCGCTCGAGCAGGTACGGCAGCTGGTCCCACCAGCCGTGCACGAACCCGCCGTTGCGTCCGCTGGGCCCGCCGCCGCAGATGCCCTGCTCGATGATGGCAATCCGGGCATCGGGCTGACGCTCCGTCAGCCACCAGGCCGTCCAGAGGCCCGTGTAGCCGCCTCCGACGATCGCAACGTCGAAGGGTTCCAGCTCCTCGACGGCCGGCGCCTCTGGGACTGCGTCCTCCGTGGCGAGGGCCTCATGCAGCCACCAGCCGACCACGCGCGGAGCCTCCGCCACCCTGCCCTCGCTGAAGTGCTGCTTAAGTCCGCCCGATGCTACGTGTCGGGCGGCCGCGGGGTCAATGGGCGGCCGCCGGCCTTAGAATCGGTGGCCATGGTCGCCGAAGACATCCTGATCGGCCGCAGCCTGCGCGACGCGCGACTCCGTCGGGGCCTGACGCTGAAGGCGGTCGCCCAGGAGGCTGGCGTCACCGAGAGCTTCCTGTCGCAGGTGGAGCGCGACATTGCCAGCCCGTCGATTGCCACCCTGCGCCGGATCGCGGTGGCGCTGGGCACGACCATCGGGACACTGCTCGACAGTGCCGGGCCGCACGGCCGCCTGGTGCGTCGAGGTGAGCGGCGCGTCATCGGCTACGCGGGCCTCGGGGCACGCGACGAGTTCCTGACCGATGGAGCGAACGCCCGCCTGCAGGTGATCGAGTCGACCATCGATCCGGGTGGCGGCACCGGCCCCGACGCGTATGAGCACGAATCGGACGAGGAGTGCCTGATCGTGCTCGAAGGCTGCCTGGAGCTCTGGGTCGGCGACGAGCACTATCGGCTCGAAGCCGGCGATGCCATCCGCTACTCGAGCCGGGTCGCCCACCGCAACCAGAACCCTGGCCCCGGCGTGGCGCGCGTGATCTTCGTCCTCACCCCGCCGTCGTTCTAGGCCCGAATGAGTCCGGTGCTAGGATCGGCCCGGTGAGGACCGATCCAGCCCATACCCCCGTGATCGTCGACGGCCTCCGCACGCCGTTCGGCCGCTACGGGGGCGCCCTGCGAGAGGTGCGTCCGGACGACATGGCCGCCCACGCGATCCGTGCCCTGCTCGATCGGACCGGCATCGCGGCCGACGTCGTCGACGACGTGATCCTGGGCGCGGCCAACCAGGCAGGGGAGGACAACCGCAACGTCGGTCGCATGGCCGCGCTGCTGGCTGGCATGCCGGTGGAGGTACCCGGGGCGACCGTCAACCGCCTCTGCGGGTCGGGCATGAACGCCATCATCAACGCCGCCCACGCGATCGTGGCCGGTGATGGCTCGGTCTTCGTGGCCGGTGGCGTGGAATCCATGACGCGGGCGCCGTTCGTGATGGCCAAGCCATCCGCCGCCTTCCCGCGCGGCGAGCAGACGCTGTACGACACGACCCTCGGTTGGCGCTTCACCAACCCGCGCCTGGCCGATGCCTACTACCCGTACTCCATGGGCGAGACGGCGGAGAACGTGGTCGAGCGCTGCGGGGTGAGTCGCGAGGAGCAGGACGCATTCGCGCTGGAGTCACACCGCCGCTGGGCAGCCGCCCACGAGGCGGGCCGCTTCGCGGACGAGGTCGTGCCGATCACCGCTCCTGCCGGCCGGAAGGGCGAAGAGGCTGAGGTCACGCGGGACGAGCACCCACGGCCGGAGACCACGCTGCAGCAGCTCGCGGCCCTCAAGCCGGCCTTCAAGCGCGACGCCTCCGGATCAGTCACGGCGGGCAACTCGTCGGGCATCAACGACGGCGCGGCGGCGGTGCTGGTGACGTCCGAGGCGCGCGCCTCCGAGCTCGGCCTGCGACCGATCATGCGGATGCTCTCCTCGGCGGTCGCCGGGGTCGACCCGGCAACCATGGGCCTGGGACCGATCCCCGCGTCGCGACTGGCGCTGGAACGCGCCGGTCTGGCCGTGGACGAGCTCGACCTCATCGAGCTCAACGAGGCGTTCGCGGCGCAGGCGATCCCGGTGATGCGGGAGCTCACCCTTGACCCGGAGAAGACCAACGTGAACGGTGGCGCCATCGCGATCGGGCACCCGCTGGGCGCCTCGGGCGCCCGGCTGGTCGCCACGCTGGCGCACGAGATGCGCCGTCGAGGAGCCCGCCACGGCCTGGCGACCATGTGCATCGGCGTGGGGCAGGGGATCGCCAGTGTCTGGGAGGCGGTCGAGTAGTGGCGGAGGCCACCGAGCGCGGGATCGTCGTTCGCGGCGAGGCAACGGTGCGCCGCGTTCCGGACATGGCCGTCGTGTCGCTGGCGGTGACCGTGCAGGACAAGGATGCCGGTCTGGCCCGCGACGAGGCCAACCGCCGGGCCTCGGCCATCCTGGAGCGGCTGCGCAGGCAGGGATTGCCGGACGCGGACGTCCAGGCGCCGTCCCTGACGGTGCACCCGACCTACGACTACAGCCGCGGCAAGCCGAAGCTCACCGGTTTCGAGGCGTCGCGGCCAATGACGCTTCGCATCCGAGACGTCTCCCTGCTCGGACCGATCCTGGACGGCCTGGTCGACGACGGCGCCACCCAGGTGCACGGCACGTCCATGGAGCTCGCCGAACCTGAAGCGGCAGCGCGCGAGGCGCTGGCCGAAGCAGTCGCCGTGGCGCGGGCGCGGGCGGCGGCGCTGGCGGAGGCCGCCGGCCTGGCCCTGGGCGAGCCGATCCGCATCGAAGAGGGCGGTGAGGCGGGCGTCACGCCCTTCCCGCGCGGCGCCATGCTGCGGATGGCGGCCGACGAGTCGGCACCGACCGAGGTCGCCACGGGCGAGATCGAGATCCCGGCCTCAGTCAGGGTCTGGTTCGCCCTCGACTAGTCGACCGGAGTCAGGGTCCAGGACGTGATCCGGTCCACAAGGATGATGGTGGCCGCCCCGAAGGGCTCGGTCCATTCCGCGTACTGCTGGTACTTGGCGCGCAGCTGACGAATCGCCTCGTCGCGCTCCGGGCCATCCTCCACCACCCGACCCTCGCCGTCGGCGCGCACCCACCAGATCGCCTGCCAGGACTCTTCGTACTCATCGACCAACAGCGAAACCGCGGGGTGGGCGGTGATGTTCCGATGGCGCAGCAGGTCCATGCCGCGCTTCGGCTTGGGATCGGCGATCGTCCGCAGCACCTCGCCATCGAAGGCGAACACTACCGGCACGACGTGTGGGCGGCCATCGGCCCGGATGGTGGCCAACCGCGCGATCCGGGCCGCCCCCAGGCGCCGCCGCGCCTCGTCCGGCGGAAGTGGAGGCATCGGTCCTTAGGGCAGGCGAAGCCGGGGCAGCACCTTCTCGCCGAAGGTGCCAATGAACTCGGCCTGGTTGCGCCCCACGTTGTGCAGGAAGATCGAGTCGAAGCCCATGTCGACGTAGCCCTGCAGCGCCGCCAGGTGCTCGTCGAGATCGGCGCTGATGAGCATGCGGTTGGCGAAATGCTCGATCCGGACCATCTTCGCCATGTTCTCGAAGTCCTCAGGATTCTTGATGTCCTGCTTCGGAAACGGCATGCCGCCATTCGGCCACTCTCGCAGCGCCTGGTCCTCTGCCTCCTGCTGCGTGGGCGCCCACGAAACGTGGACCTGCAGCTGGGTGGTCATGGCCTCCGAATCCTTGCCGGCCTCGGTGGCGCCCTCTCGGAACTTGCCCCATAGCATGGCGATCTTCTCGTCCGCCGCCCCGACGGTGATGATCCCGTCCGCGTACTTGCCGGTGCGCTTCGCGTTCAGCGGCCCTGCCGTGGCCACCAGGATGGGCACCGGCTGCTCCGGGATGGTGTAGAGGCGCGCGGACTCGAGCGTGAAGTACTCGCCGTCGTGCTTGACCACCTTGCCGGTGAAGAGCTTGGTGATGACCTCGATGGCCTCGAACATCATGCTGCTGCGGATCCCGACCTCCGGCCACTCGCCGCCGATGACGTGCTCGTTCAGCGCCTCCCCGGCGCCAAGGCCCAGCCACACTCGGCCGGGGTACATGGCGCCCAGCGTGGCCGCCGCGTGGGCGATCACCGCGGGGTGGTAGCGAAAGCCCGGGCAGGTCACGGCGGTGCCGAAGGGAAGCGACGTGCGTTGCCCCAGCGCGCCCATGAAGCTCCAGGCGAAGGCCGCCTGGCCCTGCTGCGGGGTCCACGGATGGAAGTGCTCGCTGACCTGGAAGCCGGCATCGAAGCCGGTGCCCTCCGCCTGTTCGGCCCAGTCGAGCAGGTCGGTGGGGTGGAACTGCTCGAGCATGCAGGCGTAGCCGATCTTCGTCATGCGCACAGCGTACCCTCGTACAGCCGATGCGCCTGGACCGATACACCCGCGTCGCCGACTTCCTCGCCGCGACAGGCGACTTCCTCGCCGCGCGCGAGGCCGAGCACAACCTGATTCTGGGGATCAGCTCCTCCCTTCGCGCGTCGCCCGGCCCTCATGACGGCCCGCCATACATGGCTGCCGTCTTCGATAGCGAGCAGCTGGTGATGGC
>DATBRW010000025.1:0-8101 GCA_036560125.1 Candidatus Limnocylindria bacterium
GTGACGCGCGCAACGGGGGCCTACCAGCCTGCGAGCTTGAGGGCAGCGCGGATCATCGCCATGGGCCCCAGCGTGTAATACGGTTGGTACCGGTCGCTGATCCAGAGGTCTGCATTTCGATTCGCGTCCTCGTGCATGTACCCGCCGTGGTCGATCGGCCAGGGGAGCAGTCCGTACCGCACGCGCTCGGCAGCCTGCATGTTCGTTGCGGTGACGCGGGGCACGACGAAGTCCCCAGCACTGCCGACGACCGTCCACTCTGTCCCGTCAGACCCCTGCGGATTGGGAGCGTATTGGGCCAACCAGCCGATGAAGGAGGAATCGGGCTCCATCTGAGTGCCCTGGAGCGTACCGGTCCACGAGGCGAAGTTGACGCCGCCGTGCGGACTGCCCAGCGTGACCACGTCCTCGATATTGAGGGCAGGCCAGAGGCCGGACTGCTTGCCGAGCGCGAACCGCACAATCAGACCGCCCATCGAGTGGGCAACCACGTCGACCGGCGGGTCATCGGGGATGAATGAGTGCGCCCAATGGGCGAAGTGCCACGCCAGATGTCGTATGTCCGTGTTGTTGTCATGGCTGGTCCCCTCGTGCCCGTACGGCCCTGAGTGAGCGCCCCATCGGAACAGGCCGACGTTAAAGGCGTTTGGGATGCCTGACAGGTCACATTCCGAGTCTGCCGACAGGAACCTCACGACATAGAACGGGCCCGTGAACCCGGCCGTGCGCATGTCAAGCATCAGCTCACGCCAGTCCTGCGTGCAGTTCCGGCCATTGAATCCGTGAAGGAAGACGGTGATCTTGTCCTTGGTGTCGGTGCGACCGAGTGCGCCGCTGGGCAACAGCATCGTCAGGACGGCGGCCAACGCGACGGTCGCGGCCAGGGTTCGGTATCTCACGGATCGCTGAGCTTTCACGTCAGCCCAGTATCGGGCCCTGGGACTGCGGCGAGACAGCGGTAGCGGGTACAACGAGGGATACGAGGGCATACGAGGGCCCGGTCGGCGCCATGCCGGCCGGGCTCATTTCGTGCTCAGATTGTTGGCTGGGGCGGAAGGATTCGAACCTTCGATCTCCTGATCCAGAGTCAGGCGCCTTACCGCTTGGCCACACCCCAGCGAGGGGATTCGATGATACCAGCCCTCGGCGCGAACTCCGAAATGTGCTGAGGGACGGTGACGCAGCGCACTGACCCCGTTGGCGCGACGCACCGCCATTCGTACATGACGCCAATAGCCCGGTCGGGGTGCTGACCGCCTCAAAGGCTAGGCGTACGGTGCCGCCGTGGTACAGGTCGTCCAACCGCGGGAATGGCGCAAGTTCGGCTTCGGCGGGCCGCCGGAGCCGTGGGCGCGCGATGCCCAACGGGACCTCGACCGGCTGGCCACCTCCTATTACGTGGCTGTGCTGGATGCCCGAAGACGCCTGATCTCGATCGAGGTCGACACCGCCGGGCGGCGCGAGATCGACGAGCTCGTCATGACCGCCACTCGCCACAAGCACGAGATCGACTACACGCTCCGTCACTGGGCAACCCCGGTCGAGCGGGCGCGCGTCACCGATCGGCTCGGCTCGATCATGCGCATCAGCCGGCGGCTGCAGACCCTGGAGCGCGGCCCACACGGCGACGACTTCCTGCCCGACGCGGCCTGAGCACACCCGCCCCTAGACTTGGGCCACCATGGCCCGATTCCCGCTGCTCTCCGACGTGCTCGCCGCGCGCCATCGTCTGCGCGAGGTGGCGCTGCACACGCCGCTCGAGGCGTCGCCAAGCCTGGCCGACGAGAGCGGCAGCGCTGAGGTACGACTGAAGCTGGAGCTTCTCCAGCCGACCGGCGCGTTCAAGATCCGCGGCGCCTTCAACAAGGTGGCGTTGATCGCCGCCGAGACGCCCAACGCCCGCCTTGTGACGGCCTCCACCGGGAATCACGGCATCGCGGTGGCGAGCGCCGCAAGGGCGTACGGCATGCGCCTGACCGTACTGGTGCCGGCCGCGGCCTCTCCCGCCAAGCTCGAACGGCTGCGCGCGCTGGAGTCGGACGACTGCGTGGTCGAGGTCTTCGGACGGGAGTACGACGACGTCGAGATCGAGGCACGACGACGGCACAACCAGGGGATCGCCACCTACGTCGAGCCGTACGGCGACCCGGACGTGATTGCCGGCCAAGCCACGGTGGCGGTCGAGGTGCTCGAGGACTGGCCCGACTGCGACGCCTTCGTGGTACCGATCGGCGGTGGCGGGCTCATCTCGGGCATCGGGCTGTGGGCCAAGGCGCTGCGACCCGGAGTGCGGATGGTCGGCGTGCAGCCCTCGGCCTCGCCGCCGATGTACGTCTATTTCGAGTCGCGCTCCACCAAGCCGGTGCCCATCGCTCCCACGCTGGCCGATGGCGTGTCGGGCAACATCGAACGAGACAGCATCACCTGGAAGATGTGCCGGCAGCTGGTGGACGAGGTGGTGGTGGTCGACGAGGATCAGATCGCCGACGCCATGGCCTGGGCGCTGCAGGTGCATCACCTGGCCATCGAGGGCAGCGCCGCGCTGGCCATCGCCGCGCTTCGCGCGCGGCTCGGTGGCCTCGCCGGTCGCCGCGTGACGGCGGTGCTCACCGGCCGCAACGTCGACACGGCCACGCTGCGGGCCGTCCTGGACCGATGACGCTGCTCTCCCTGCGCGGCATCGCCAAGGCGTTCGGCGGTCGCCAGATCCTGCGCGGGGTTGACCTGGAGCTGCCCGATGGTGCCCGGATCGGCCTGGTCGGGCCGAACGGCTCGGGGAAGTCGACGCTGCTGCGCATCGCCGTGGGCGACGAGGAGGCCGATGCTGGGCGGATCACCCGCCAGCGCGGCCTGCGGCTGGCGATGCTGGCCCAGCACCCGCTTGGCGACGAACGGTCCCCGGCCACCACGTTGCGGGACGCCCGCGCCGACCTGCGTGAGATCGACGACGGGCTGGCGACGTGCGATCAACGCCTGGCCGATCCATCGGTCTACAACGACGGCGCGCGCATGGAGGCCGTGCTGGCGGAGCAGGCATTGCTGCTGGACCGGTATGAGCGAGCAGGCGGACCGGCATTCGAGGGCCGGGTCCGGGCGATGCTGGCCGAGATCGGGCTGGAGGAGCGCGAGCTCGAGCTGCCGACCCGCGTGCTCAGCGGTGGGCAGCGCAAGCTGATCGGCCTGGCGGCGGCCATCATCCAGGACCCCCAGCTGCTCCTGCTCGACGAGCCGGAGGCGCATCTCGACCTGGAAGGCCGCGAGCGGCTGCAGGGGCTGATGTTGCGCTTCGGCGGCGGCATTCTGGCGGTCAGCCATGACCGCTACCTGCTGGACGAGACGGTGACCGATATCGCGTCCCTGGATGGCGGGCAGGTGCGCAACTGGCCGGGCAACTACACCGCCTATGCGGTGGCCAGGGAGCTGGAGCTGAAGCGCCAGCAGCAGACCTACATGGCCCAGCGCAAGGAGATCGAGCGGCTGGAAGAGGCATCGCGCCGCCTGATCCAGTGGGCCCGGGCTGTGCCCGCCAGCCAGTCGAACAAGGGGCTGATGAACGCCGCCCGCAACTTGCAGCGCCGCGTGGAGCGGATGGACAAGGTGGAGCGGCCGGTGCTGGAGCGGCGGCGCATCGGACTGGAGCTGCATCCGCACCAGCGCGGCGGCAAGCGCGCCGCCGAGCTGCGCCAGGTCGGCATGGACTTCGGGGAGCACCGCGTGCTACACGGGGTCGACCTGACGGTCATGCACGGTGAGCGAGTCGGCGTGGTCGGCGAGAACGGGGCCGGCAAAAGCGTGATGCTGAAGACGCTGGTCGGCGAGCTGGCACCAACCGCCGGCGAGGTCTGGGTTGGCCCCTCGATCCGGATCGGCTACCTGGCGCAGGACCAGGACACGCTGGACCCCGATACGACGCCGCTGGCCACCCTGCGAGCGAACTTCCCCGGCACCGAGGAGCAGGCCGTGGCGCGGCTGATGACATTCCTGTTCGACTACGAGCAGGTGCGGCGGCCGATCCGGACTCTCTCGGGCGGCGAGCGAACCCGCCTGCAGCTGATGCTCCTGATGCTGTCCGGCGCCAACCTGCTGGTCCTTGACGAGCCGACGAACCACCTGGACATCGAGTCGATCGAGACGCTGGAGGCGGCGATCGAGACCTTCGAGGGGTCGGCCATCTTCATCAGCCATGACCGCTACTTCCTGGACCGGATGGCCGATCGCGTGGTCGAGGTCCGCGATGGCGCTGCACAGTCCTGGATCGGCGGCTACAGCGACTGGCTCCTCCGTCGCGCCGAGGTGGCGACGCCGCTTGCCGCGGGCGGTAGCATCCGGGAATGACCGAGCAGGCCCCGCCCGCTGCATCGGACGCCGATCAGGCTGTCCCGCCCGAGCCGGCGGAACCGACTGAGCCGCCGCCGGAGTCACCGTCCGTCACGGCGGCCACGCCCGAGCGCCGCGGCAGCTCCGGGACCGCTCTGCTGGGCATCCTGCTGATCACCGTCGGCATCTTCTTCTTCATCGGTCAGTGGTTGAACATCGACTGGGGAGCCGCCACGTGGCCGTTCTACGTGATCGCGCCCGGGTTGGCGCTGATGGCCTGGGGGCTGACCCAGCGCGACGGATCAGGGCTGACCGTGGCCGGCAGCATCGTGACGATGGTGGGCCTGGTCCTGCTGTACCAGAACACCACCGGCAATTGGGAGAGCTGGGCCTATGCCTGGGCGCTGGTTGGCCCCGGCGGCAGCGGACTGGGGATGCTGCTCTACGGCACCCGCAGCGGCAATCGCAAGATGGCGCGCGACGGGTTCTGGCAGATCCTGGTGGCCATCGGCCTGTTCGTGGCCGGCTTCATCTTCTTCGAGGGGATCATCGGCATCAGCGGCGAGCGCCTGCCACTGCCGGAGTGGCTGCTGCCGGTGGCGGTCATTGCCATCGGCCTCCTGGTCCTGGTGCGCGGGTTCACGGCCCGCGATCACCGCGCCGACGCCTAGCGGCGCTCTCGCGCATCCCGCCGCGTCGGTCGCAGGTGAATCCGGATGCCGTTGGGCGCCTGGCGCCGCTCGGCGCGAGCCAGTCGCTCCTCAGCCTGCATCAGTGCGTAGTGCATTCGATAGTCCAGCATGTCAACCATCTCTGGTTCCGTCCTTCCGTCACCACCTATTGCTCTATGAGTGGTAACGCGCCCAGCCTAGCGGACTTGGCGTCACCTGTCAACCATGCTTGACTGGTGATGTAGACTGATCAGGTGAACCCAAGCATCCTCTGGTCACAGCCCGGCGATCGCGAGCCCGCGCCGGACGTGTCACTGCATCTCCTGCAGGACTTCGTGAATACCAATGACGGCGAGGGCGACGACGATGGGCTGGGCAGCCCCGCCCTGTTGGGCGCCTGGCTGGCCGAGCGCGGCCTGATGGGCTCAGCCACCGATGTGCCCGAGCCGGCATGGCGGCGTGCGATCGACATCCGCGAGGGCCTCCGCGCCCTGGGCCGCGTGAACAACGGTGAGCCGTTGGATACCGAGCAGCTGGCCGCCATGAACCGCGCCGCGGCCGACGTACCGGTGCTGGTCGGCATCGACCCGACCGACTGGCGGCTGCGGCCGGCCGAGGCCGGCGTGGATGGCTTCCTGGGCGGCATCCTGGCGACCCTGGCGCGCGGCATGGCCGATGGCAGCTGGTCGCGCGTCAAGTCGTGCCGCAACGACACCTGCCGCTGGCTGTTCTACGACCACTCCCGCAATCGCTCCGGGACGTGGTGCACCATGGCCATATGCGGCAGCCGCATGAAGTCACGGGCATATCGGTCCCGGCAGAAGGCCGCCGGCGCCTGAGGCCCCGTATCTGGAGAACGGCCCGGCAGCCTATCCTTAGCGGCAACATGCCGCCGAGCGACCCCCCGCAGCCATCCGAGGTCGAGCAGACGCTCGACACCGTCAACGCCGTCAACGCAGGCTACGTGGCCGAGCTGTACGAGCAGTTCCGGCGCGATCCCGCATCCGTTGACGGAGAGTGGCGCGCGCTCTTCGAAAGCGGTGATGGCACACCGCCTTCCGCGCCTCCCTCCGCACCTCCCTCGAGCTCGGGCAACGGGCAGGAGGCGGTCACCGCTCCCGCGCCACAGCCGCCCGAGGAAGCCCCAGCGCCGGCGCCTGCCAACGAGCCGGCGCCACCGGAGCCGGCGCAACCGGAGCCCGGGCCGGCGGCCGTGCCATCCCTGCCGGCCGGCGCCACCCCCATCAAGGGGCCCGCCGCGCGCCTGGCCCAGAACATGACGGCCTCGCTGTCCGTACCGACCGCCACCAGCTTCCGGGACGTCCCCGTGGCCACCCTGGCGAGCATGCGGTCCGCGCTGAACGAGCAGCTCGCTCCGCGCAAGATCAGCTTCACCCACCTGATCGGCTGGGCCATCGTGCGCGCGGCGAGCGAGGCGCCAGCCATGTCCCACTACTTCCACGAGTCGGACAGCACCGCCTACCGGGTCGATCCCGGCGGCCTCAACCTCGGCCTGGCGGTCGACGTGGAACGGCCCGATGGCAGCCGCTTCCTGGTCGTGCCGGTCATCAAGGGGGCGGACGGCATGGACTTCGCCGACTTCGTCGGTCGCTACGAGGAGCTGGTCGAGCGCGCCCGCGCCAGCCGCCTCTCACCCGATGACATGGCCGGCGCCACCATCACCCTCACCAATCCCGGCACCCTGGGCACCACCGCCTCGGTGCCGCGGCTGATGCCCAACCAGGGCACCATCGTGGCCACCGGCGCGATCCGCGACACCGGCAGCGGCCGGGTGATGACGATCACCTCCACCTACGACCACCGGGTCATCCAGGGCGCCGAGTCGGGCGGCTTCCTGCGCCAGATCGACGGCCTGCTGGGCGGCGCCGGCGACTTCTACCCGGATGTCTTCTCGTCACTGGCCGCCGACTTCGCCAAGGCCCCGCCCATCGAGGCAGCCGGTGAGCCCGCGGCCAGCTCCGGCGTGCGGCCGCTCGCCGCCACCTCGACCAACGACCTCAAGGCCGTGGCGGCGGCGGTGGCACTGGTGCGGGCGTATCGGTCCTTCGGGCACCTGGCCGCCAGGCTCGATCCGTTGGGCAGCCCGCCGCCCGGCGATCCGGCACTCGACCCCGAACCGTTGGGCCTCACGCCGGAGGTGATGGCGCGCATCCCCACCTCGCTGCTGCGCGTCGACGTGCCCGGCGAGACGCTGGCCGAGGCGCTCCCCGCCCTGCGGGCCACCTACTGCGGCACCATCGCCTACGAGGTCGAGCACCTGGCCAGCCACGAAGAACGGCTGTGGCTGCGCCGCGTGATCGAGTCGAACGAGCATCGCCGCGCGCTGAACGTCCACGAGCAACGGGCACTGTTGGCGCGGCTGACCCAGGTGGAGGGGCTCGAGCGCTTCCTGCATCGGGCCTACCTGGGCCAGAAGCGCTTCAGCATCGAAGGGCTGGACGTGATGGTCCCGGCGCTCGACGAGGTGCTGTCCAACGCGGCGGAGGCGGGCGCGCACGAGGTCGTGATCGGCATGGCGCACCGTGGCCGGCTCAACGTGCTGGCTCACATCGTGGGCGTCACCTACGAGGCGATCCTGGCCGAGTTCGAGGCCGGTCGCGGGGGACGCAGCGCCCAGAAGGGCGGCTCGGACGACGTGAAATACCACCTCGGCGCGGAGGGCACCTTCCATACGCCGGACGGCGCTGAGCTGAGCGTGACGCTGTCCCCGAACCCCAGCCACCTGGAGGCAGTCAACCCGGTGGTCGAGGGCCGCGCCCGCGCTCAGCAGAGCGATCGCCGCGCGCCGCTGGTGGCCGTGGACCGCCAGAAGACGCTGCCGATCCTGATCCATGGCGACGCGGCCTTTGCGGCGCAGGGCGTGGTGGCTGAGACCTTCAACATGGCGAGACTGGCCGGCTACACGACGGGCGGCACCATCCACATCATCGCCAACAACCAGATCGGCTTCACGACGGGACCGGCGGAGGGTCGCTCCACCACCTACTCCAGCGATCTCGCCAAGGGATTCGACGTACCCATCATCCACGTCAATGCCGACGACCCGGAGGCGACGCTGGCGGCGGCCCGACTGGCGATGATGTATCGGCAGC